>DAIQAV010000106.1:0-8477 GCA_036781505.1 Candidatus Anoxymicrobiaceae bacterium | reverse complement strand
CGAGGCACCGCTCCAGGTCGGAGCGCATCTCGATCGCGCTCTGGTAGCGGTTCTCCGGGTTCTTGGCGAGCGCCTTCATGACGACAGCCTCGAGCTCCGGCGAGATGTCGGGGTTCATCAGGGAGGGCGCCAGGGGGTCCTCCCGCACGTGCTTGTAGGCGATGGCGACCGGGTTCTCGCCGTTGAACGGCACTTTCCCCGTCAGCATCTCGTAGAGAACGATCCCCAGCGAGTACAGATCGGAGCGCGGGTCGGCGACCCGCCCCTGTGCCTGCTCGGGGCTGATGTATTGCGCCGTTCCCATGATGGTGCCGGTCTGGGTCATGGCCGAGCCGCCCGCAGTGCGGGCGATGCCGAAGTCCATGACCTTTATCTGGCCGTCACCGGTGACGATTATGTTCTGCGGCTTGATGTCGCGGTGGACTATCCCTCGTGCGGAGGCCGCGTCCAGCGCCAGGCAGATCGCCATCGCGATCTCCACGGCGCGCTCGGGCATGAGAGGCCCGCCCTGGACGATTATCGACTTGAGGTCGCGGCCCTGCACGTACTCCATCACGATGTAGTAGGTGCTGTCCTCGATGCCCCAGTCGAAGACATTGACTATGTTGGACTGGTTCAGGTTCGCCGCGGCCTGAGCTTCCTGCCTGAACCGCTCGATGAAGACGGGGTCCTTGGCGAACTGCGGGTGAAGGATCTTCACTGCCACCGTGCGACCCAGCAGGTTGTCGCGAGCGCGGTAGACGTCGGCCATTCCCCCGGTGCCTATGAGCTGCTCGAGCTCGTATCGGGAATTGAGTATACGTCCTACCATGTAATAGAAAGCCTGCCTTTCTCGCCGGCGGTTTTCTACATTATACGTTCTAGTCGGCAAAAAGGGGCAGAACTCAAAAACGCAAAAAAGGGGTCAGACCCCTTTCTTGCGTTTTGTCAGCCGCGGCCGCGCTCAGTCGTACTTGCAGGTCACCTCGTAGAAGACCTTCGCCGGGCTGCCGCAGACGGGGCACTTGTCCGGGACCGTGCCGTCGGCCACGTACCCGCACACGTCGCACACGTAGTAGGTCGGCTCCTCCTCGGCGAGCAGGTGCTCGAGCGCAAACGCGTAGAGTTTCTCGTGCTGCTCCTCGACGTCGCGCGCCCAGGTGAACATCTGGGTCGCCACGTTGTTCTCCTCGGCCTCCGCCTGGGCGATGAAGGAGGAGTATCCCACCTGCGCGATCTTCTGCTCGGTGGCGAGAGAGTCGGAAAGGTTGGTCTCGGTGTCCTTGATCTCCTTGAGCAGTCGAAGGCAGTTGCGGGCGTGGATCGACTCCGAGTCCGCGACCGCGCGGAAGAGCTTGGCGACGCTGTCGTACTCCTCCTCGTCGGCTTTGTCGGCGAAGATCTTCAGCCTGGTCACGGCCTTCGATTCGCCCTCATACGCCTTGCGCAGGTTACCGGTCGTTTCGTCTGCCAACGGACCTACCTCCCCCTAGCCGCCACCTTTGCGCACGTAGACCTTGATCTCTCCGCTCTCTTCCTCGAAGCCGAGGAACTCGTTTCCCGTCTTGCCCGCCCACGCCGGCATGTCGCTCTTGATCCCCGGGTCGTCCGCGAGGACCTCGAGGACCTGGCCCGGCTCGAGGCCGTTCATGGCCTGGGCGGTCTTCACGATCGGCATCGGGCAGTAAAGGCCGATGCAGTCGAGCGTCTTGTCAACTTGCATGCTCCACCCCTAGATAAACAGGTTCACCTTCGCCTCGGTCGCCAGACTCAGGTAGGTCGCCGCTCCCACGTACTCGTCGACCGCGTCGATGAAGTCTTTCTCCTCGAGCCCCATGATGGCCATGGAGGTCGTGCAGGCCAGGAAGCGCACCCCCTGCTCCTTGGCCAGCGCTATGCTCTCGGCCAGGGAAAGCATGTGAAACCGCTTCATGAGGCCCTTCATGGTATGGGTGCCCATGCCCCCCATGTTCATCTTGGAGAGCTTGCGCCTGTCGGCGCCCCCGCGGTTCATCAGGCCCATCATGTACTGCATCGGGCTCTTCTTGCCCTTCTCGAGGCCGCCCTTCTCGATCACCGAGAGGCCCCAGAAGGTGAAGAACATGTCGACCTTCATGCCCATGGATGCACCGGTGTTGGCCAGGTTGAAGGCGGCAAGCGCCTTGTCGAGGTCTCCCGAGAACACAATCAGTGTCATGTTTTCCTGCTCGGCCAATTTGTCCTCCAATTGAAGTCTTGAGGTCAGACCTCTTGTTGGCCTCTTATTGTCGGCACCCCCCGCCGGAGGCTGACCAGTAAACGAGGTGGCGAATTATTCTTGCTCCTCCCGTTGTGCGCCTCCGGCGCTCTACGTCCGTCGCCCCTCGCCGCAGCTCGGGCACACCTCGGCGTCCTGGCGCATCGGCTTGCCACAGCTCGAGCAATCGATGATGACCATCCGGCACACCACGCAGATGGCGCTCTCCGGCTCGATGGTCACTTCGCAGTAGGGGCAGCGGCATGCGACCTTCTGTTCGCGCGTCTCATCCATGCTGCGCCTCCTTCTCCTTCTGCTTGCTCTGGTAGTCCTGGATCGCCTTGTGCAGGGCGTCGGCGCCCAGGTTCGAGCAGTGCATCTTCTGCTTGGGAAGCCCGCCGAGCTGATCGGCGACGTCCTCCCTGGTGATCTTCAAGGCCTCATCTATGGTCTTGCCCATTGCCATCTCGCTCACCATGCTCGAGACGGCGATGGCCGCCCCGCAGCCGAAGGTCTTGAACTTCACGTCGCTCAGCCGGCCGTCGTCAACCTTGATGTAGAAAGTCATCATGTCGCCGCAGACCGGGTTACCCACCTCACCGATCCCGTCCGCGTCTTCTATCTCACCGACGTTGCGCGGGTTCATGAAGTGTTCCATCACGGTGTCGCTGTATTGCGCTATCTCAACCACCCCCCTCTTTGAGGTACTTCGCGTATAAGGGAGACATCTGCCGCAGCCTCTCTACGATGGGGGGCAGACTCTCCAGCACATAGTCTATATCTTCAGGCGTGTTCTCGATGCCCAGAGAGAAGAGGATCGAACCGGAAGCCATCTCCGCTGGTACGTCGCATGCGGTCAGGACGTGCGAGCCTTTGAGGGCGCGCGACGTGCAGGCCGAGCCGCTGGAGACCGAGATGCCTTTCTGATCGAGGAAGAGCAGCATGCTCTCGCCCTCTATGAACTCGACCAGGAAGCTCGCGTTCCAGGGGAGCCTGACGGACGGGTGCCCGGTGAGCCTCAGCCGTGGTATCGCCTCCATCAGGCCCTTGATGAGCCGGTCGCGCAGCGCCGTGAGCCCCTCGGCCCTCGAGGCCAGGTCGCGCGCCGCGAGCTCGGCGGCCTTCCCCATGCCCACTATTCCCGGCATGTTCTCGGTGCCTCCGCGGCGCCCGTCCTCCTGGATGCCGCCGTCGAGCAGGGGCAGCAGGCGAAGCCCCTTGCGCACCCATAGAGCGCCGGCGCCCTTGGGTCCGTACAGCAGGTCGGAGGCGATGGACATCGCGTCGACCCCGAGGTCGGCCACGTTCAGGGGGATGTATCCGGCGGCGGCGACCGCGTCAGTGTGGAACGGCACGCCTTTCTCGCGGGCGACCGCGGCGATGTCGGCCGTCCTCTGTACCGTGCCGATCTCGCCGTTGGCGGCCATCACCGACACCAGAACGGTGTCGTCACGGATGGCCGCGCGGACATCCTCCGGGTCCACCATCCCGTAATCGTCGACCCCGACCTCGGTCATCTCGAAATCGAACTTGGTCATGGTGCGCGCGGCGTTCAGCACCGAGAAGTGCTCGACGGACGAGACCACCAGGTGGTTTCCCTTGCGCCTGGCGGCCCAGCTGACCCCTTTGACCGCGGTGTTGTTGGCCTCGGTGCCCCCGGAGACGAATGTGATCTCCTCGGGCTGGGCCCCGATCAGCGCGGCAACCTGCTCGCGGGCGGCGTAGAGCGCTTCCCGCGCCGTGTCGCCCCGTTGGTGCAGGGACGAGGGGTTGCCGAAATCCTCGGTGAGATAAGGGCGCATCGCGTCGGCGACCTCCGCCAGCACAGGGGTAGCCGCGTAGTGATCCAGGTATGCCTCAGCCATCAATACCTCCAACCCGTCTGCCGGGTCACATCGACTCGAAGTACGAGACCAGCGCGTCCCTGTCCAGCACTTTGAGCTGCTTGTCCTTTGTGCCTACCATGCCCTCTTTTTTGAGACGGCTCATCACGCGCGAGACCGTCTCCTCGGTGGAGCCGATCAGGCCGGAGATGTCGCGGTTGGTGAGAGGGGTGTCCATCCGCTCGGCGCAACCGGGGATGCCGGCGCTCTCGTCCATCGTCTTGAGGAGGATGCAAGCGACCCGCCGCTCGACCCGCTCGCCGGCGATGCAGCGCGCCTTGATGTAGGAGCTGTCCAGCTCCTTGCCCACCAGGCGCAGGATGTGCCTCTCCATGTCGGTGTCGGACCCGAGCAGAGGGATCAGGTCATCCTTGGCGATCTTCCACACGGTCGCCTCTTTGCGGGCGACCGCGGAGAACAAGTAGTACTGCTGCCCGTAGACCACACCCTCCCCGAAGATGTCGCCGGGGAATATAAAGTGGAAGATGTACACCTTGCCGTCACCGTGGATGACGTTCGCCTCGATGACGCCGGACTCGACCAGGTAGAGCGCGGCCGCGTCGTCGCCCTCGAAGAAGATGAACTGGCCCCTGTCGAGGCTCATCTGCGTGAACTTGGCCTTGAGCTTCTCGCGGATGCTCTTCTTGGCGTGGCTTACGAACTCGTCCAGGTATTCGCACTTCGATGCCACTTGCGTCCCGCCTTTCGCTTGCGCTGTCACGGCGATGCCCCCTTGTCCTATTCTAACGCTTCGGCCCGGTTCTCCTGGAGCCGGACGACCCCTGGCGCGGCTTGTGCCCCCGACTGGCGGCCTTGCGGCCGCGTGATGCGCTCGCTCTGTAGAGCTCCTCCCATACTCCCGGCCAGGAAGGCTCGGGCTCCAGCCCCACGTGGTGGGCAACTATCATGTAGAACCCGCCCAGCCCTCGATACTGGCCCCATTTCTGGGCCACCTGCAGCAGGTCCTCGCTGGTGGCGCGTCCCTCCTTGCGGTAGAAGTACGCCAGCTTGGCCTGAAGCCCGATGTCGTCGGCCGGTATCGAGTCCATCTTGTGCAGGCCGCGGATCATGGTCATCTCGGCGGTCCAGTCGCCGATGCCGCGGATCGCCTTGAGCTCCTCGCGTATCTCGTCTATGTCGTCGTACGACTCGAACTCGTCGAGGTCAAGCTGCCCGGTCGACACAAGCATCGATATGCCCTTTATGTACTCCGCTTTTCTTCCCGAGAGCCCGCATTCCTGCAACCCGCGCAGGCTTGCCGAAGCAAGCGTGTCCGGGGTCGGGAAGAGGTAATAAGTCTCGCCGGCGACAAGGAGCTCCTCGCCGAACTTCCTGATGAGCTTCACCTGCATGCTGCGGGCCGCGATGAGCGAGATCTGCTGCTCTACGATCGAGTCGATGAGCGCCTCGAACACGGTGGGGGTCACCGGGCTCTTCAAGCCGTAGAGGTTCTTCACCAGCCGGGACATGACCGGGTCGCCCTTGACCGCCCTGTAAAACGGTCGCAGGTCCATGTCCAGGTTGAACATCCTGGTGATCAGCCGGCGGGCGTCCTGCAGTTCCTTACGGGTCAGCTCCAACGGTGAGGTCAGCTCCACCTTGAGCCGGGGCTCGTCGGTGGTGCCCGCCGAGGTTATCTTCAACAGGACCGCTGCATCGTTGAGGCGGAGGGCCTGCTTGAACACACCGTCGTCGTAGGTGCGGAACTGAGGGTCGCCCCGCGAGAAGATCGAAGCGGAGAGGTCGAAGTCGAATGGAGGCACCGGGGTCAGGGTCATCCTGTGGGTGACCGGCTTCTTAAAAATAGTCGCTGTTGCCATATCCATACCCGCCTCTGTCTCGTTCCTGCCGACTCGATGTCTCGTATTCGCCGCAGAGGCAGCAAATCATGCAAACTGCACGACTGGGGTCAGGCGCCGGTGGGGAAACGGCAGGCCGAAGCCGAAGTCTTCGCGCCCGATGGTATCCAACGTCAGGGCCCTTTCCGCAGGCGCTCCCGGACCGCCTCACTCTCGAGCTCGCGCAACGCGTCGGATGCGATCCACCTCGCGGATCTCGAGTCCGACGCGGCCAGGCGCCTCGACGTCTCGATCGCTTTCGCGTTGAGCGCGAGGTTGCGCTTGCCGATCTGCCGCAGAGCCCAGTTCACGGCTTTCTTCACGAAGTTGCGCTCGTCGGTCGCCTCTCTCTCGATGACGGGAAGGAAACTCGCGATGGCCTGGTCCGTCGCCTTCTTGTCGCTCCAGGCTAGCTTGGCCATCAGGGCGAAACCCGCGCGCTTGACGAACTCCTCGTCCCGCTCGCTCCACTGGTAGCATTTCTCGTAGGCGTATGGCGTGCGCCACATCAGGCCCATGCAGAACTGGTCGCAGACGTCCCAGGAGTCGAGCTCGACAGCCCAGGACTCGGCCTGCTTCTCGGTGAACGCGGCCGGGTCGGCGACAAGTGTCGCCAGGATGCGTGCCTCGTGGATGCCCGAGTCGAACAGTTTCAGCGCGAGCTCATGGTCCTTGCCGATGCTCTTGCCGAGCTTGCGCAGCTCAGGCATCGAGATGCCGAGCGTGTTGGCGGAACTGATGCCGAAGCGGGCCATCCCCGCGACGTTATCCGGGTTGCCCATCAACTTGAGCGTCTTGATGACGTCCTTGTACTCCATTGTCGAAGTCCCTCCTCACGCGGCATCCTGCCGGTTAGAACAGCCGGTGTCTCTATTGCCAGTGTTCTTTCCCATTTCCAGCGTTCATACTATATCTGGCGAGAGAGGATTCGTGCTCGGTGTTTATCGAATCAAAGAGAGAAGCCTGATCGCTTTCATCTCGAGGAGGCCTACGTGAAGGGTGCGATAGTCTACTACGGCAAGTGGGGGCACTTGAGGCCGGTCGCGGAGATGATCATCAAAGGTCTCATCGAGCAGGAGCACGAGGTCGCCTTGCTGGAGGCGGGGACGCGCCTCCCCGAGGAGATGGAGTTCATGATCATCGGCGCCCCGACGAAGCTGGGAAAGCTGCCCTCCGAGGTCATCCGTTTCGTGAAGCGCGAGATCGATGAATCGTGGCGGGGTAAGCCCTTCGCGGCCTTCAGCACCGGGGACTACAAGAATGTCGGAAAAGGAGAACCGCAGGCCGCCGAACTGATCAACGACCTGCTGCTCAGCAAGGGACTCATACCGGTCGTTCCCCCCTACAAAGCCGGTGTCACATCGATGAAAGGCCCGCTGGCCGAAGGTGTGATGGCCGAGGCCTACCGCTTCGGGCTCCACGTGGGCGACGAACTTCACGGCGAGGGCACCGGCCAGGTGACCGAGAGGTAGTCGGCGGTTCGGGCGAGCCCGACGCGGCGCGGCTCACAGGTAAGTGACCGCGCGCGCCTTCCTGGGAAGCTTCACGTTATATGTGTACTTCGGGTAGCCGAGCATGAGCGCGCCATGGATACGTTCGTCGTCGGCGAGCCCTAGCATCCCGTTGATGGGCTTGGGCCTCATCTTGTCAGCCCCTACCAGGAACCCGGACCAGCAGGTGCCGAGCCCCATGGTCATCGCCATCACCTCGACGTTGCGCATTGCGATGGCGCAGTCGAGCGCGGCCATGCGGTTGGACTTCTTGTCGTAGGCTACCACCAGCGCCGGCGCGTTGCGGAACATCGAGCCCTGGAGTTGGCCGCGGTCCTTCATCGTCTTGAACATCGTGTAGTACCTCGCCATCTGCTCGGCCGTCCCGGAGCCCGCGACGAGCCGCAGCGCTGACATGACCGTCTTGTTGCCCATGAACTTGACCCCGGAGTTCCACATTACGTCCAGCACCGCGTCCTCCAGCCGCTGGATCAAGGCAGCGTCCCTGATGACCAGGAAGCCCACGGACTGGTTGTTGCCGCCAGTGCCCGCGTGGGTGGCGACCTCGATCAGCTCGGCCACGGCATCGTCAGGCACCGGCTCTGGCTTGTAGCGCCTCACGGAGCGGCGCGCAAGGAGCAGCCTCTTCATCGAGTCCGCCGAGACGTCGAGCTCTCCGAGTTCCTCGAAGTCGTCGTACGACAGCAAGTTGTGTGAGATGGCGCGCGGCTCGCACACCGCCATGCAGTGCCCGCACAGGTTGCACCAGTCCGGCTGGGCCACGTACACGCGCCGCTTGCCGTCGACCCGCTCGGATTCGATTATCCCGCTCGGGCACACCTCGAAACACTTGCTGCAACTGGTGCATTTGTCTTTGTCTATCTCGATCATTGGTGCTTCTCCTTGAGAGGTGGCCTGGGTCGTCGGTTCGAATCCGACCACGTGGGGTTGTTGTTGAATTGTTCAAAGGATGGTCGGGGTGGTCGGATTCGAACCGACGACCTCAGCGTCCCGAACGCTGCGCGCTAACCTGGCTGCGCTACACCCCGAC
>DAIQAV010000105.1:0-8492 GCA_036781505.1 Candidatus Anoxymicrobiaceae bacterium | reverse complement strand
ATATACAGGTGGATCGAGACCCCCAGCCCGTTCATCAGGGGCAGCAGAGCGAAAATGAGCACCAGGTCCAGGACGACCGTCCTCACCAGCAGCACCTTCCACTGGCTCGTCTCGCCATCGGGCGCCTTCAGCGCGGAGTAGGCGAGCTTGTAGAAGAGGTAGTCCTCGAGCCAGAACGCGCCGCCGATCACCACGATCCCCAGGATGAAGAACGCAGGCATCATCGGAAAGACCCTGGGAAGTAGCAGCGGCCCGCCGATGACCGCCAGCACCACGACTGTCAGAACCACGGGGATGAGCCCGTAGCCGGCGCTCCTGACCCACCTGGCTGCTCCCTCGCGCATCTTCGGCCCCAGTTTGCCGGCAGCCGATGCTCTCAATGCCACGAACACCAGCAGGGCCACGAGGAGCGGCAGAAGGAGCAGAGTCCTCGCCAGGTTGAAGATCCCCGTCTCGTTGATGACCATGTAAGGCGCCAAAGATGTCATCCCGAACAGCTTCGCCAGAGGCATCGCCAGCAGCGACGCCGCCAGGACGGGCAAAGCGTAGATCAGGACGTCGAGGTAGCCCCTGGTCGATGGGCCGTCGAAGACCGGCTCCACCACAATCTCGCCGCCCTCGGGGAACAGGCGGTGGCGCGTCAGCGAAAGCGCGCCGATGACGAGCAGCAGGACGCCGATCCCCAGCACCAGAAGGCCCAACACCCTCGTCACCAGGAACGGCGCCTTCGGGCTCACGGCCGCGGGCATCCCCGCGCTCTGCTTGATCCAGTCGACCGCCTGCACCGTGATCGCGCCGCTCACGAGCTCGCTCAAGTGGTCATCGTTGGTCACGACCAGCCTGCGGGCGGTGCCGTCCGCGAAACTCCCGTAGGTCACGCTCTCCTTGACCTTCGGCTCCGGGCCGACCCGCCGGGCGCTCGCGGTCGCCTTCTCGATTATCTGGTCCTCTCGGTCGACACTGACCATCTCGTCGACGCTGCCGACCTCCAGCAGGTAGTTCGGAGGCTTGGTGTCATTGACCATGTTGACCATGTTGAAGCGCGCGTCGTTGTCCGGCGCGTTGATATCCAGCTTGGGGGCGAAGACCGTAAAGAGCCACGACCTGCCCACGAACGCGTCGATCGGACCCATCATGTCGGTCATGACGTCCTTCCAGTTGGTCCAGCACCAGACGGCCACCACCGAGGAGAACGTCTTATCCTGCTGCACCACGCCGGCGCGCGTCGCGGTCACCCCGCCGAGCGAATGCCCCATGGCGGTGATGTCGGCGGCGTCCACCTCGGGCACTTTCTTGCGCATCCAGGCGCCCGCGGCGAGCATGTCGTTCGCCTCGTCGCTGCCCATCGCGGACGCGCCGCCTGAACGCCCGTGGCCCCGCAGGTCTATCGAGAGGACGACCAGCCCCTCCTTGGCCATCTCCCGGGTCATCTGCACGTACCACTCCTTGCAGCCGGTGAACCCGTTGGCGAAGACGACTCCGGGGACCTTGCCGGCGATCTGCCCGGACGGCTTTATCAGGAGGCCCGAGATAGTGATAGGGTTCTGGTCGAACCCCTCGGTGGTAAACGAGACCCGCTGGTAGACGACCCCTCCGGTGCTCGTCTTGATGACGAGGAAGCCCAGGACCACGAGTATGAGCCCGATCCCCAGCACTATCATCCATGGCTTGACCCTGCGGGGCGCCTCGTACGCCACCGCGGCAGCCGGTGGCTGCTGCTGAACGACGGGTGACTGCGGCGCCTGGCCCGCGGGTGGCTGCTGCTGCGCGGAAGGTGGCTGCTGGGCAGCCGGCGCCTGAGCAGGCACGGGTGGCTGAGTCGCGGCTGGAGGTTGCGGCGGCGGCGGCTGAAGCCCCTGCCGCCCTGGTGGGACGGGTGCCGGAGGCCGGCCGTCGTCGATATCGCTCAAGTGAACTCCGTTCCGGTCAGATCCTGGCAGGGGGCTCGGTCCGTCCCCTCGGGTAAGTATATCGCTAGCGGACGAGTTGCAACCACGCGCAAGTGGCATGGCTCCTCGAAGAAAACGTCCCGCTATGGTATTTTCTTCTTGTGAAACGGCAAGTGGTTGGCAGTCCCCAGAATAGAGTTCTGGCCGAGCAGCGGGTCCTGGCGCGGATCAAGGTCCTGGCGGTCGGCGTTTACCTCCTCAGCGTTGCGATGATCGCGTCCGGCGCGGCCATCGACGCATCGTACGGCGAAGGCAGCAAGCTGGTCCCGATACTCATCGCGGCGGTGGCCGTGGTCCTGGTGGGACTGGTCACGCTGTTCGCCTACGAGTTCGCCCGCGTCTCGATCGTGCGGTTGCGGGAGGCCGAGTCGGCCCGCGCGGAGGCGGAACAAGAGTTGAAAGACGTGCGCGGAAACGAGCAGGCGCTCTTGAACGCGGCGATCGCTCCGGCCGCGCTGGTCGACATGCACGGCAACATCATGGCGGTGAACGACAGGACCGCCAGCCTGTTGGGCACCACGCCTGAAGCACTCGTCGACAAATCGATCTCGGAGCTGGGCGCTCTGGAGGTCCCCGTTTCCTTCAAGGACCTTCGCGACACGGTCGCCTCCGACAAAAAGATGATCCAGTACGTGATCACCCACCAGGGCAAGCACTACCGCCACACCGTCTCGCCCGTGTTCGACGATAGCGGCGAGGTGGTAAGGATGGCGATCCTCTCTCTCGACGTCACCGAAGAGGTCGACATGAGGAAGATGGTCGAGGAGTCCGAGGAGAAGTACCGCAACCTGTTCGAGTCCTCCTTCGACGGCATCGTCTACGCGGACTCGTCGGGGACCATCCTTGACTGCAACCAGTCCTTCGCCGAAATGCTCGGCTACGACAGCGACGAGCTGTTGGGGCTCAGCCTCTGGGACATCACGCCCAGGGAGTGGCACTCGGTGGACCGCGAGGTCATCGAGAAACAGCTCTTGAAGTCGGGCCATTCCGACCTCTACGAGAAGCAGTACCTGCGCAAGGACGGCTCAGTCATCCCGATAAGCCTGATGTCGTGGACAGTGACCGACGACGCGGGAGAGGTCCTGGGGACCTGGGCCCGGGTCGAGGACATCAGCGAGAAAAAGCAGTACGAGGTATTCATCCGCCAGACGATCGGCCGCCTGGAGCAGGCGAACGAGAGCCTGCGCGAGATGGACCGCCTCAAGACTGAGTTCGTGGGGATCGTCTCTCACGAGCTGCGCTCGCCGATCGCCGCGGTCGAGAGCGGGCTGGTCGCCTTGAAGGCCCTGGGCGACGAGGCCACGGCTCAGCAGCGTAACGACCTCATCGGCATAGTCGAGCGCGGGATGCACAGGCTCGGCAACCTGGTGGACGACCTGCTGGACATCACCAGGATTGAGTCGGGACAGCTCAAGCTGGAGCTGCGCCCGGTGGACGCGGTTGAGCTGGCCGGTCGGGTCATGGAGCTCTACCTGCCCCGGTTCCAGGCCAAGGGGGTCGAGCTGGAGCTCGAGCACACCGACTCGGCCCAGAAGGTCCTCTGCGACTCGCGCAGGATCGAGCAGGTGCTGACCAACCTGCTCGACAACGCCCTCAAGTTCACCCCGGAGGGCGCAGTCATCATCAGAATCGACGGCACGCCCAGCCGCGTCATCTGCACGGTCACCGACTCGGGGCCCGGGATCCCGCCCAGCATCCACCAGCAGGTCTTCGACAAGTTCTTCTCGGTGGGCTCGCCCGACGGCAACCAGGGCGTGGGGCTGGGCCTGGCGATATCCAGGGGGATCGTCGAGGCACACGGGGGGCGCATGTGGGTGGAGAGCCGCAAAGGTTCCGGGGCGACCTTCGGGTTCGAGCTTCCCCAGGACAGCCCGATCAGCTGATCGAATGCGAGCGGATTTATGGAGCGAGGCACTCAGGCTCAGTCCGCCCGCTCCTTGGTCATCCTCGCCAGGTCCAGGTGCCACAGCCTTCGCACCGACGGCAGCTCCGATATGAGCATCACCGCCAGCGCCGCGACCACCACGAACAGGATCGTCACCCACGAGATGACCGTGTCCGGCGCCAGCCTGTCCGAGGTCAGCAGCTTGTCGATGACCACCCACTCCAGCACGCGCCCTAAAAGGATGCCCGGGATGAGCGCGGCCACCACCACCGTCGCGGTCTCCACCGTCAGGAAAGAGAAGATCATCCCTCTCCCCGCGCCCAGCGTCCGTATCGTGGCGATCTCCCTCCCCCGCTCGAGCAGGTTGACCGTGATCATCGAGAAGATGATGGCGAAGCCCATCGCGAACGCCATGACGTAGAAGATTATGAACAGCGCCTTTATCGCGCCCACCAGCTCGTCGAATATCCGCAATATGCCGCCCTTGGTGATGACTTGAGCCACCTCGGGCAGGTCGCGCACCTGGTTGGCCACGGCCGTCTCGGAGTGCCCCGGCTTCAGCCTCATCACCACCCCGTTGAACTGGTCGGGCTGGCCGTTGAGGCGTGTGGCAAGGGCCTGGACGTAGGCGAGGTTCACGTAGCAGATGCCGCCGAACGGCTCGGCGACGAATCCCGCCACCCTGAACGGGATCGAGCCGACCTGCGTGCTTATCGTGACGATGCTCCCTTTCTTCACCGGGAGCTTGGTGGTGATGCCGTTGTTGAGCAGGACCTGCGCGGGGCCGGGCGTTCGAGCCGAACCGGCCGTCGGGTAGAGCCCGTGCATCGTCGATCCCTCCTGGAACGCCTGCATCTGCACGTCCGAGGACTTACCTCCGGCGAGCACTCGCGCGGGCACGTCGATGAACGGCTCGGCGACGGCGACGCCGTCGATCGCCTTCACCTTTGCCAGCATGTCGCGGCCTATCGGCTGCGGCCAGGCCGCGGCTACGTCCCACTTCAGGACGCCGTGCAGGTACTTGCTCACCGCGAAGTCCACCGAGTCCTTGCCGCCGCTGGCGGTGATCATCAAGGCGATGGTGCCGATGACGCCCAGGAGGGTCAGGATGGTGCGGCGCCTGTTCCTGCCCAGGTTGCGGAACGATATCCGCAGCCAGGACGAGGTCCCCAGCCTCTCGTGCATCCGGGAGGCGCGCACGGGCCGCGCCGGCGCCAGGGTGACTCCCGCCTCTGTCCGCATCGCGTCGGCCGGCTTCATCCGCACCGCGTGCCGCGCCGGGATCACCGCCCCGAGTATCGCGAAGAGAAGCCCCGCCCCCACGCCGGCCAGCACTATGACCGCGTTGAGCCCGGTCTTGATCAGCGGGAGGCCGAAGACGTTCGCATAGATGTGGGCGTATACCCGCGAGAGGAAGTAGCCGGCGAGCACCCCGATGGCTCCGCCCAGCACCCCCAGCACGACCCCGTAGCCGATGTAGTGCTCGGAGATGATCCCGCGCTCGTAGCCCAGCGCCCTGGTGACCCCGATCTCCCTCTGCTGGGAGAAGACGATCTGGGTCATGGTTATGTAGACCGCCAGTGAGGCGACCGCCAGCAGCAGCAGCGAGAAGAACAGCGCGATGCGGCCGATGTCCTTGAGCTCCAGGTCGAGCGTCATCGCACCGGGCTCGTTGGTGCCGGACGTCAGGCCGGTGACGCCGTAGGGGGCCATCACGTGGCCGGCGGCATCCATGGTGGCGTCGAGTTTCTTCTGGTCGTGGACGAGCGCGACCACCTCGTCGATCTTGCCGTTGATCCCGAAGAGCGTGGCGGCGTCCGAGTAGCGCATGAAGATGACGCCGAACTGGGCCGGGTCGGTGACGTACTCGGCGCGGCTGCGGACCAACCGCAGATACTCGGGGCTGACCGCCACCCCCGACACGCGGAACGGCACCTCGCCGCTGTCGCGCTTTACCCGGACGGTGGCGCCCGGCGTGACGTGCAGCGCCTCGGCGGCGTGGCGCTCCAGCAGGCAGTATCCGCTTCCGGCCGGCAAATCCGTCCCGCTGTCGATGATGACGCCGTTGACGGTCGGGCGCCCGACGTCGGGCACCGAGACGACGCGCAGGGTCAGCCTGTCGGCCCTGATGCTACCCTGCGCCTCGCGCACGATGCGGCCTTCGGCGGCGCTGACGTTGGGCAGGGCACCGACATGGGCGGCCGAGCTCGCCGGAGCGTTCTGCGCGGTCACCGAGAAATCTTCGTACGATGTGCGCTTGTAGATGTCGTGAACCGAGTTCTCCAGGTCGCGCGTGGCGAGCAGCGGCCCGGTGAACATTATTATTCCCAGCGCGACCACCGCGACTATCGCTCCGACCTGGGCCCAGTGGGTCACGAGGTCGCGCAGGAGCTTCCTGTTGAGACGGCTCAAACGATTCCTTTCGGCTTACGTTGCTGCCTTCGATATAATCTAACGGTGAAACAGGCCGCGAGGCGCGGCGCCAATAGGAGGTTACCAGATGGATGTTTTGGAGGCTATCGAGGGCAGGCGCAGCATCAGGAAATACAAGAAGAAACCGGTCCCCGACGACTTGCTGGACAAAGTGCTGGAGGCGGCGCGCATCGCGCCCTCGACGTCGAACACCCAGTCGTGGAGGTTCAAGGTCGTCACGGACCCCGCCGTGCGCAAGCGCATAAGGGACGTGGCCTACGGGCAGAGGTTCGTCGAGGAGGCGCCGGTGGTCATCGCCTGCTGCCTGGATTTCTCGGCCTTCAAGGAAAGGGGAAGGCAGACTCTGAAGCTGGTCCTGCGCGGCGTGCGACCCAGCCTGGAGATGGTGCTGCGCTCCGTGCGCGGCAACAAGGACAAGGACTTCGACCCCGAGCGCGTGGTCATAAACGGCACCATGAACGTGACCATCGCCGTCGAGCACATGATACTCGAGGCCCAGTCGCTGGGGCTGGGGACCTGCTGGGTGAGGGCGTTCGACCCGCCCGCGGTAAGCGAGATACTGGACCTGCCCGAGGGGATGGTGATCGTCAACCTGCTGACGCTGGGATACCCTGACCAGAAGCCGGCGGCGAGGCCGCGCAAGAAGCTGGAGGAGATCCTGCTGTAACTCGTTGGCGTTGTATCTGTAGGCGTTAATGGGAGGGGGCGGGGTAACCCTTTTCCTGGCTTATCCTCGCCGGGTTCAGGGGCGTTGACTGTCTATGCTCCGTGCCGGCTGTGGAGGCTGCAGAAAAGGGTCACCCCGCCCCCGTAGGACTCCCCCCCAACAATAAAAAGAAAATCTAAGATGACTGCTGACTAGTAGGAATGAATGTTGGCGTGAAATCGATGATGGTTGATATGTGGCTTCGCGGGGGTCAGACCCCTCAACTTGCGTTTTGTGCAACAAGAAGGGTCAGACCCCTTGTGTTGCATTATCCGTTATAGCTACAGGTAACCAATTGGGGGAGGATATCTGCTGTATGGCAACACACATCAAGAACTCCCTGTCCCGCTCATCACATAGATCCTCAGGAAAAACCGGGGCCTTTGCGGCAATGCTCATCGTTGTTCTCGCCTCGGCGATGTTGCTCTGCGCGGCCGGCTGCAATCCGAAGGCGGCGTGGTCCGACACCGGCGGAGATCAGGTCGGTGTAAAATCCGTCGTGACCTGCTTCGTGTACGATCCAACCCACGACATACTGTATGCCGGAACGGAGGGCGAAGGCCTCTGGCGATGCACCAAGGCCAGCACATCCCCACACTGGTCTTATGCGGGCAACCGCCTCTTCGACACCGTGGTGAGCCTCGCTTACGACCCGGCCCGGAGCATCCTGTACGTCTCGGGTGGAGTGAAAGACACGGTTTCCAGTGACTATAAGGGCGGCGTGTGGCGCTCCAAGAACCCGGGCACTTCCCCCAACTGGGTCGACACCCACAGCCCATCCGCGTTCGTTGATATGGCCTATGATCGTTCACAAAACACGCTTTACGCTGCAGCCGCAGGCGTATGGCGTTGCTCGCGGCCGGATTCCGCCGCCAGCTGGTCGGACGCCGGTGGTGAGCTGAAGTCGGTCGGCATAGATTCGCTCATCTACGACAACGCGAGCCACACCCTGTTCGCGGGGACCACGGGGGTCCTGTGGGCCTCAACCCTCGACGCCGACCTTCACTGGCACAACATCACCACGACGCTCAACTCGCCGGAGGATTTCAGCGGCACCTCCGCCAGCGCCCTGGCCTACGACTCGAAGCGCGACGTCCTGTACGTGGGAACGCCGGGGACCGGTGTGAGGCGCTGCGCTAACCCGCGCGGCGCCCGGGTCTGGACCTCCATCGAAAGAATTCTAATATCCCGGAACGGCCCCAATGCGGTCAGCTCTCTCGGGCTCGATCCCGTGCGTGACATCCTGTATATGGGAGGTTACGAAGCAGGTGGCCTGCTAGGTCCGCATCCTCCAGGCGGCGTCTGGCGCTGCGTCAAGCCGGACACTGCCGCAACCTGGTCGAGTACCGGCGGACCCCTTGACGGGTCATTGATCGGTCCGATCGCCTACGATATCGGCCGCGGGGTCTTGTTCACCACCGGCGATATTCGGGGTGTGGAAGACGGTCAAGGAGTCTGGCGCTACGAGCCTCCAGCACCAGGCAAGCCAGGCCGCTAACCCGCCAAACGCATCACTAGT
>DAIQAV010000104.1:0-8600 GCA_036781505.1 Candidatus Anoxymicrobiaceae bacterium | reverse complement strand
CCCGCGACCTTCAGCTTGGGAAGCTGACGCTCTACCAACTGAGCTATTCCCGCTCCGTGCGGCTCCAATTATAGAACGCTTGCGCGAGATCCCTCAATACAGTCTTCCTGTCTCGCGTTCCGCATGCCGGCGATCAGCAATCCAACTTCAACGCTTGGTATGCTTCTGCCGGCGGGACGCCGGCGCTGCGTGAGTCACCCTATTGGTCATTTTGTGGCCCTCATCCGCGCAATCCACTCGATTTCATCCCCCAATCGGGTGCCGGTTGGCTAAAACTTTTGCCAGAAGATGCCGATAACCCAACCAGGGACAAGCGGAGGTCAGATGCAAAAACCCCGGATTCTCGTCGTCGAAGACGAAAGAGACGTCTCAAAAGTCATATCGATAAACCTTCAGCTCGAGGGCATGGAGGTCACCGAGGTGCACGACGGGCCGACGGCCATCTCGAGCATCGAGGAAGCCATCCCCGACTGCGTCGTCCTGGACGTCATGCTCCCGAAGATAAGCGGATGGGACATCCTCAAGCACATCAAGTCCAACCCGGCGACGGCGAACGTCCCTGTTGTGATGGTGACCGCGAAGGTGGGCGAGCGCGACCAGTTGCGCGGGCTCGGTGCCGGGGCGGTCAAGTACATCACCAAACCCTTCAGCCCTGTCGCTCTGACAGAGGCGATCAAGAGCGTGCTGAAGCCACAGGCCCGTGAGGAGGTCGCTCGGGAGAGGCGCGAGAGCATCGAGAGGCTCCAGCTCTCGACCATCCACAAGATCTCGGACATCCTCATCTCCGCGCCGGCCCTCGACGAGCTGTTGGAAGGAGTCGCTGACAAGCTGACCGCTCACTTCGACATGCCATTCTGCGCTCTCATCCTGAGCTAGGACGAGGAGCCGGAGGTCTACGCGTTCAGGGAGTCAGCGGGGCAGGCGAGCAAGGGCAAGAGCATCAGCCGGGGCACGATCCCCAAGTCGGCGGACGAGAAGCTCAAGCAAACTTTCGCGGCGAATCGCAGGCCGGCGAAGGTCAGCGACCTCGAGGAGTTTCCACTGGGCGCCATTTTCCCGGGCGCGACGCAGGCCGAGGACGGTTACGTGCTGCCGCTGTTCGAGCAGAACACCTATCTCGGGACCATCGTGCTGGCCGGGAAATCGGGGTTGAACCTATCGCTGGACGAGGAAGACCTGCTGGCCACGATCGCCAACCAGGTCGCCACGGCGGTGGCGAGGGCGCGCCTGCACGAGGACCTGCGCGAGGACGAGGTTGTCCATCGCCGGCTGCTGCACCAGACCATCACGGCGCAGGAGTCCGAGCGCCGAAGGCTGGCGGCTGAGATCCACGACAGCGTGGTCCAGTCGCTGGTGGGCATCTCCTACAGGCTGCAGGCGATCGAGAAGCGGGTGTCGCCGGACACGGATGAGGAGTTGCTCGCCGACATCAAGGTCCTGGAAGAGCAGCTCAACACCAACATCAAGGAGCTGCGCGACCTGCTGCTCGGCCTCAGGCCGCCGATGCTCGACGACATGGGCCTCTATAAAGCGCTCGAGACCCACCTCAAGAACTTCGGCCTCCAGAACGGCATCCAGTACAGCTTTCAGCAACCGGAGACCCCTCCGGTGCTGACCCGGGACGCGCAGATAAACATCTTCCGCATCGTCCAGGAGGCCCTGAACAACATCGAGAAGCACGCCAGCGCCACGCACGTGACGATCGAGATCGAGGCCACTCCCCAGAAGCTCTTCCTCACGATACGGGATGACGGGCGTGGTTTCTCCACACAGAGGACGCGAGGCCGGCCGCGGAACCTCGGCATCGCCAGCATGCGCGAGCGGACCGAGCTCCTCGGTGGGCACCTGAAGATAAAGTCGGAAGCGGACAGAGGCACGATGATATCGGTCGATGTCCCGTTGAGACAGATAGTGGAGGGATAGTATGCCGGTTAAGGTAATGATCGTCGACGACCACAACCTGGTGCGCGAAGGGCTCAAAGCGGTCTTCGCCCAGGGGGACGAGATCGACGTCGTCGGGGAGGCGGGCTCGGGCGAGGAGGCAATCGAGATGGTCGAGAAGGTGAAGCCCGATGTCATCCTTATGGACATCAGCATGCCGGGCATGAACGGCATTCAAGCGACCAAGCAGATTCGCGACAAGCACCCGGACGCCAAGATAGTCATCCTCACCATGCTGGACCAGGAAGGCTACGTGTACGAGGCCATCAAAGCCGGCGCGACGGGTTACATGCTCAAGAGCACGTCTTCCGACGAGCTGGTCAACGCCATCCAGACCGTCAATGATGGCAAGGCCCTGCTCCATCCGGACGCCACCGCCCAGCTCCTCAAAGAGTTCGTCACCCTCGCCCAGAACAAGGCGAAGGACTACGGGCTCTCGAACCGCGAGATGGAAGTGCTGCAGCTTCTGTCGGAGGGCAAGACCAACAAAGAGATCGCCAAAGCCCTCTGGATCAGCGAGCAGACGGTCAAGACCCACGTGGCGCACATATTTGACAAGCTCGGTACGTCCGACCGGACCGAGACCGTGGCGCGGGCGCTGCGTAGCGGCCTGGTAACGTAGAACGCAAGTTAAGGGGTCTGACCCCAAAACTTGCGTTTTTCTCTAGTCGCTCCAGACCTTGTTCTTGTCGTGCCTGGGCACCCGCACCCGGAGCGCCTTCCGCGCGACGGACAGATGCACAACCTCGCCTTGCTTGTACTTGTAGACCTCACCGTCCACCTGGACGTAGGCCTCCTCGAGCAGTTCGATGGTGAACTCCTCGCTCGCCACGCGCAGTATCTTGTCCGACCTGTACTCGCGGTTGGAGCTCCGCATCAGGAGGTACCATGCGGGTATCGGAGATATCGGGCGCAGCGCGGACATGTCGATCAAACCGTCGTCCATCCGCGCGTCCGGCATCCACCACACGAAGCGGGCGTACAGCGGCGCGTTGCCAAAAACGGCGATGAGGAACTTTTCGTCGAAGACCGTGTCGCCTGTATCGATGCGCAGGCGCTTGTTGGAGTTCCTGAACCTCTCCTTGAACACGATCCGCAGCCCCACCGCGACGTACGCCGGGAGGCGCACCCGCTTGTGGCTCAGGGTCTTGTAGGCGATCTCACCGTCCACTCCGATGCCGAAGCCCACTGCGGCGAAGCTGTCGTTATGCTTTATCAGGTCCATCCTGCGATCGTGGTCGGTCAGCAGCACCTCCAGCGCGGGGACCCTCTCCCTTCCGATGCCCACGTTGTGGCAGAAGTCGTCGGCGGTGCCGGCGGGGAAGACCGCGAACGTCTTGTCCTGATCGGGGACGTCCATCATGCCGTTGACGACCTCGTTGACCGTGCCGTCGCCGCCCACGGCCACCACGACGTCCACTCTTTCCATCCAGCGCTTCACAATCTTGCGGGCATGCCCCGGGTAGTCGGTGAAGAACGCCTCGTGGCGCACCCCCAGCCTGCTCAGGTGCTTCAACAGCCAGACGGCCTCCTTCATCGCGTTGCCACCGCGAGAGACCGGGTTGCATATGACCAGGTAGCTCTGGGCCAGCGCGGACGGCTCGCCGACCGGCGACCCTTCCTTCTTGAAACTCGCCTGGGTAAAGCGCTCCACTCAGCCCTCCTTCCTGGCCCGCGGCACACGAACGCTTATGGCTTGAGGCTCCACCGTCATCTTGAGAACCTCCCCCTTGGGCAGCACCTGGACCTCCCCATCGAACTGCGCGTAGACGTCGTCGAGGCATTCGATCACCATCTCGCGCGTGTCGTACTCGTCCATCTGGCTCGCCCAGGTGTGCTTCCCCGCGGTGGAGAGAGCAAAGAGGAGCAGGGCCTTGCCCTTGCTCATCATGTCGAAGGTCGCGAGGTTGATGACTCCGTCGTCCATCTCCGCCTCGGGAAGCATGTTCATGTAACGGCCGTACGATCCTGCATTTCCCGCCACGACCAGCAGGAAGTCCTGCTCCATGCGCTCGCCCGCAACCGTCACGGCCAGCTTCGAGCGGGGCATCGGCCGGAACAGCATGGAGAGGCCGTGGTACCAGTAGGCCAGCAACCTCAGGTGCTTGCTCTGATAACTCCGGTAGGCGATCTCGGCGTCCAGCCCGATGCCCAGGGTGACCCCGGCGAAGCGGTCGTTGACGCGCATGAGGTCTATGGTCCTCTCGCTGTCGCCGATGAGTGTCTTGAGGGCGTCGTCGCGGTCGAGCGGGATGCCCATGTTGCGAGCGAAGTCATCCGCGGTTCCGCTGGGGAAGACGGCCAGTTTGCGGCCGGGCTCCTTGGAGTTCATGATGCCGTTGATGACCTCGTTGACGGTGCCGTCTCCGCCGACCGCAACGACCACGTCGACGACGTCGATCCAGTTGGCCACGAGGTCTTTGGCGTGGCCGGCCTTCTCGGTAAAGAGGGCCTCGTGCTCGATGCCCGCTTTACGGAGTTTGTTCAGAAGCCATATTCCCTGCCGCTGGGCGTGGCCGCCCCTGCCTACAGGGTTCACCACGACCAGGTAGCGTTCATCACTCTCCACCCAAACCTCCGAGCTCAAAAGGGAGCGCCGGTGGCCAAAGGATAACACAATCACTATGACACCCCCGGCGCACCAGGCTTACCTGGCGGGCATGCTCGGGCGCGACGGACATCTGGTATCATAAACCGAGCATCTACCGTCGGTTGTATCACCAGGAAACAGCGCTTGAAGGATCACTGCATCATAACAAGCCTGTCCGGCATTTCGGGGCCCGAGGGCGCATGCCGCAGGTGGCCGTCTCACAAATGCATGGGCGTCATCGTGGCGTCCGCCTTGTTGATGTTGCTCGTCCTGTCTCTGGTGCCCGGGTTCTGCTCGCCGGCGGCCGCGCAGCAGTCGACGCCCGCTGGCAAAGTCGTCATCGTCGTGATCGACAGGATAGGCATCGACGACTTGAGCCCCGCGGATTCTCCGAACATCCTGAAACTGGCCGGGCGCGGCGCCATCAGCCTGATGAACGCGCGCGTGAAGTACGACCAGTACGGGCTCGGCAGCTACCTGATCATCGGCGCCGGAGGGAGGGCCATCGGCGGCCCGAACATCGGGCTCGCCTTCAACTCCACCGAGCGCCTCAAGGCCAGCGAGGGCGGGACCGTGACCGCGGGCTCCGTCTATCACTCCAGGACGGGCAGGACCGCGCCGGTGAGAAGCGTCGTCAACCTGTTCATCGAGGAGATGAAGACAAAGTCGGACGTGCCCCAGGCCAGCAGCAAGCCCGGGTTGCTGGGCCAGACACTTGCCGCGAACGGCAAGAAGGTCACCGTGCTCGGCAACGCCGACGCCACACTGCCGTCCTCACCGCTGGATGTCCCGCCGGGACAGGACGTCCGCGTTCCGCAGAAACCACTTCAGCAGGAGCCGGCGCCGGTGGAGCTGGCCCCGTCCGGCCTGGCCGCCGTGCCCACTCCCGGACAGCAGTCGTACCCGCTGACCTCGTTCATCCACCGCGAGAGCGTAGCGATAGCGATGACCGCCGGTGGAAAGGTGAGCCGGGGCAACGTGTCCGACGAGCTGACCCGCGACACGTCCACCACCGGTGACCTTCACACCGACTTCGCGCGGCTCGAGGCACAGGCGAAGGCGGCCCTTCCCACCTCGGACGTGATGGTGGTCGACATGGGGCAGACGTCGCGGGTCGACGAGCAGGCCGGCTTCTACACGGAATCCAGGCTGACGGCCGCGAGGCACGCCGCCCTGCGCGAGTGCGACAGCTCGCTGGGGCGCCTTGCGTCGATGATCGACCCGGCCAGAGATATCATCGTCGTCTGCACTCCCACCCCGACCAGAAAGATGATCCTCGATGGCGAGCTGCTCACGCCTCTGGTCATCTCGGGCAAAGGCTACAGCACCGGCGGACAGCTCCACTCGGCGACGACCAGGCGCACCGGGCTGGTCTCGAACTACGACATCGCGCCCACGGTCCTCGAGTTCGAAGGGCTCAAGACTCCCTCGGAGATGGACGGCAGGCCGGTGACCGCGACCGGCTCCCAGTCGGACATCGCGCGGCTCGTCCGGTTCCAGGACAAGGCGGCCGCGACGTTCAACGCCCGCAGGCTGATGGTGAGGGTCTACGTCATAGCGTCCATGTGCATCATCGCGCTGTTCTTCCTGGTCGTCCTGCTGCGCAGGGACCTTATCGATTCGCACCCATACTTCTGGTCCGTGCCGTTGCTGGCGATCCTGGCCGGGCCGCTGATGTGGCTGCTGGTCCCCGTGTTCGGCGCGCTGCCCCAAGCGGCGATGATCGCGATCGCGGTCTGCGGGACGATCATACTCGCGGCGGCGTCGCTGGCCCTGCGCAAGAGATCGTCGGATGAAGACAGATCTCCGTTGAGCGCCGCGCTGCTGCGCCCGATCCTGGCCATCTCGGGGGTCACGCTGCTGGTCATCGTCGCCGACCTGCTCGCGGGCTCGCCGCTCATGACGTTCAGCACGTTCGGCTCGGACACGATCCTGGGCGACCGCTACTACGGCATCGGCAACCTCTACATGGGGTTCGCGATGGGCGCCGCCATCGTGGTCGGCTGCATCGCCGTATACCTGCTGCGCGAGAAGCTGGACAAACCATGGAAGAAGTACGCGGTGGCCGGGGCCATCTTCGCAATCATCACGATCGCCATCGGGCTCCCCAAGCTTGGAGCGGACATGGGCGGCCTCGCGGCAATGCTGGTGGCCTCACTGGTGACGCTGCTGAAGTTCGACGGCAAGAGGCTGACGATCAAGAAGATCGTTGTCGTGGTAGCGGTCCTGATAGTCTGCCTCGGCGCCGTCTTCGTCGTCGACGCGCTAATGCCGGGGTCCGCCTCGCACGTCGGGCGCGCGATAGGCAAGGCTCAGGGCAGCGGCTTTTCCACGCTGGCGGCGCAGGCGGCCAGGAAGCTGGCCACGAACTGGTCGCTCACCTGGACGTCGATCTGGCGGCTGCTGTTGTTGTTCGCCTTCGTGGCTTTCGTGGTCTTCAACTGGAAGTACAAGATCCTCGCGACCTTGCGGGACTCCTACCAGAACATATACGCCGGCTTCGTCGGCCTCGCCGTCGGACTCATCCTGGCCTGGTTGCTCAACGACTCCGGCATGGAGGCCGCTGGCGCGATCGCGGCGTTCCTGTTCGTGCCCTTCTTCCTCATGCTGATACCGTGGAAGCGCAAGGACGCGCCGCCGGTGGAGACAGGCTGAAATTGGACGACAAGAAAGACCGGAAGATACAGAAGCGCATCGCCAGGGCCGAGAAGAAAGCGGTCAGGTATGCCGGGGTCGACCAGGGTCTGATCCACAAGTTCTGGGAGCTCGTGAACATGTTCCCCAAGATCTCCACCCCGGAGCTGGAGCTGCGCCTCGAGCACTTCATCATGACCGCCGCGCCGGGCCAGTACTTCCTCATGCAGCAGGCGATCTTCGAGGAGGCGACGCCCTACCTGGTCGAGGACGAGCGGATGCTGCACCTCATGGACGAGCTCGCCGGCAAGAAGATAGGGCTGTCCATACCCGGCGAGTACGAGTCCACCGTCACGCTGGACCAGAGGTGTTTCCAGGTGAGGCGCGGCATAGTGGAGGACGTGCCGGTGATCTCGTGCGCATCGCGCCGGGACTACGCCGACGCGATCCTGCTAAAGGCTGATCCGATCAAGATGATCCTGGGGAGGCGCATCAGGGCGACAAAGAAGTTCACGCTGCTGCGCTGGGTGCTGCCCCACATCGAAGTTCTTCGCGACAGGACCCTCTTCGACAAGTACCTGGGCTACCAGTCCGAGGTGGAGAAGGTCATCGAGGAGAACCTGACCAAGATGGGATACTGAAGCCGATGAACGAAAAGGCCGCCCTGCTCGTAATCGATGTCCAGAACTCGGCCACGGCCCGTGACGGCAAGGTCACAGTCGGCTGCGAGCGCTGCGACGCTCCAATAGAAAACATGAACAGCCTGATAGAGCTCGCGGATCGAGAAAGCTGGGATATCTACTACGTGGCGCACGTGACACCCTGGTACCACTTCCTCCCGGCAGCCGCGACACACTTCGCGTTCATGAAGGGAAGCGAAGGCGCGCGGTTCGACCGGCGCCTGGACGTGGTGAACAAGGCCGTTTTCACCAAGATGTTTGGGAGCGCGCTGTCCAACTTCAGGCTGAAGAGACTCTTGAAGGACCCCGGCGTGCGGTCCGTGGTGCTCTGCGGACTGGCGACTGACGCCTGCGTCCTTGCGTCCGCCAAGAGCGCGAAGTCCGCGGGTTACGACGTCACCGTGGTCTCCGATGCCTGCGTCGGTAGGACAGACGAGGCGGCCGCTGAAGCCTGCGCGCAGATGGGGGCGCGAGGCATTCTCATCGCGCGGACTTCGGACCTGCTCCCCGCCACCGCCCCGGCTGAGAATTAAAAAGCCGCGCCTCCTGGGACGCGGCTCGCAACATCGCCTCGATGCCCTTATTCCCCTTCAGGCCTCCTGGGGACCAGCTCGCTCAGCAGGACCGGCGCGGGCTCCGCGGCCGGCAAGGCTTTCTCTTCGGCGACCTTGGGCTCGGAGAGCAGGGCCTTTATAGCCGCCGACTCCGCGCTCTTCTTTGCCGCTTTCTTGGCTGGCTTCTTAGCGGCCTTCTTC
>DAIQAV010000103.1:0-8614 GCA_036781505.1 Candidatus Anoxymicrobiaceae bacterium | reverse complement strand
ACTTCGAACCCAGACACAAGATGTGCTATCTTCCTGAGCAGATCGGGGAATCGTTTCTATAATGAACGCCGCGGACCACCAGCAAATCGGAGGCGATATGGCAGGCAGAGTAGTAATGAAAGCATGCTCCAGCTACGAGCGCGCGTCGGTCGAGCGCGCGGTCGAGGAGCTGTTCGAGCCGTTGGGCGGGCCGGGCGCTTTCGCGGGAGAAGGTCAGTCGGTCTTCCTCAAGGTGAACGCCTTGCTGGGCGCGGCGCCGGAGAAAGGCGTGACGACCCACCCGGAGGTGGTCCGGGCAGTGGTGCGCCAGTTCCAGTCCGTGACCGACCGGATCACCATCGGGGACAGCCCCGGCGGGCCGTTCACCCCCGGCTACCTCAAGCGGGTCTACGAGAAGACAGGGTTCGCCGAGGTGGCGCGCGACACCGGGGCGGAGCTGAGCCTGGATACCTCCACCACCACGGTGAGCATAAGCGGAGGCAAAGTGCTCAAGACCATCATGATCTGCGGCGCGATGCATTCGGCGGACTGCCTGGTGTCGGTGTCGAAGTTCAAGACGCACATGTTCCTGAACATGTCCGGTGCGATCAAGAACCTCTTCGGCAGCGTGCCCGGTGCCAACAAGTTCACCTACCACTCGCGCTTCCCCAGGGACTCGGATTTCTCGGACCTCATCGTGGACGTGCTGCTGGCGTCCGCGCCGGACCTGCACGTTATGGACGCGGTCGTCGCGATGGACGGCAACGGCCCGCGCGTGGGCAACCTCATCGACATGGGGATGATGGCCGCGGGGACCGACGCCTTCGCGCTCGACCTGGCCATGATGGATGTGATCGGCATCGAGCCCGAGAAGAACAAGGCGCTCGCGGCGGCGATCAGGCGAGGGCTCTGCCAGGGGGACGCGAGCGGCCTGGAGCTGGTGGGAGACGAGGTGGGCTCACTTCGCTACCAGGGCTTCCGCCTGCCCGACAAGAAGGACATCAGCGAGCGCGTCCCCGACTTCGTGATGAAGCGGTTCGGCGAGCGGATGGCGCTGCGCCCGGTGCCCGTGGAGGGCAAGTGCACCGCCTGCAGGAAGTGCGTGGAGATCTGTCCCGCCGGCGCGATCACCGTCGAGGGAAAGCTGGCGAGGGTGGACCAGAAGAAGTGCCAGCGTTGCTACTGCTGCCACGAGCTCTGCGAGCAGGACGCTATCGACCTCGAGCGCCCGCTGCTCATGAAGCTTATGCGGATGAACCGCGACCTCTGACACGGGGACAGGTACTTTCTACTTCTTTTTCTACTCTGGACAGGTGTCCTCGAATTCAATCGTTAAGCCAATCTATGAGTAGAAAATGAAGTAGAAAGTACCTGTCCCCACTAGTTCGGGGGCTCGATGCTCACCGGCTCGTTGAAGTTCGAGAACTCCACCTCGGTGTTCATCTTGATGTCGGTGTTGGCGGGAGCCGCGATGTGGGTCGAGAAGTCCATCGTCGCCTTGTACAGGTAGAGGTCTTTCTGGCGCACCCAGATCTCCATGTGCGCCTCCTTGGCCTTGAAGAGCGTCGGGTCTATGCCCGAGAGGTTGAAGGCCTTGGCGAAGCTCAACATGTCCAGGTCGAACTTGAGGTGGTACAGGTCGTCCTTGGTGTCGAGCAGCCTGACACCCCTGGCCGAGGAAAGGTACTTGGCCGCCACGACGTCGCCTGGCGCGGCGCCCGCGATCGCGGTCTGGCTGGTCTTCTCCACCCACTTGTCCGAGCCGGCGGGCTCGAGCCAGGTCCTCTCCCCGATGATTATCACGTCCGACTTGGAGCCGCCCGCCCTTATGGTCAGCTTCCAGCGGTCGGGCTTCTCGAAGGAGCCCTTGTAGGAGAGCGAAGAGGTCCTGTCGCCGCCCGGCGCGTTGACCTCGATGTCGTTGGTGACGTCGACGTGCACCGAGTTGAGCTTCCCCTGCGCGTCGATGGCTTTCTTGATGATCTGGCTGGGGGTTCCCGCCGACGGCGCGCCGCAGCCCGACAGCAGCAGGGCCACCAGCGCGGCGGCGGCGAAGGCCGCGATGGTCACCGGCAGCGTGCGGCGCCGCATCGCGGTCAGCCCCTCGGGACCCGCCCGGCGGGCGAGTCGAACTCGAGCTCCCACTTGCCACAGCGCCCGCCCCAGCACGCCAGCACCTCGCGGCCTGCCTTGATCTTTACTATCTCGCAGTTGTTGGAGCAGCCGGAGCAGAGGAACGAAGAGGTCTGGTAATCGAAGTCGGCCAGCGAGAAGCCGCGGAAGTTGGTCTCCTCGAAGTAAGGGGTCTCGTCCATCGTCAAGAGCGCCACGCCGATCGCGCCCATGACGTCGTGGTAAGGCGGGATGTTCACCTCGAGGTCGAGCGCGTCCTCGAACGCGCGCTTCATCCCGATGTTAGCCGCCACGCCACCCTGGAAGACGACCGGGGACTCGAGTTTCTTGCCCTTGGCGAGGTTGTTGAGGTAGTTGCGCACCAGGGAGCGGCAGAGGCCGAGGACGATCTCCTCCACCGGATAGCCCACCTGCTGCTTGTGTATCATGTCGCTCTCGGCGAAGACCGAGCACCTGCCTGCTATCTGCGCGCCTTCCTTTGCCTTGAGGGCGAGGTCGCCGAACTGCTCCACCGGCACTCCCAGCCTGGTCGACTGGTGGTCCAGGAAGGAGCCCGTCCCGGCCGCGCAGACCGTGTTCATGGCGAAGTCGGTCACGATGCCGTCGCGCAGCAGTATGAGCTTGGAGTCCTGGCCTCCTATCTCGAGCACCGTGCGCACCCCCGGCATGATGTGCGAGGCCGCCACGGCGTGAGAGGTTATCTCGTTCTTCACCAGGTCCGCCCCCACTACCACCCCGGTGAGGTACCTGGCGCTGCCGGTCGTTCCGGCGCCCCTTATGGTGATGTCGTCGCCCAGCTGCGCGCCGATCTCGCGGACGCCCTGCTGGACCGCCTTGATGGGCTGGCCCATGGTGCGCAGGTAGACCGAGGCGAGGACCGCGCCGTGCCCGTCGAGGGCGACCACGTTGGTCGAGACGGAGCCGACGTCGACCCCCAGGTAGGCCTCGCCGGCCTTGGGCGGGGCGACCGGCCGCCGTTCAGGTTCTTCTACTCGCCGTCGCTTTCGCAAGTCGCTGCCTTTCATGATGTCTGTCGGATTGCCGCGTCGCCACATAAAGCCGGCGAGACGCCGACGCGCGACGCCCTAGTCCTGCAGGAGGTCTTCCTCCGCCGGGTTCTCGAACTTCGAGTAAGACCCCATCCAGTAGAGGGTGAACTTTGCCGTCCGGCCGTTGCGGTGCTTGGCGAGGTTGATCTCGGCGATGCCCTTCTTGTCCATGTTCTGAGGCTCGTCCATCTCGGGCCTGTAGATCAGCACCACCAGGTCGGCGTTCTGCTCGATGCCGCCCGACTCCTTGAGGTCCTCCAGGCTGGGATCCTTCTTCTGGACCGTCGGAGGCGGGCGCCTCAGCTGCGAGACCGCCAGCACGGGGACCTCCAGGTCCATCGCCATCACCTTGAGGTCGCGGGCGATGCGGGAGACCTCCTGCGCGCGGGACTCGGTTCGCTTGTCGGAGTACATGAGCTGGATGTAGTCGACGATTATGAGGCCTACATTCTTCTCGGTCGACAGCAGCTTGCGCGCGATCGAGCGCATCTCCAGCAGCTTGAGGTCACCGGTGTCATCGATGTAGATCGGCGCGTTCGACAGGATGCCCGCGGCATGGACTATGCGTTCCATGTCGGTCTCGTCGATATCGCCGGTGCGGTACCTGCCGGAGTCGACCCGCGCCTCGCTCAGCAGCAGGCGCTCGGCGATGTCGGTCTTGTTCATCTCCAGGCTGAAGATGAGGACGCCGATGCCTTCGCGAACCGCCGCGTGGTGGGCGACGTTCAGTGCGAAACTGGTCTTGCCCATCGAGGTGCGGCCGCCGACGATCACCAGGTTTGACGGCTGCAGCCCGCTGGTGATCTTGTCGAGGTCGTAGAAACCGGTGGGAACGCCGGTCACGGCGGATCCCTTCTCCTTGGCCTCGGACATCCGGTTGAAGCTCGCCAGGAGCGGGTTGCGGATGTGGGACAACCCCTCGCGCCGCATCCTCTTGCCCAGGTTGTAGAGAGACTGCTCTGCTGAGTCGTAGAGGTCGCCGAACTCCTCGCCGGTCGCGAATCCCAGCCCGGTGATGTCGTATCCCACGTTGATGAGGTTGCGGCGGAACGACATGTCGCGGACGATGCCGGCATAGTATTTTATGTTGTGGGGGTTGGGTGTGGTATCGGCCAGCATCAGCAGGTAGGCGCGGTCGCCCACCGCCTCCAACTGTCCGCGCTTCTTCAACTCCTCGGCCAGCACGACGTGATCGGTCGTCGACCCGCCGGCGTACAACTCCGAGAGCGTGCGGAAGATGGTGCGGTGCGATTCCTTGTAGAAATCCTCGGGGGACAGAACGTCGAGCGCCTCGGCGGCCGCCTGGTGGGAAAGGATCATCGAGCCAAGGACCGACTCCTCCGCTTCGAGGTTCGAAGGTGGGATCCGGTCGGGGCTGCTGCTCGAGGCAACCGGCTCAAGTGCCATGTGCCCTCTATCCCTGCTCGGGCTGCTCTTCGGTCTCCTGGGCGGCCTCGACTTCGGTGTTTGCTTCGGTGACGGCCACAGGCGCTTCGGTCGCGGCGGCCTCCGGCTCTTCCTCGGGAGGCTCCTCGGCCTCGAATCCCTCTCCTTCGACCTCGAACTCTTTGGAGATCTCGACGTCGGGGTGGAGCTTGATCAGCGCCGTGTAGGTGCCCACCGAACGGATGCGGTCGTCGATGTGGATCTTGTGGCGGTCGATCTCTTCTGAAGTGGCTTCGGCTATCGCCTCGGCGACCTGGCGGTTGGTGATGGAGCCGAAGAGCTTTCCGCTGGCGCTGCAGCGTGCCTTGATCACCACGGGCTTGGAAATGATCTTTTCGCCCAGGGACTGCACCTGCTCGCGCTGGCGCTCGGCCTTGACGTCCAGCACCCTCTTCTGCTCGGCGATCTCCTTGACGGAACCGCGGGTGACGCCGACTGCGAGCCCCCTGGGGATGAGGTAGTTGCGGGCATAGCCGCCCGCGACCTCCACAATCTCCCCCATGCGTCCGACACGGTCTATGTTTTGCTTAAGCAGGACCTTCACGGCAACGGTCTCCTCACTCCAGATGAAGGACTATTTGTGGGGGTACGGCAGGAGCGCGACCTCTCTGGCGTTCTTGATCGCCTTGCAGAGATCGGCCTGGTGCTGCGTGCACGTGCCGGTGACCCTGCGGGGCCTGATCTTCCCGCGCTCGGAGAGGAAACGGCGCAGCATCCCGACGTCCTTGTAGTCGATATACTCTATCTTTTCCTTGCAGAAGTAGCAGACCTTGCGCTTCTGCTTTTTAGGATACGGTGACTTCTTTTTGTCGCTCTTGTCGCTTGCGATGGCTGATGCACTCCTTTGCTTCTACCAGGGGTAGTCTTCCCCACCCTCTATGGGTGGCACGTCTATTCCGGCATAATCGTCGGCCTGGGGCGCGGCGGCGCCCGCCTGCTCGCCGCCCCTCGGGAGAAACTGCACGTTCTGCGCCACGACTTCGACCACCGAGCGCTTCTGACCGTCGTCGGTCTGCCAGCTGCGATACTGCAGCCGGCCGTCGATCGCCACGCCGCTGCCCTTCTTGAGATACTGGTGGGCGGTCTCGGCCTGCCTGCCGAAGACGACGATGTTGAAGAAATCGACGCCCTCGATGCGCTCGCCCGCATCGTTTGTGTACGGCATGCGGTTGACCGCCAGTCCTAACGTCGCCACCGGCTTGCCGGCCGTGGTGAACTTGAGTTCCGGGTCCCTGGTGAGGTTGCCCAGGAGCACTACCCTGTTGAGGCTTGCCATGAGGCGCTATCCCTTCTCGCGTACCAATGTCTTGGTCCGGAGCACGTCGTCGCGGATTGCGGTGACCCGGTCGAGTTCCTTGACGACTCCCGTGTCCGACTCAAAGTTTATCACAGCGTACTGACCACTCTCTTCGTGCTTTATCGGGTACTCCAGCCGCCTCATGCCCCACACGTCGATCGACTTGACGATTCCGCCTTCCCGGACGATCAGCGCCGATACGTCGTCGAGGAGAGTCTTCAACTGCGTCTCCTCCAGGTCCGGCCTCGCTATAAGCAACGTCTCGTATCTGCGCAAAACAACCTCCGTTGATTGAAGACAGGGCGAAAACGGATTATAGCAGAGGCCGCATGACGGCGCCACAAGCCTTGCCATGACATGGTGCCACCCTGATATAGTCTCCCTTGAGAACGCGAGGCTCGTCGACGAGGTTTAGATGCGGCCGGCGAGAGGCCTGCTACCGAGGGGCCCGCGATCCGCCAGAGGAGGACGACCGACCGGAGGACGGCTTGGAGCTCAGCAACTACATGGAAGGCGTGGTCACCAGCTACGTCGATGAGGTCATCGCCGGTGAGGAAGACTTTTGCAATTGCCCGCGGTGCCGGCTGGACGTGATCGCGATCGCGCTCAACGACGTGAAACCGAAGTACGTCGTCACCACCAAGGGGCTCGCCTACGCGCGGATGGGAGAGCTTCAGGCGCAGTTCAAGGCCGACACCATCGTCGCGGTGACAAGGGCGATGAGGATCGTGAAGGCGCACCCGAGGCACGAGGACTAGCGGCGGCGCCAGGCGGTCGGACTCGAGTCGCGAAGGGAGCCTGATATGGACTACCGAACCCCCAAGCCCTACCTGGCTGACTCCTGTGAGCAGTGCGGCACCTGCCTTTCCCTGTGCCCGGTGATGAGGATGCCGGTCGCCGAGGCGAAGCGCGAGATCGCCAACCTGCGCGAGGGCAGGCCGTCGCGCGTCCTGCGTGAGTGCACCACCTGCCTGGACTGCGACTTCTTCTGCCCTAAGGGGTGCAACCCGGGAGAGTTGATCATCAACCGCTTCGGCGAGGTGGTCCAGGCGCGGGGCCTCCCCGAGCGGGCGCGCTACTTCCTTCCCCACTCGCCGGTCAACTTCCGCACCTTCGTCATCGACGGCATGACCCGGAAAGAGAAAGACATCATCGCCGGCTGGCGCGATATGAAGCCCGCCGAGGAGGTCTGCTACCCCGGGTGCAACATGGTGGCGACGCCGCTGTTGACGCGCACCAGGGCTCTGGAGGGCCTGAACATCCGCGGGGGGCTGGAGTACTGCTGCGGCGAGATGTACTTCCGCATGGGCATGTTCGACCAGCTCGAGCAGGTGGCGCGCAAGACCTCGGCGTACTTCGAGACGCTGGGGGCGAAGAAGGTCACCATCCTCTGCAGCGCCGGGTATTACATGTTCACGCGGGTGCTGCCTCACTTCGGCGCCGAGTACCACTTCGAGATGGAGTCCTTCCTCCAGCTCATCGACCGCAGGCTCCAAGCCGGCGAGCTGGAGATCACCGACCCGCTGGACATGACCGTCACGATACAGGAGTCCTGCTACGGCAAGCAGTTCGGGCAGGAGTACCTGGACCTGCCGCGGCGCATCCTGGAGCGCGCGGGGGCCCGCATCGTCGAGATGGGGAACAACGGGGAGTGCATGCTCTGCTGCGGGATCGGCTCGGGGTTCAGCCCCTACAGCGCCTACAACCCGCTGAGGCTGGTTCCGTCCACGCTGAGGGTGATGCGCGAGGCCGGCCGCACCGGCGCGGACGCCATCGCCACCTACTGCTCCGGCTGCCTGCAGATGTTCTCGACCGGCAAGCTCGTCTACCCTACCGGCCCGCCCGTCTATCACATCCTCGAGCTGCTCGGGATGGCGATGGGGGAAAAGCCCGAGAAGTGGCACGGGAGGTTCGCCAGGAGGATGCTGCTGGGGACTCTGCTGAACGAGACTCCCGCCCTGCTGTCACGGCGGCGATTCGCGCCGGGGAGCATCGACTCGCCGCTTTGAGGCTTGCTGTCTCATGGCCCGACCGGGCCTTCATATCATGGTCAGGTGTGAGTGGTGCAGGGTGGGGGCGCGACCGGCTCCGACTGGACCGGCTCGACCGGGGTCGTCGTCGTGACGGCCGCGGGTGAGGTGTCCGCCGGAGCCACGACTACCGCGGGCTGCGTGTCCACTGGCTCGGGTTGAGGCTCCTGCTCATGTATATAAGTCTCTTCGTCGGATGAATCCTTCTCGGAGGTGGGTGGCGCGGCGGCTGGTGCCGTCGTGACCTGCGGGGCTGTCACCGCCGGCACTGAGATCACCGGCGCGCGGACTCTGGAAGCGTTGCTCTTCTTCGCCAATCCGGTCCCGCAGCCGCCCACTACGACCGCGACCAGAAACAGGAAGCTGACAAAGGCTATGGCAGATGCTCGTCTCACTCACTACCTCCATGGCGCCGCTCGTTATACCCAGGATAATTCATATGAAAAGGGAAGGATTCTCACCTTGCTTTGCTTAAGGATGCATCAGAAAGCCAAAAACTGGCGATCTTTTACTTCGGGGGGCGAGAATCCATTGGATGCACCGAAAAACGGGGGTATGAGACTGCTTTTCGACCGCCGTCTAATGCTCGAATTCCGAGGGGCGAAGATAACCACTGACGCGGGTTTGCTGGCGGTAAGAGAGCTTGACGAGATGATGGGTCTCACCGACATGGCTGCTGA
>DAIQAV010000102.1:0-8683 GCA_036781505.1 Candidatus Anoxymicrobiaceae bacterium | reverse complement strand
CAAAAAAGAGGTTTGACCCCTGTTTTGCGGAGAGGGGGTGTCATGACTGTCAAGGAGTTCCTCGAGACTGTGCGGGAAGGGCTCGAGGCGGACAACATCCAGGACGCGGACAAGGTCGTGCGCATCATCGCCGGCGCGTTAAAGGCCGGGCTGCCGCAGGAGGCGCAGACGGCGCTGGGGCGGCTGCTGCCCGAGGACATGGGGAGCGCCTGGGAAGATGTGGATGCTGTGCCGCGCGATCATATCGAGCGTGAGGATATGTACCTGGAGGAAGGCCCGCCCGAGGAGCCGCCCAGGGCCTGTCCGGCGCTGGAGCGCAGCGAGCACATAGTCGATGTGATCTAGGCGGAGGATGACCGGTCAGTCAGTCGCCGTTGGTCGGCCTGAACTTGGGCTCGAAACGATACCCGACACCACGGACCGTGATGATGCGGCTCGGCTTCGCCGGGTCTTCCTCGAGCTTCTCGCGAAGGCGGCGGATATGGACGTCCAGCGTTTTGGGCTGCCCGTAGAACTCGCCCTGCCACGCGGTTGACACCAGCCTCTCACGCGCGAGCACCTTGCCCTTGTTCTTCAGGAAGACCTCGAGGAGCCGGTACTCGATCAACGGCAGGTCGACCACCGAACCCCTGACTATGACCTCGTGCCTGTCGATGTCCACCGCGACGTCGCCGCCCTCGAGCATGCTTACCTCATGGGGCGCCTCCATCGAGCGGCGCAGGATAGCTCGGACGCGGGCCATCAGCTCGCGCATGCTGAAGGGCTTGGTGACGTAGTCGTCGGCGCCGAGCTCGAGGCCGATGACCCTGTCGACCTCAGAATCCTTCGCGGTCAGGATTATTACCGGCGTGCCGCCCGCCTGCCTGATCTTCTTGCAGATCTCGAGCCCGTCGGTGCCCGGAAGCATGATGTCGAGGATGACCAACTCGTAGCCGCCGGACTCGAACATCCGCAGCCCTTCGTCTCCGTCGGTCGCGACGTCGGCCGCGTACGACTCTTTCTCGAGGCTGTAGCGTATCGCCTCCGCCATCGGTCTCTCGTCCTCGACTATGAGGATCTTTGTCACAGGGACCTCCGTCTCTCATCAATCACAGGGTACCACCGTGCGCGCATCACGCGAACCTGTCGGCGACCCTGGTCTTCCGTTTGAAAAACCACGATACCAGCCGAGCCAGCAGCATCAGCGCCAGCACCACCAGCAGCAGGAACGCCGACTCGCCGCTGGCGACCCGCGCCGCATCGGGCAGCAGTGCGGCTTCGTTGTAAAGGTGATAGATGTTCGCCGCCATCGGGGCTCCGGGCGAGAGCGGCGAGAGCGGCACGCGGCTGACGTACATCCCCACCAGGTAGACGACTGCCGCGCTCTCGCCTATCACACGACCGAGAGTCAAAACGGCGCCGGTCGTGATCCCGGGAATGGCGGCGGGCAGGACTACCTTCCTGGTCGTGTACCACCTGCTGGCGCCCAGCCCCATCGATGCCTCCCTGTAGGTGTGCGGCACGGCCTTGAGTGACTCCTCCGCCGTGCGCATTATGGTCGGGAGGTTGAGCAGGGCAAGGACGACGGCGCCGGCAAGCAGGCAATAGCTCAGGCGCAAATACACCGCCAGCAGGCTCAGGCCGACGATTCCAAAAACCAGCGAAGGCACGGTCGAAAGCGAGTCCGCGCCGAACCGGATCGACCTCGCGGCCAGGCCCTGTTTGCTGTACTCCGCCATGTATATCCCCGCCCCTACCCCCACGGGAAGGACGATGATGAGCGTAAGGAAGGCGAGGTAGAAAGATGAGACCACCATCGGCCATATGCCGCCGCCCGCTTTGAACGCCTGCGGCTGGCCGAAGATGAACCCTGGGGTGAGGGCCGTGGCGAGACCTCTCCAGAGAATGACTCCGACTATGAAGGTGAGCACACCGATGCCGGTGGCCGCTATCGACCACACCACGATGGTAGCCACCCGGTCCGAGCGGACGGATTTCCTTTGCTGTGCCTCGCGCGCAACCCTTCTGATCTTTATGGCATCGATGACTTCGGCTTCCACTTTAGGCGGCCCCTCTCGAGTATTCTTTCTTCTTCGTGAACGCCCGCACCAGCATTATCATCATCATGGAGAACAGCAGGAGCACCAGCGCCATGGTGAACAGCGCGGACCTGGTGGTCCCCGTCGATTCCTGTATCTCCATCAGTATCTTGGTGGTCAGAGTGTGCGTCGGGGTCCATAGGGATTTCGGCCACGCGGTGGCGGGGCCGATCACCAGCGCGACCGCCATCGTCTCGCCGATGGCTCTGCCCATCCCCAGGATGACCGCCACGATCAGCCCCGGCCGGGCGGCCGGCAGCATCACGTGCCATATGGTCTGCCACCTGGTCGCGCCGAGACCGAACGAACCCTGTTTGTATTCAACCGGGACCGATTCCAGCGCGTCGCTCGCTATGGCCGTTATCGTCGGCATGATCATGATCGCGAGGATGATCGAAGCCGCCAGTATCCCGTTGCCGGTGCTGCTGGTCAGCTTGACCAGGACCGGCACCAGCACGGTGAAACCGAGCCAACCGATCACTATCGAGGGGATCCCCGCCAGTACCTCGATGCCCCTGGACACGAAGCCCGCTGCGCGGGGCGGCGCCATCTGCGTGACGAAGATCGCGGTCCCTATGGCCAGAGGGACCCCGAGGATCAGACCGCCGACCGTGGTGAGCAGTGTGCCCACCAGGAAGATCAGCATCCCGTAGTGTCCCGTCGACGGGTCCCACCTGGAGCTGAAGAGGTTGAACGGCCCGGCCTTGGTGAGCGCGGGGATGGATTCCTTCGTGACCATCCCGACGATGAGCAGGATGCCGAGCACCGTCATCATCGCGAGCACGAACAGGACCTTCTTGACGATCCATTCCCTGTCGATTACCTTGGCCGGGCCGTCCGGCGTTGCCGCCGTTTTACTTCTGCGCACTGATCTTGGTCATCGGCACGTAATCTTTCGACACCGTCTGGTTCTGGAAGTCGGGCGACAGGACGAAGTCGATGTACGTCTTGGCCAGCCCGGTCGCCGATCCCTTGGTGAACATGTGCAGGTAGCGGGAGAGCGGGTAGGACTTGTCCAGCGCGGTGTTGAGGTTCCCCGTCACGCCGTTGAACTGCAGCGCCTTGACCGACTTGTTCATGTAGCCGTAGGAGATGTAGCCGATCGAGTTCGGGGTCGAGGCGACCTTCTGCCTCAGTACGCCGTTGCTGTTGGCCTCTATGGCACCCGTCACAGGCTTGACCGGGTTGGTGGCGGTCTTGCCCAGGACCGTCGTATCCCACATATCCCGCGTGCCCGACGACTCGTCGCGGATCACCACGGTGATCGGAGCGTTGGTGCCACCGACCTGGCTCCAGTTGGTAACCTTGCCGAGGAAGACGTCTTTCATCTGGTCTCCGGTGAGGCTCTTGACTGTGACGTCGGGATTCACGATGGCCACGACGATGTCATAAGCCACCTGGTGATCGACGAGCCCCAGGTTCTTTTCGGTGTCCGCGAGGTTCCGCGAGGAGTTCCCGATGTTGGAGACTCCCTGACTTACGTTGGTGACACCCACGCTGGAGCCTCCCCCCTGCACCGTCACGTTGGCGCCGGGGTTCTTCTTCATGAACTGGTCGGCCGCCTCCTGGGCTATCGGCTGCACCGTCGTGGAGCCCGAGAGCGAGAGGTTGCCGGAGGCAGCGGTGCTGCCGCAGCCCGCCGCCGCGACCACCGCGACCAGCGCCATCCCGATCATCAGCACCGTCAGCTTTCTCTTTCCTGTCATCTTCCCTCCTGTTGTCTTGCCGCCCCTCTGGCGGCGCGCTTTAAGATCTTCCGATAACGATTAGAACAAACAGGGATTTCGTCCGGGTTTAATCCAGGTTAAGTTTGCCTAACGGGAGGTTAAGTGTTGCTTAAGGCGCGGTGATGCCTTTGTGAAGCAAAGGCGGCGCCCGTTCGTCCCGGACGCCGCCTCACTAAACGCACCACTGGAGCCTGACCCCAGTGGTGCATTTTGCGTTGTCGTTACTGGCTGAAGCCCATCGTGTCGCTGCCTCCGGTCGTGTCTCCGTGGAAGTTGAAGTACATCGGGCGCTCGACCACTATCGGCTGGTTCGAGGTTATCTTGACCGAGACGTCCAGGCCCTCGGGTACGATGTCCTTCACGAAGACCGTCGCCCTGCTGTGGGCCCCGACCGTCATCGGCTGCACCTTGGTGGTCCCGTCGGAGAACATGAAGGTCATGGTCACGGCGGCGTCGACGTCGCCCGGGTTCATCATGCAGAGCCACTCGTCGAAACCCGGCCGGGTGGTCCCCTCAGCGAAGGTGAACTCAGTGCCGGGGTCGGTCGTGGCCATCACGTTGTGGCCGCCGACGATGACGCCCTTGTAGACGAAGTACATCGGGCGCTCCACCACCACCGGCTGGTCGGAGACGATCTCCATCGCCACGTCCTTGTCGTTGCCTACGTCGTTACGGACGTCGACCGTGTGGCGCGACTTGCCAACGACGGCGACCTGCTTCTCCTGGACGCGCCCGTCGGTGAACAGGTACCTGATGGTCACGTTGGCCGTCGCGTCGCCGGGGTTGAGTATGCACAGGTAGGTGGTGAAGCCCGCGCGGGTCGTGCCCTCTGCCAGGTAGAAGTGGGTGTCCGGCTCGGTCGCGCCGATGACCACGTGGCCGCCGGTTATCTTCCCGTTGTACTCGAAGTAGACCGGGCGCTCGGCCATGATCGGCAGGTCGCTCTCGACCGTGATCGAGACGTCCTTACCGGGCCCGACCTGCTGGTTGACGTCGATCGTCATACGGCTGTGCCCGGGGACCGTCACGTCCTGCACCTGCGGGTCCGCGCCGTCGAACATGTAGGTCACCTTGACGGAGGCCTTGTCCGGGTTCGGGTTCTGCAGGCAGAGGTAGGTGTGAAAGCCGTCGCGCGTGGTGCCTTCTGCGAAGTAGAAGGTGTTGTCGGGCTGGTTGCTGCCCATCACCACGTTGCCTCCAGGCCAGCGCTTCTTGTAGTGGAAGTACATGGGCCGCTCGACTATCACCGGCTGCAGCGAGGTCAGCTTGACCGAGAGGTCCTTGTCGGCGCCCACGACCTTCTTCACGTCGATCGTGTATCGGGAGTGCGCGATGACGTTGACGCTCTGGGGGATCACCGTGCCGTCGCTCAGCATGTAGCTGATGTCGATCCTGGCGTCGGTCGCGCCAGGGTTGCATATCGTGAGGAACATCGAGAACTCGCCTCGCGTCGTGCCCTCGGCGAAGTACCACGCGTAAGGCCTGTAGCGCACGCCCAGGCTCCGCCAGCCCTCTCCGTCCATCTTCGTCGCCACTATGCGGTCGTTGAACGTGTCAGCGACGTACGCGGTCCCTGTCGCCAGGTCCAACGAGATGCCGCGGGGGAAATAGAAGTTGCCCACGCCGTTGCCGAACGACCCGTAGGTCTTCCAGCCACTGCCGTCCATCTTGGTGGCGACTATCCGATTGTTGCCGTGGTCCGCGACGTAGATGTTCCCTGTGGCCGCGTCGAAGTGCAGGCCCCTGGGCTCGCGGAACTTCAGCGCCCCGGTGCCGTGGCCGCCCAGCGTGGTCCAGCCGCTGCCGTCCCAGGCGCACCTGACGATGCGGTCGTTGCCGGTGTCCGCGATGTAGAGCAGGCCCGAGGCAGCGTCGTACTGAACGCCGCGTGGGGTGAGGAACTGCTTGTCCGCGCGCCCCTCGCTGCCCAGCGTCTGCCAGCCGGTGCCGTCGATCTTTGTCCTGACGATGCGGTGGTTGCCGGTGTCGGGCACGTAGACGTACTCGCTCGCGGGGTCGTACCATATTCCGCGCGGGTAGTAGAACTGTGCGGCCCCTGACCCCTGGGCGCCCAGCGTCTGCCAGCCACTCCCATCCATCTTCGTCTTCACGATGCGGTGATTTCCGCAATCCGTGACAAACAGGTAGCCGCTTGCCGAGTCGTAATAGATGCCGCGCGGGTCCTTGAACTGGCCTTGCTTGTCACCCAGCGTACCCAGCGTCGACCAGCCGCTCCCGTCCATCTTGGTCTTGATGATGCGGTTCCTGAGCGAATCGGACACATAGACGAAGCCGCTCGACTCGTCATAGAAGATGCCGAACTCCCGGTGGAAGGACGGCTCCTGGCTCTCCCGGCGGAGGTCGTTCTGCAGCGCGGTCTCTCCGGCGAACGCGGCCGGGACGAGACCCGCCAGCAGGACGGCGACCAGCACGAGGGCCAGGCTTATACTTGTGATCTTCTTCATCGGAGACCCCCCTTTTCACTGCCGCCCACCGGCGGCGCTTCCGTGACTCCTGCCCGTTGTCTCCTTAATTAACGGCCGGAGCGGTGAACCGCCGATTAATCCCGTGTTAAAAGAGGGTTAACAATCCCGCAGCGACTCTAGAGGTTGATCGGCGCCACGATAACAAGCCCGAGCAGCAGCAGCCAGAGGACAAGGATTCCCGCGTTGATGAGTATCCTGTTGGTGGCGCGCGCCCTGATGGACATGACCAGTACGAACACCGTGAGCAGGATGAGCGCGCCGATCAGGCCGATCGCCAGCCACCGGGTGTGCGGCCAGAACACGAATGCGACGAAGAACACGACGAACGCCACCGCCGCAACGGTCACCCGCAGCATAGTCAGCTTGTTGACCTTCTGGCCGACGTAGGCGGGGTCGAGCCTTCTGGCGATCTGGAACTCCGCGCGGGCCTCGCTCCTCTTGTAGGCCGCCTGGTAAGCGGCGCCGAGGTTGAAATGCAGCCTGGCGTCGCTGGGAAAGTAGTAGAGCATGCGCTGCAGGAAGTCCGTGGCGTCAGCGGTCCTGTGGAGCTTCATCAACGCGACCGAATGGACCGCCGCTACGTCGGCGTTGTATATGCCCTGAGCCTCGGCCTTCTCGCAGATGTCGACGATTTCCGCGTAGCGCTTCTCGTGGTAGAACTGGGTGGCTGCCCGGTGGACCGAGGCCGCATCCGGCGGTGCCCCGATGTTTCCCGTCTGGTCCTGTGTCTCCAACGTTGTCCTTTCCATGCCTGGTCGCGTCCTGTCATGTTAAGCCACCCGGCGCGGAGAGCGCCAGTGAACGGGGGCGAAGGATAAGACTCTGTGCAGGTGTAATCAACAGGTTGGAGAGATAGCAAAGGAAGGGCGAATATGCCCAATGAGAACGAGGACGGCTCGAAAGACAACGCTCGTACCAGGGAGAGGACGCTGTTCAGGGGCGGCGTGCTCTCCGCGTTCGGCGAGCGCGACTACGCGTTCCTGTGGTCCGGCGCCCTCATATCCAACATAGGCACCTGGGTCCAGACCGCGGCCCTGCTGTGGTACGTGAAGAACGTCCTGCACTCGAACAGTTGGGTCGGCGCCGTCAACATGGCGAACTTCCTGCCGGTCCTCTTCATCGTCCCGTTCGCCGGCTCGCTCGCCGACCGCCACGACCGCCGCTGGGTCATCATCATCGGGCAGACCGTCATGATGGTAGGGGCGTTCGCCCTGGGCATCGCGGCTTCGCTCAACCTGGACAACAGGGCCGTCATACTGATCACGGTGTCGATAATCGGGGTCACCTTCGCCTTCAACTTCCCCGCCTGGCAGGCGATACTGCCGGACCTGGTCAGGCGCGAGGACCTGCTGAACGCGATAGCGCTCTCAAGCGCGCAGTGGAACCTCGCCCGCTTCATCGGGCCGTTCATCGGCGCGGCGTTGCTGGTCTATTTCTCGGCGGCGACGGCTTTCTACGCCAACGCGGTGAGCTTCCTGTTCGTGATCGCGGCGCTGCTGCTGATACACCCGAAGCGCGGGGCCATCACCAAGCCGGACGATACGCTGAGGCACCACACTCTCGAGGGCTGGCAGTACGTCTGGCACCGCAAGTGGATGGTGCACCTGCTGGTGGCCCTGATGGCGATCTCGTTCTTCGGCTTCTCGTACATCGTCGTGATACCGGCGCTGGTGCAGGACGTGATCCACAGAGGCGCCGGCCCCTACGGGCTCGTGCTGGGGATGACGGGGCTTGGCGCGGTGGTAGGCGCGCCGCTGGTCACCTACCTCAGCCGCATCGTCAAGGAGCGGAACATCATCAAGGTCTCGACGGTGACGCTGGGCGTCTTCCTGGTGCTCTTCGCGATCTCGCGCAGCCTGCTGCAGATGTGCCTGGTCTCGTTCGTGCTGGGCATGTCGTTCCTGGTCACCAGCGCGTCCGTGAACTCGGTGCTGCAGGGGCGTTCGCAGAGGGAGATGCGCGGCCGGGTGATCAGCTTCTACATCATGACCTTCATCGGGGTGTCCGCGGTGGGAGGCCAGTTCATGGGCTACCTGTCGGACGCGCGCTCGACCACCTTCAGCCTGGCGGTCGGCGGCCTGGGCGTGATCGCGACCGGGCTGGTCCTGCTGGTCTTCCCGTCCCTCATCAAGGGCGCGGTATACCAGGGCGCCAATCAGCCGTTCGAGCCCCAGCTCTAAGTAGAAACAGGGGTCAGGCACTTTTCGGCTATTTTTTCTACTTTTTTCTGCTGTTCAATCCGCAGTGTTCAGGGTTCCGCTCCCGCATGGGAGGCTCGCGCCTCCCCTACAAAACCCCTCCATATTTGAATCAATGCTGGGGGATACTCCCCCAGCGCCCCCTGATCCCACCCCTCCGCCAAAGAACCATTCCAAGCGCACGCGTTGAATAA
>DAIQAV010000101.1:0-8706 GCA_036781505.1 Candidatus Anoxymicrobiaceae bacterium | reverse complement strand
CTCCAGATCGTCGCCGTGCAGGTGTTCGATGCCCTCATAGCGCACGTCGTTGAGGTGCACCGGCGAGCCGAACGCCAGGCGCGCGAGGATCGCCATCTTCGCGGCCGCGTCGCGGCCGCTGACGTCATCGCTGGGGTCGGCCTCGGCGTAGCCGATGCGCTGAGCCTCGGCGAGCGCCTCGGCGTAGCTCGAGCCTCGGGCCATCTCGGTGAGTATGTAGTTGGTCGTGCCGTTCACGATCCCGTGGATGCGTTCGATCGGCGTCGCCGACAGCGATTCCTCGAGCACGCGCACGACCGGCACGGCGCCCGCCACCGCCGCCTCGAAGCGCAGCCTCACGTCGTGCGTGCGCGCCGTCTCGAACAGCTCCTCACCATGCTGGGACAGCAGCTGCTTGTTCGCGCTGACGATGTGCTTGCCGGCGCGCATCGCCGTCAGCAGATACTCGCGCGCCGGTTCGATGCCGCCCATCACCTCCACCAGCAGGTCGGAGTCGGCGAAGATGCGCTCCGGGTAACCGAAGTAGGTCATCTCGGCGTTGATGTGAGGCCCGGGCCGCGCCAGGACCTTCACGCCCGCGTCGTGGCAGATTCGCAGGAACCGCCCCACGTCCTTGTGCGGGTCCCGCTCGCCGAAGTCGAACTCGCAGGGCGCCGTCTCGTGGACCGACCAGGGCATGTAAGTCTCGACCATGTCGAAGCCCATGCCCTTCACCTTCTCGAGCACCGGCCCCCAGAGGTCGGGGGAGATTCGCCAGTACTGGAAGCTGCCGGAGAAGAAGCTCACCGGCGCGCCCTCTATGAAGAGCCTGGAATCGGCTACTTGGTAGTCCATTGCCGGGCAAGCCCCCTTGCTATCCTTGTCCCGCGCGGCAGATGATAACACAATCGGGTGGAGCCATTGCATTGCCGGCGTCTCAGAGATTATGATTTTTCCGACCTGTTGGTTTTATTGCTGGCGGAGGAGGAGAGCGGCATGCCTATCTCGTACGAGTGGACCCCTGATGAGCAGCAGGACTACGCGCGCAACAAGTTCTTCAAGTACATCAAGGACTACGTCAATCCGTACCATCCCTACTATCGCAAGCTGTTCAAGGAGAACAAGATAGACCCCGACAAGCTCTCCACCCTGGACGACCTGCGCAGGATACCCATCACCACCAAAGAGGACACGCTCGCCGACCAGAAGTCGTTCATCATGCAGCCCAAGACCGAGGCTACGGAGTACGACGTGGAGGAGATCGGGACGGGCAAGAAGCTCGACTACGCCTACCAGACTCTCAAGACCCGGTTCATCAGGGACGTCTACGGCAAGCCTCGCTCTTTCGAGGAGCGCGTCAGGCAGACCGCCGCCTCGGAATGGAACCCCATCCATTTCCACATGAGCGGGGGCACCACCGGAGTGCCGAGCATGGCGACCTACACCAACCACGACATCAAGAACGTCATGCCCTGGATAGCCGGCATGCTCTACCTGTTCGGGTGGGAGCCCACCATGCGCGGCCTCAACATGTTCCCCGCGCTGCCGCACCTGGCTTTCTTCCAGGTGGTATTCGCGGAGTTCGTCTGCGACCACGGGAGCGCCATCTTCCACACCTGCGGCGGCAAGGCCATCCCGACCGAGAAGCAGGTCGTCATAGCGGGGATGATGCCGTTCGACATGTACATCGCCATCCCCTCGTACATGACCTACTGGCTCAAGACCGCCGCCGAGATGATCGAGGGTGGCATGGTGCCCAAGCCCGAGCCGGTGAAGTACGCCGTTCTGGCGGCGGAGCCGCTCTCTGACGAGTACCGCAGTAAGCTGAAAGAGCAGTTCGAGAGGATCGGCTCGCCCGACGTGAAGATAATCGAGGGCTATGGCTCGACAGAGCTGCGCGCCGCGTTCTTCGAGTGCGACGAGAAGAGCCAGATGCACCTGAACCCCGAGTTCTACTTCTGGGAGGTGCTGGACCCCGAGACCCGCGAACCGGTCAAGTGGGGCGAACCCGGCGTGCTCTGCTTCTCTCACATCGGATGGCGCGGAACGGTGCTGCTGCGCTACTGGATGGGCGACCTCATCCAGGGCGGGGTGACCTGGGAGAAGTGCTCCCACTGCGGGCTGACGCTGCCTATCTTGAGGCCGCCGATCGGAAGGGCCACCCGCGACTTCACCAAGATAAAGGGCGCGCGCGTTCCGCTGATGAACTTCCAGAACGCGATCAGGCGGGTAGAGGGCGTCGAGTCTTTCCAGGTCATCGTGACCAAGGAGGACGAGGCGGACATCACCAGCCGCGACCAGGTCATCGTCTACGCCTCGCTCAATGAAGGCGCGGACGCGGAAGTCGTCAAGTCAAACATAACCAAACAGGTGAAGATCGACACCGAGATATCTCCGGACAAGATCGAGATCGAGCAGCCCGAGAAGATCGAGCAGCGACTCTTCGAGCGCACCGGGCTCAAGGCGGAGTGGGTCGTCGACAAGCGGCAGCTGCACGTGTGATCCTGCAGGTCCGGCGAGCGCGGCCGTAGAAGTAGTTGGACAAATAGAATAAGATACGATTAAGGCCGGTTCCTGACTAATAAGGACGGCAACTTATAGCCGAGATGGGATCACCTGTTTAGTTATGGCCTGGCCTTTTTCTATTCATTGGCAGGCTTCAGCCTTACCGCACTCTTCCTCTCGTCGAGGAACCGGATCGCCGCCCCCATCGCTTCCTTCGCGCACTTCCTCCAGAAGATCATCGCGAAGCCGTGCGGCATCAGCCGGCACTCCGAGGGCGGCACCGCCAGGACCTCGTGCTCTACACCCTGCCTCTCGAGCTCTCCGGCGAAGGCCTCGGACTCGGTGTGGAGCTTGTCCTTGAGCGCGTAGCAGATGAAAGAAGGGGGATAGGCCGCCTTGATGTGCCTTATCGGGGAGGCGTCCTTCGCCCGCTCCTTGAAGAGCCCCGGGTCGCGGGAGAGGAACGAGCGGAGCATCATCCGGACGAACGGGAAGCCCGTCTCCAGCACGGTCTCACAGTCGAAGGCGCCGTAGAACAACACCAGCCCCGCGATCCGGGGTCGCTTCATCCCGTCTACCCTGAAGGCTTTCGCGAGCCTTCCGTCCGCCAGCGAGGTGGAGTAAGTGCTTACCAGGTGGGCGCCGGCGGAGTCTCCCGCAAGGAACATCACCGAGGGGTCGCCGCCGTATGCCGCGGCGTTCTCGAGGGCCCAGGCGACCGCGGCGCCGATATCGGAGATGTTCAACGGATAGCGGAAGCGGGGCGCCCTGCGGTAGTTGACGTTGAGCACCAGGTAGCCGGCAGCGGCGAAGACCTTGCACATTCGCGAGTAGTAGCTCTTGTCCATGGATATGAATCCCCCGCCGTGCACGAAGACCAGGACCGGGAATGGACCTTCGCCGTCCGGCTTGATGACGTCGAGCCGCTGCCTGGCGTTGGAGGGCTCGTTGACGTAGGAGATGTCGCGCACGTGGAGGGCCACCTCTGGAGGGTTGATGTTCACCAGGGGCATATACAGGTGCTCGCCCACGTTGACCACGGACTTGTAGATAGTGGCGAAGGTGTCGCGCTCGCGAAGCGGCTGCCCGCCCACCCGGGTGCTACTCCGCCCGGTCTTTGGCGGCCTCCCATGAGGGTGGCGGGATAACGTTCGGCTCACGTAGAAGCGGCCTGCGCACGCGAAGGCCCCTGGGGAGGGCGATCACCAGCAGCAGGAACCACAGCAGCGCCGGCAGGCCGATCTGGAAGGTGCGCGACTCGAGGAAGGAGACGGCGTTGTCCGCGACGCCGATGGCGCTTTCCATACCCGCTCGCACCGCGCCGCTCATGGCGGCCATGGCCTCGATCTGTACCTGGGCGTTGTCCACGCCCCCGATGGACGCGTCGAACTGCTTACGGACCTCGCCCGCACGCGTGATCATGCCCTTGTTGTGCCGTTTGAGGAACTTGGCGAGGAAGCGCAGCGCCACCGCGAAAACAAGCGCGAAAAGTATGATCGCCACCACGGCGATGACCTCGAAAATCTTGGCGGCCACGAACACCTCCAGCAAGATTCCGGCCGTGCCTGGAACAATATATCCGATAACCGGGCAGGAGTCCAAGTCGCGCCGCGAAACGGAACAACGCGTCGAGCAGCGCCCGGGCGGCATACTCTATAATATGAGCAGGATGGACGATATACCCGTTGGTACCCAGCAGGCAATCTCACTAACCGGCACCTCTGAGTCAAAGGCTCTCAGGCACGAGGTAGCGGATTTCCTGCGCACCAGCAAAGAGCACATGGTCCTCGAGATCGACAAGGTCATCGAGCAGGGGGAGTCGGAATACGCCGCACTGCCCCCCGACGTCCTGGCCGACGTGCGCCAGTCATTCCGGGATTTCTACCAGCTCTACATGGACTACTTCGAGGCGGCGGAGCTGCCCCGCAAGTTCATCAAGAGCCTTGCCACCGACGTGGGGCGCAAGCGCGCGGGCCAGGGCATGAGGCTCAACCTGGTGATCGCCAGCTTCGACACCGGCGAGACCTATATCTGGGAGGGCGTCACCGCCGAACTGCTTCCCCGTGGGTACCCGGCGGAATCGTGGGTCGAGCTCGCCAACATGCGCGACAACTTCACCAAGATGGTGAGGCACTACATACGCAGGGCGTACCACGCCGAGGAGAAGTCGTCCGTCGAGAGGCAGCTCGAGGAGTTCAGGGCGCTGTCGCGACTGAGCCAGACCATAGTGTCCACCGTCGACCTGGAGAAGGTGCTGCGGCAGATACTGGAGGTCGCCACCAGCCTGATGCAGACGAAGATGGGCTCGATCATGTTGCTGGACGCCAGCAAGACCAGCCTGGAGGCGGTGGCCGACATGGGGCTGTCCCGGGCCTGGGTCGCGCGCGAGAGGATCCCGATCGAGAACAGCCTGTCCGGGGTGGCGATAAGACGCAACGAGTACGTGCTCGCCCGGGACGACGAGCTCACCGAGTTCGACCTGCCCAGGCCCGCCGCCGGTCGCAAGATCCGCTCGGCGCTCTCGATACCGATCACCAGCGACGAGGAGCCCATCGGCGTCATCGAGCTCTACGAGACCACGCCGCGGACCTACACCGACCTCGACATAACCATGCTCACGACGCTGGGCCCGCAGGCGGGCGTGGCCATCCAGAACGCGCGGCTGTTCAGGGAGGAAAGGCGTCGCAGGCGCCAGGCTATCCTGCTGACGGAGTTCGCTCTGGCGGTGAGCGAGTCGCGCGACCTGGACGAGCTGCTCGAGACCATCGCCGAGAAGACCGCCCAGGCACTGGGCGTGGACCGATGCTCACTGTTCTTCTACGAGCCCGAGGCCAACGCCCTGACTTTTATGTCCGGCTATGGCCGGAGCACGCTGCAGGTGTGGCTGCTCAACCAGTTCCACATCCCCATCAGCGAGCTGGGCCAGGCGACGGCGCAGGCCCTGCGCACCAAGGAGCCGGTGGCCATCAAGGACGTCGGTGATGAGATAAGCCTGGAGTCGCGTATCTTCAGGGGGCCCGGGGTCCACTCCTACCTGCAGGTGCCCCTGGTGGTCAAAGATGAGCTGATCGGACTGATGAGCCTGGAGTTCACGTCCGGCGAGGCTGACTTCACCGACGACGACATCATGCTGGCCGACGCGCTGGGCCGCCAGGCGGCCGTGACGATCCAGAACAGGCGGCTGCAGGAGAAGCTGTTCCAGCAGCAGATGACCATCAAGAACGCGGAGATAAACGAGCGCCTCTACCGCGAGCGGGAGAGGAGCGAGGCGGTGCTCCGCGCGACGCCCGACGCGACCCTGCTGGTGGACAAGGAGTTCAAGGTGGTGCTGGTGAACCCGGCGGCCGAGTTCCTCACTGGCTGGGGCCAGGAGGAGGCCAGAGGCCGCAGCTGCCACGAGATCCTCTACGGGTCTGAGACCGCGTCCGGCATGTGCCCGGGTCCGGAGTGCCCTATCAACAGGATGTTCACTGGCGAGCACGTGGCTTACAGCGAGGACGAGATCATGACCCGGTCGGGCAAGAGGATGCCGGTCGGCGGGACATTCGCCCCCATAATCGGGCCGGACGGGAAGATCGAGAACGTGGTCGCCATCTACCGTGACATCAGCGAGCAGAAGGAGCTTGAGAAGTACGCGCTGATGCAGCGGGAGATGGAGATCGCTTCAGGCATCCAGACCAGCCTCCTGCCGCGGGAGAGGTTGCTGGCCGGCGGGGTGAGCGTGCACGCACGGCAGCAGCAGGCCCGCGTGGTCGGGGGCGACTGGTTCGACTACTGGTGCTACGGCGAGAAGATATTCCTGGTGGTGGGCGACGCCTCCGGGCAGGGGGTCGGCGCCGCGCTGTTCGCGACCATGGCCATGAGCGCCCTGCGGGTGGAGGCGCGCGAGCACAATAAGATCCTCGAGATAATGGAGCACGTCAACCGCAACCTGTACCTGGGGAATCGCTCGGACAGCTTCGTCACCGTCTTCTTCAGCGTGCTCGACCTGACCACGATGACCCTCAGCTACTCCAACGCGGGCCACGAGGAGCCCATGCGCATAGGGAAGGACAGGACGCTGGAGCCGTTGACCTCCAACAGCCGCTCTCTGCTGGGCATCTTCGCCAGGGCCGGGCTGGACGTGCAGCGCAAGAAGCTCTCCTCCGGTGACCGCATCGTGCTGTTCACCGACGGCGTCATAGACGCTCAGAGCTCCAAGGGGAAGCTCTACGGCCTCAAGAGGCTCAACAGGTTCATCAGCGCCAACCGTGACAAGGAGCCCCGCGACTTCATCGATTCGCTCATCGAGAATGTGCTCGAGTTCTGCGAAGGCGAGTCCAAGGACGACATGACGGTCGTGGTCTGCGACATCCCCTAGGTGGGGACAGGTACTTTCCACTTTCTTTTCTACTCCCGTACACCGCAACAGACGGGGACAGGTGCTTTCTACTTCTTTTTCTACCGGATGGTCTCTTCGTCGATCAAAGAATAGAAAAAGAAGTAGAAAGTACCTGTCCCCACGTGTCATTGAAAGTAGAAAAAAAGTGGAAAGTACCTGTCCCTGTTTCTACTTCAGTTTTTCCTCGAGTTCTTTCATCGTCCGCTCGAGGCTCTGGCGCCTGATGGCCGTGGTCAGGTCGCCGCGCGTACGCTCCAGCACGCTGCGCACCATGTCGTTGGTGCGCTTGAGCCCCGACGTGATCGCGTTGGGGTAGTCGACCGACGCCAGCAGATAGTAGATGTCGTCCATCATCGTGAGGATGTACTCGCCCTTCTCCAGGTTGTTCTCCCTGATGAGGTCGACCACATGCCTGCGCATCTCGCCGACCGCCTCACCCAGGCCGTTGAGGTACGGCGCCACGCCCACGTTGAGGTCCGCCGCGAGCGGCAGCGGTTGTTCCTGGATCAGCGCGAAAGTGGCCGAGGCCTCGGCGAACTCCTTCTCAGCCTCCTGCAGGAAACCGGCGAAGTGGATCCGCGGGACCGGCTCGAGCAGCTCCTGCGCCGCCTCGATGTTGCCGCGCGCCGCCTCCAGCAGCCTCACCGCCTCCTCTCTGTCTCCCCGGTGGCTCGCCCTGATGGAGTTCGCGCAGAACTGGATGGTGTCGCGTGAGAGCGCGAGTCCCTTCTCTCGTGCCGCGTTCTCGGCATCGAAGGTCTCCTTGACCGAATCGTAGATATGCTTGAGCTCCATGTCATCTCCTAACGGTTCACGATGCCGACCGGCCTGCACCAGCCCGCGCTTGCGCCTGTGATCTTGACGGGGAAGCAGGCGACCTTGAACCCGTGCGGGGGCAGCAGGTCCAGGTTGGCCAGCTTCTCCAGGTGGCAGTAAGGCTCCTCGATCCCGGCGTAGTGGGCCTCCCAGATGATCGAGGTGTCGCCGGTCGCCTCTACCTCGGCCGCGATGCTCGCGAAGGGGCGGTCGAACCCCCAGGCGTCGATTCCCATCACCTTGACCCCCCGCTCGATCAGCCAGAGGGTGGAGGCGCGAGTCATGCCGGCGCCCCTGTTGATGTAGTCGGCGCTGCCCCAGTATTTGTCGACGCTGGTCATGATCAGCACGATGTCCAAGGGCTTGATGGAGTAGGCGATGCGGTCGAGCTCTCCTCTCAGGTCGTCGACGTTTATCCTATCGCCGTCCGCCTTCGCGCGCATGTCCAGCACCACCCCGTCGGAGTAGCACCAGGACAGCGGGACCTCGTCGATGGTCATCGCGCGAGCACCGCCCGCCGTCGGGGCGTAGTGCCAGGGGGCGTCCAGGTGAGTGCCCGCGTGGGTTATCAATGTGATGTTGTCGTTCGCCCAGCCGAGACCGCCCGGCAGCGCCTCCGGTGGCACCCCGAATATCTGCGACATGACGGCCGCCCCGGCCGCGTGGTCCATGTGCTGGACCTGCGGCTTGAACGGCTCGCTGTCCGACTCCTCGATCGGCACCGACAGGTCTATGAACTCGAGTCCCTCCGCCATTTAGTGCTCCTTCCCATAGGTACCCTGGCATATTAGTGCTCCGTCCCCACAGATACCTTGGCATTCGAGCGCCGCTGCATCCACGCAGTCCGCGTTACGCTCCCTCGGAGTACTCGGCGAGTACGACTCGGTCGCGCGCCTTGCCGGCGTGGCGCCCAGACGCTCTCGGTGCGTCAAGCTCCCTATGGGACGGAACACTAGCCCGCCTCCCGATTCAGGTACTCCTGGAGCCTCGCGACCCCTTCGGTGATGTTGTCCAGTGAGTTCGCG
>DAIQAV010000100.1:0-8709 GCA_036781505.1 Candidatus Anoxymicrobiaceae bacterium | reverse complement strand
TTCGGTTCGGCGGGCGTTACCGGTCCGGCAAAACTCGCGGACGGCAGCACCAGCCTGAACCGGCGCGTCATCGCGGGCTACTCGGACAACGTCTTCGCGTCGCGCGCCAGCCTCTACGTCGCCAGCGCGCAGTACCAGTACTACGGGGACTGGGCTCCCGTCGAGCGCGGCACCGAGAAGACGACAGTCTACAAGTTCGACTTCAACGGCCCGGGCACGAAGTTCGCCGGCGCCGCCGAGGTGCCGGGGACCACGCTGAACCAGTTCTCCATGGACGAGGCCGGAGGGTTCTTCCGGATCGCCACCACGCTGGGCGAGGTCAGCCGCGAAGGCTCGAACGCGACCAACAACGTGTACGTCCTCGCGCCGGACATGAAGATGGCCGGCCGGCTCGAAGGGCTGGCCCGCGGGGAGAAGATCTACTCGGTGCGGTTCATGGGCGCCCGGGCCTACCTGGTGACCTTCAAGAAGGTGGACCCGCTGTTCGTGATAGACCTCTCCAACCCGACCGAGCCGCGCGTGCTGGGCGAGCTGAAGATACCCGGGTTCTCGGACTACCTGCACCCCTACGACGAGACGCACGTGATCGGAGTCGGCAAGAACGCGGTCGACGCGGCCCCCGAGGAGGGCGGTAACTTCGCCTGGTACCAGGGCCTGAAGCTCGCCATCTTCGACGTCTCCGACGTCGCCAACCCCAGGCAGATGCACGAGGTCGAGATCGGCGACCGCGGCACCGATTCATATGCGCTCAACGACCACAAGGCTTTCCTGTTCGACCGCGAGAAGAACCTGCTGGTGCTGCCGGTCCTGCTCGCGGAGCTGACCGCGGAGCAGAAGGCCTCGCCGGACCACAAGGCCTACGACTACGGCAGCTACACCTACCAGGGCGCCTACGTCTACAACGTTTCGCTGGAGGGCGGCTTCGCGCTCAAGGGGCGCGTCACCCACGTCGACAACCCCGGCGAGTTGGGCAGGGACTACGGGTACAGCTACTACGGCGCGGACGATTCGGTGATGCGCAGCCTCTATATCGGCTCGAACCTCTACACCGTCTCCGGGGCGAAGATAAAAGTGAACAGGCTCTCCGACCTGGGCGAGGTGGCGACGGTAAAGCTGCAGTAAACGCCGCCGCCGGCCGCGGTCAATCGTCGGAAGAGGAAGACTCCTGGAACGCCTCGAAGCCCTCGCGCACCGCGAAGACGGCCACCACCAGGGCGGCCACCGGGTCGGCCCACCACCAGCCGAATGCCGCGTTGAGGGCGAGCCCCGCCAGCAGGATGGCGGCCAGCAGGCCACAGAAGAGCGACTCGTGCGCGTCGGCGGCCAGGGCAGAGTTGTCGATGCGCCGGGCCACGCGCCCCTTGGCGATGAAAAGCAGAGGCATCACCACCAGGGCGCAGGCCGCGAGTATGATCCCGGCTGCGGATGTCTCCGGCCGCGAGCCCCGGGCCAGGTCGATGACGGCCTCGACGGTCACGTAGGCAGCGAGCGCGAAGAACGTAACGGCGATCAGGCGCAGCGCGACGCGCTCCCGGGACTCCCGCTCCGCTTCGAGCCCCCGCAGCTGCCAGATCACCACCACCGCCGCGAACAGCTCGATGACCGAGTCCAGCCCGAAGGCCACCAGCGCTATCGAGTGCGCGATCACTCCCGCGGCGACGGCCACGCCCGCCTCGAGGACCATCCACGCGATGGTGAAGTATTCGAGCCTGAACGCCAGCCTGACGTCCTTGCGGCGTTCATGGGCGGTATCAGGCATGTTTCTCCCTCGTCCTTCGGCCTCGGGTCCCGGTTCGGCGTCGCCCGGCTTATAAAAGACTGGCCCAAATGGGCCCCGATTGCCAGTGCGGCCGTGCCCTGATGCCGCAAGCGGCGGAGGGAAGCGAGGGGCAACGCCGAATTCCTGCTGCGCGACACGACACGAGACAGAAAGGGTGGTTCCTATGCCGGGCGAGATTGTTCACTTCGATATCTCAGTGGATGACGTCGACAAGGCCGTCGATTTTTACAAGGACGTCATGGGCTGGAAGTTAGAGAAGTACGGCGGCGAGGGTGGCCGTGAGGGCATGGAGGAGATGCAGTACATGGCGGTCAATCCTGACCCGGACAAAGAGGACGTCGTCTGGGGCGGGATCCTGAAGAAGTCGATGCCGCAGCAGACGGGGCTCAACTACTACAATGCCGAAGGGGGCCTCGAGGCCTTCAACATGCGGGTCAAGGACAAGGGCGGGACCGTGATGATGGAGAAGATGCCCATTCCAGGCATGGGGTGGTTCTCCGTCTGCATCGACCCCGAGAACAACCCGTTCGCGGGCTGGGTGGACGACAAAGACGCCAAGTAACATTCGAGAAAGTAATAAGAACGCAACAAAGGGGTCAGACCCCTTTTTGCGTCTTTCACATGTGCGAAAGGATCTTGGAGAAGAAGTCCTGCGTGCGCGGGTGCTGGGGGTTGTTGAAGATCTGAGTAGGGTCGCCGTCCTCGACGACTACGCCTTCGTCCATGAAGATCAGCCGGGTTCCCACTTCCTTGGCGAACCCCATCTCGTGGGTGACGACCATCATCGTCATGCCCTCGAGAGCCAGGTCCTTCATTGTGTCGAGCACCTCGGACACCAGCTCAGGGTCGAGAGCCGAGGTCACCTCGTCGAAGAGCATGACGTCCGGGCCCATGGCCAGCGCTCTGGCTATCGCGACGCGCTGCTGCTGCCCGCCCGAGAGGTGGGCCGGATATGCGTCAGATTTGTCCTTGAGCCCCACCTTGTCCAGCAGGGCGAGCGCGGTCTCGTTGGCCTCGTCGGTAGACATATTCTTGACCTTGAGCGGAGCGAGCGTCACGTTTTTCAGGGCTGTGAGGTGGGGGAACAGGTTGAAGCTCTGGAAGACCATCCCCACCTTTTCACGCACCTTGTTGATGTCGGTGGCCTTGTGGGTGACGTCGATGCCCTCGATGTAGATGTTGCCGCGGGTGGCGTGCTCCAACCCGTTCACGCATCTGAGCATCGTGCTCTTGCCGGACCCGCTGGGGCCGACCACCACCACGACCTGGGAGGCCTTGACCTCCAGGTTGATCCCGTTGAGCGCCACGAAGTCGCCGAACTTCTTGTGGAGGTCCACGATGCGTATCATCGGCTCGCCGGAGTCGAAGCTCCTGTTTACCTTGCCGGAAGCGCCTTCCTCTTTCGTCTCAATCCCCTTTCGCGAGCCTTACCTCGAGATACTGGACCACCCGCATCATCGGGATCGTCACCAGCAGGAAGAAGATCGCTACGCCGACCAGCGGTGCGACGTTGGCGTCCTTTCCCATTCCTTCCTTGCCGACCAGGAACGCCTCCTCGAGCCCGATGAACGCGACCAGCGCCGTGTCCTTTGTGAGCATGATGAACTCGTTGGACAGCGGTGGTATCACGCGGCGTATCGCCTGCGGCAGCACCACGTACCTCATGGACTGCAGGTAGGTCATTCCCAGCGAACGCGAGGCCTCCATCTGCCCCTTGTGGATGGACTCGATGCCCGCGCGGTATATCTCGGCCTCGTACGCCGAGTAGCAGACGGTCAGCGCCACGGCGCCGGCGGCGAAGCGGCTCAGGTTGAGGCCCAGGTAGGAGAGCCCGAAGTAGATGATGAAGATCTGCAGGATCAGCGGCAGCCCGCGTATCACGTCGATGTAGACCGTGGCGATGAACCTGAAGACCTTGACCTTCGATAACTTCAGCAGGGCTATCAGAAGGCCAACGATCAGGATGAAGAACTCGGACACCACGGCGAGCTTGAGCGTGGTCAGAAACGCGTGGCCGACCCTGGGCCACCAGACCTTGATGGTGTCCCAGTTGAAGAAGTCGTCGACGAACGCCTTCAGGCGGGCCTGCATCAGGAGGATGAACACGGCGATCGCAACGAGCAGCAGGCCGATTATTCCCAATGTCTGTCCGGCGGTCGCCAGCCCGTCGCCCCCCAGGAAGTCGTCGTAGAGGATCTTCTTCTTCGCGATCCGCGCGAACACGATGGCGAGTATGGCCCCGATCACCGGAAGCGCGGTCAGCCCCAGGATCCCCATGATGAGAGATGCCTTGGCCCAGCCGCTGATATTGGGCTTCTCGAACTCGGAGAGGTTGTCTCCTTCAGAGTTGAGCTCCATCCCGTCCGCCATAAGCACACCCTTTGAGGGGTTCTCGCTGCCAGTGTGAAAAATGGGCCTGCATCCGTTATGAACGCAGGCCCATGACTGCAGTACTTGTTAGATGCTCTATCGGTTATTCCGTCGGAGGAGCGACGCCGAACCACGTCTTGTAGATGGCCGTGTAGGTGCCGTCATCCCGGACCGTCTTGAGCGCGCTGTTAATGCTGTTGAGCAGAGCCGTATTGTCCTTGCGGACGCCGATGCCATACTGCTCGTTGGTCTTTATCTTGGTGACGACCTTGGTCTTGCCACGCTTCCCGCTCACGTACATGTTCACGGGATAGTCGTTGATGATCGCGTCGATCTTGCCCTGCTCGAGGGCCTCGAAAGCCACCAGGATGGTGTCGAACTTCTGGATCTCCTTGATCCCGACCGTGGGCTGCAGTTCCTCTGCCTTGGTCTGGCCCGTGGTGTCTATCTGGACTCCAACGACTTTGCCCTTGAGGTCCGCCGGACTCTTGATCGTAGAGTTGGTGTTGGCCACCGCGAGCGACTGGTCGCTGTCGATGTACGGGCTTGAGAAGTTGATCTGCTTCTTGCGGTCCGCGGTGATGGTCATGGCGGACATTATGACGTCGTACTTGTTGGTCTTCAGGCCCGGTATGATCCCGTCCCACGCGGTCGAGATCACCTCGAGCGTCACACCCATCTTCTTCGCGATCGCCTGGGCGATTTCGACGTCAAAGCCTACAGGCTTGGTGCCTTCCATGCTCTCGAAAGGCGGATACGAGGTATCGCTGCCCATCGTCAGCTTGCCGGGCTTCAGCGTCTGCCCGCTCACCCCGCCGCAACCGGCCACGAGCGGTATGGCGAGCATCGCCGCAAGCACCAGGACGATGGCCGCCTTCATCCACTTACCCTTCATGTTGCTCCAGACGTTCGGGCTCAAGTACACCACCGCCGGCAACGCCGGCTTCATCACTGGGCTGTTCATCGTCTTCACGCCGCTGCTGGCGGCCATCTTCCTCAAACACAAGCAGTCGCCCAGGTCCATCGTCGCGGTGGTGGTAGCCCTCATCGGTCTGGGGTTCCTGTCGATAGCGCCGGGATTCCACATCAGCGTGGGGGACGCGCTGGTCCTGGTGTGCGCGTTCACCTACTCCGTGCACATAATCTTCCTCGACGGCTACACCAAGAAGTACGATCTCCCGCTGCTGGTGATGGTGCAGATGGGAGTGCTGGCATTCGGGAACACGATCCTCGGCCTGGGATTTGAGTCATTCAAACTGCCGTCCACCGGATACGTGTGGATGTCGGTGATAGTCTGCGGGCTCTTCGCCTCCGCGCTGGCCTTCTATGTACAGGGTTATGCTCAAAAAGTGCTCACGCCGTCGCGGACGTCGATGGTCCTCATCATGGAGCCGGTCTTCTCGCTGATATTCGGCATGATACTGCTCTCCGAGAGGCTTTCCTGGCGAGGCTGGGTCGGCTGCGCCCTCATTCTGGCGGGGATGCTCATCACCGAGATCCCGATCGCCTTCCTGAAGGGCGGGCGGGGAGAGACCGCCGAAGGTGAGGCAGACGCCGAGTTGATACAGATTTAGCTCGGGGTGTCTTCTCCATCGGGTGTTCGCGGACTCAAAACCCTCCGGAGAAGACACCCCTCGCTAGACTGAATTTGTAGGCGTAGCGCCAAATGCAACACAAGGGGTCTGACCCCCGCGAAGCCATATTTCAACAATCATCGATTGCACGCTCCCAATCATTCCTACTGGTCAGCAGTCATCTTAGATTTTGTTATATAGGGGGGAACTGCTGACGGGGGCAGGGTGAGCGTTTTGCGCAGCCTCCGCAGCGTCTCGGGGAGCATAGAAAGGCTGCTGATTTCAAAGACGCGAGGACCAGCAAGCAAAAGGCTCACCCTTCCCCGTCCCCATTAACGCGAGGCCAATCCGAGCATTACCGACTCATTCAATAGTGGGTAGAATCATTAGTGACCGAGCGATAGACCATACGGGGACATAACACCATGCAAAGCGAGCGGAGCTCCCCCGGAGCGCACGACACGTCTGTTGACGTCTTAATAGCCGAGGTGTCTTTCTGCGCCCTCGACCTGGAGACCACCGGGTTGTCTTCCCTCTCTCGCATCGTGGAGGTGGGGGCGGTCAGATTCAGGCTGGGCGAGGAGGGAGAGCAGCTTCAGACGCTGGTCGACCCGGGGTGCGCGATACCCGGGAGCGCCTCGAGGGTGCACGGTATAACCGACGAGATGGTGCGGGGAGCGCCGCCCGCGCGGCAGGTGCTGGAGCGGCTGGCTGAGTTCAGCCGGGGGTGCGTGCTGATCGCCCACAACGCGCGCTACGATTCGTCCATCGTTTCCACCGAGCTGCTGAGGGCGGGGATGCAGATGCCGCCGGTCCACGTCCTGTGCACCATCAAGGCCTCCAAGCGCCTGCTGCCACGCATGCCCAACTACCGGCTGCAGACGGTGGCCGAGACCCTGGAGATCTTCCCTGAGGGGTATCACCGGGCCCTCTCGGACGCGGTGGCTGCGCGGATGATCTTCGAGAAAGCCGTGACCTGCCACCCCGGATGGAGGGACACCACCCTCGGTTACTACATCGAGCAGTGCACCACCGGTGTGCTGGGGGCGGGGATCGCGACCGAGGTCCCGCTGCCGGACGAGCTCGAGGAGGTCGGTCGGGCCCTTGGCGAGGCGATCGAATTCGAGGCCTGCGCGCTCATCACGTACAGGAGCGGGGCCAGGCCGCAGCGCACGATGGAGGTCCGGCCGCTCAGTTTCTTCTGCGTGAGAGGGAACCACTACCTCGACGCGGCATGTGCCGACGGGACCACCCGCTCGTTCCGCCTGGACAGGATCACTCGGGTCATCTTCGAAGGCGTCTAGCCCCGCTAGAACCAGTCGGTCGTCCTGACGTAGGGCTGGTAGAGCATGGCGTAGAGATCCATGGCGTATCTGTCGGTCATGCCCGCAAGGTAGTCGCACACGGCGCGCTCGAGCCCGTCGTGCTCGGCGTCCTCCTTGAGCTGCCGGGGCAGAAGGTCGGGCTTCTCGAGGAAGGCGTCGTAGATCCCGTTGAGCATCCGCTCGCCCTTGTAGATCATCCGGCCGACGACAGGGTTGGTGTAGACCTCGTCCAGCATCCAGCGGCAGATCGTCTCGACCTGGCGCTGCGCCGAGCTGGAGAAGCCCACCAGCGGGTTCTCGTGAAGGCGGACCCCCTCGGCCGTCTCGACCCCGGCTGAGGCGATGTTGAGCCTGGTGGCGTCGGCCACGTCGACGATCAGCTCGCCGATCATGGAGCTTATCGCCCGCATGCGACTGACGTCGCCCACCGAGGCGCCCATCTCCCAGGTGGCTTGAGACGGCGACTCGCGCATCACCTCGAGGAGCTGCGCGATGAGAGGTGTCTCGGCGGCCTTGCTCTCGAGCCAGTCGGGCCTGACCAGCCCGATCCGCATGGCGTCGTCGAGGTCGTGGGTGCAGAAGGCTATGGTGTCGGCGGCGTCGACCACCTGGCATTCGGCCGAAGGCTGGCTGTAGATACCGAACTCCACCAGCATCGGCGGGTGGTCGAAGATGGTGTAGTGCCTGGCCATGCCCTCGCGGGTCTCCCAGCAGAGGTTGAGCCCGCGGAACTGAGGATAGGCGCGTTCGAGCTTCTCTACCACGCGCAGCCCCTGGACGTTGTGGTCGAAGCCACCCCGGCCCGCCAGCAGGCGGTCGAGGGTGGTCTCTCCGCCGTGCCCGAACGGAGGGTGCCCGATGTCGTGCACCAGGGCGATGGCCTCGGTGAGCATCTCGTTCAGGCCCAGCATCCCCGCGATGGAGCGCGCGATCTGCACGACCTCGATGGTGTGGGTCATGCGGGTGCGGTAGAGGTCGCCCTCGTGGGTCACGAAGACCTGCGTCTTGTACTGGAGCTTGCGGAACGAGCCGCTGTAGAGGATGCGGTCACGATCGAGCTGGAAGCGGGTGCGGTGCTCGCAGCTGGGGTCCTCGAAGACGCGCGCCGCCTCGACCCTTTCGGGCAGCGCATCCTCGGCCGTCGCCAGGGCGCTCAGCGGCTTGCGGGCGCGGCCGATGTGGGTCACGTTCGATTTTCGCGGGGCGTCCGACAGGGACATCCGATCGGTCCTCCTGATGCCGCGGCGATATTTCCTTCACTGTTCGGATTCTAACACGCGCCTGTGACAGGCTATACTTCCGATGAAGAAGTCAGCGCCCGCCCCCTGGGAGGAAGAATGGACTGGATAGACGTGAGCGTGCCGCTGCGCAACGATGTGATCGGGTGGCCGGGTGACGTGCCGGTCGAGGTGGCGCGAAGGATGCGCATCGAGCAGGGCGCTGATTACAACATCTCCATGATCACGTTGAGCACCCACGCCGGAACCCATATGGACGCCCCCCTCCACTTCATCGAGGGAGGCGCGAGCATCGATCAGATGCCCGCCGATGTCACAGTAGGGGAGGCCCGGATAATCGAGATCGCCGACCGCGAATCGGTAAAGCCCGGCGAGCTCGAGGCGCACGACGTCCGGGCCGGCGAGCGTGTGATCTTCAAGAC
>DAIQAV010000099.1:0-8739 GCA_036781505.1 Candidatus Anoxymicrobiaceae bacterium | reverse complement strand
AGGCCGTCGCGACGGCCTTCAGCACCTCGCCGTCCTTCTCGATGTCCTCAGAGCCGTAGACGATGACCGGGATGCTGACGGCATCAGCCACCGCCGCAGCGGTCTTGGCCGCCTCGGCGCCCGGCTTGTCCTCGCCCTTGGGGTCCGTGCTCTTGAGTCGCAGCGCGATGATGTCGGCTCCCCACTCGTCCTGCGCCTTCTTGGCCCACGCGACGGGGTCGCCCAGCACGTCCTTGAGGGGGCCTGCCACTACCTCCGGCCAGTCGGAGGGGTTATCGTCGTAGACTTCGACGGCGATAAGGGGGCGCTTCGGCATCTCGCCTTCCCAGAGGTAGAAGGGCAATATGTTCTCGCCGCCGACCTTTACGTCTCCGGTCCCCAGGGCAACTTCCCGTATCCTCGAGTCGGTCGTCTCCTTCGGTACCTCAAACGCCATTTCGTTCCACTTCCTTTCTACAGTCAACCGCCAGTGGCCGCATTGATATATATCAAAAACGACCGGTTTCGTTCCATGCGCCCTCTTACTCCATCCCCGCCTGCATCTTGCACGCGGTCAGGGCGTTCTTCAGGAGCATCATGTTCGTTACTGCGCCGACCCCTCCGGGAACCGGCGTGATCGCCTTGGCCTTGTCCTTCACGTTGTCGAAATCCACGTCGCCGACGGTCTTGGTCTTGGGCTTTCCCTTGTCGTTGAGAACGGGGTTGCCCTCGTCGTCGAGCACCTTGACCCTGTTGATCCCCACGTCGATGACAACTGCGCCTTCCTTGACCAGGTCAGCGGTGACCAGGCCGGCCTTGCCCGCGGCGACGATCAGGATGTCCGCGCCGGTGGTGTGCTTGGCCAGGTTGCCCGCCTGGGAGGTGAAGATGTGGGTCACGCTGACGGTTGCGTTCCGGTTGAGCGCCAGCATCGCGACCGGCTTGCCTACTATATTAGAGTGGCCGACCACCACTATCTCCGCTCCCTCGAACTCGACACCCACGCGCTCGAGCAGCTCGATGCACGCGGACGGCGTGGCCGGAGCGAGCGTGGGCTCGCCCAGCATCAGTCGCCCCATGTTGGCCGGATGGAAGCAGTCGATGTCCTTGTCCTCGCGGATATTCCTGATGACGGCCGAGTCGCTGATGTGCTCCGGATAGGGGCGAAGGGGAAGTATCCCACTGACGGCCTTGTCCTCGTTCAGCTCCTTGACTATCCTTATGACCTCTTCCTCGGTGGTCTCGGCCGGAACGGTCTTCTCGATGTAGTTAAAACCGACCAGCGCACAGTTCTTCTCGACCTGGCCCCGGTACATCTTGGACCCGAAGTCATCGCCCACCAGCAGGGTGGCGATACCGGGCGCGAGGCCCTTGCTCTTCAGTTTCTCGGTCTCGGCGACGATCTCGGTCTTGATCTCGTCGGCTATCGCATTCCCGTCTATTATCTCCGCCATTGTCTGACCTCCCTAGCCAAGTTTCTGGTACATTACCTTGACGACTTTGTCCTTCAGCGTGAGGGACCGTGCAAGTATATCCTGTATGCCGGTCCATTTCTCCTCGTTGAACGCCTCATCTTTTATGCTGCCCAGGTTGATCTTCACGTTGAGTGCCGCGCACTGTGCGCAGGCCTCAGCCAGCAGCACGGCGCAGCCCGCGTCGCTCACCGCGTTCACGTTGCCGATGTCGGCGGCCAGCTCCGAGAGCCGGGCCACCTCCAGGCACTGCTCCGCTATGGCGTAGGGCACCATGGTGGCCTCTTTGCAGGCCGACTGCACCGCAGCGTTGCGGGCCGACTTATCGTCATCGGTCTCGCGCGGCATCTTGAAGGCCTTGGCCAGTACGCCATAGACCTCGGTGTCCTTCTGCACCAGCTCCTGCAGCTTCGCCCGCACGCCCTCCGAGGCGTCCGCGAGCTCGGCGATCTTGTCCTGGACGTCCGCGTACTTCTCCTTGCCGACCGTGAGGTTCGCGACCATGCTGACCAGCGCGGCCCCGATGGCCGCCGCCAGCGCGCTCGCCGACCCGCCCCCGGGCTCGGGCGAGCTCGACGCCAGCTTGTCCAGGAAATCAACTATCCTGCCTTCGATGTACATCCGTCCGTTCACCCCCTGTGGCGCCCTGGAGCCCGCTCTCCCCGCCGGGAGTGGCGAGCCGGCGCTCTATCCCTTGGCGCCCTCGAGGACGCTGTCCATGATCCGGCTGACCGCGGCACGCGCCGCCGAGTCCTCCCCGAGCTCGATGAGGGGTCGTCCTTCCTCGTCGAATGTGGCCACCTCGGGGTCGTCGGGTATGACCCCCGCGAATTCTATATCCAAACCGGCGATCTCGTCCGCAAGCGTGGCGGCGAGCTCTCCACGGACCCTGGAGAGCACCAGCTTGAAGGAGCCGACCCCGATCTCCATCTCCACGGCCAGGTCCCTGATGCGCATCGCCGTGGCGAGCCCCCTGACCGACGGGTCGCTCACAATGAACATCACGTCGATGCCCCTGGTCGTGCGCCGGCTAAGGTGCTCCATGCCGGCCTCGTTGTCGACCACCACCGTCTCGTAGTTCTTATTGAGCCTGTCCAGGAACACCCTCAGCATGTTGTTTATGGCGCAGTAGCAGCCGGGGCCCTCCGGCCTTCCCATGCTGATCAGGTCGAAGTCCGGCGTCTCCACCAGCGCCTGCTCTATCTGCATCTCCAGGATGTCCTGCTTGGCCATCCCCGCCGGGAGCGTGCCCTTGTGGGTCTGCACGCTCATATCCTCGCGGACTCCGCCGATCGTCTTGGCGAGCTTGACTCCCAGCGCCAGGTCGAGGTTGCTGTTCGAGTCGGCGTCCACCGCCAGCAGCGGCTTGCGACCCGCCTCCACCAGGTACTTCACGACCAGCGACGACATCGTGGTCTTGCCGACCCCGCCCTTTCCGGAGACCGCGAATACGGTCGTCAAGCGGTTTCACCGCCGGCCGCGCCCAGCTTCGCGCGCTCGCGCGCTTCCGCCAGCCTTTCCATCACGGTCGGAAAACTCTGCATCTCCGTGTGCGGGAAGAAAAGGGCCGACACGTACTGGTCCATGAACTTGGGGCTCGTCGAGAGCTCCAGGTACGTCATCATGTTCGCGATGCGGTCCGCCTCTTCTATCAGGTTCTTGGAGAGCGCCATCAGATAGCTCCCCAGCAGCGAGCCGTTTCCCACGAACTTTATCTTCTCGGTGCCCACGTCCGGCAGCAGCCCGATGATGATCGCCTTGTCTATCTCCAGGTAGCGGCCGAACGCGCCCGCTATCAGGATCTCCTCGACCATGGTGATGTCCATGCCGACCTCTTCGAGGAGGATGTTGATGCCGGCGTATATCGCGGCCTTCGCCCGCATCAGGTTGTCGATGTCCACGTCGGTGATCACGATGTCGCGGTTGGTGCCGCTCTCGTCAGCCCAGGCCAGCACGTACTCTCCCCCGACGTCACCCTTGCGCACGCGCGCCGTGCCCAGGTCGGTGTTGATCTTGCCGCGCTCGTCCATGATCCCGGTGAGGAAAAGCTCGGCCAGGGTGTCTATCAGGCCGGACCCGCATATGCCGACCGGCCTGCGGTTGCCCACGGTTATGATCATGGGCTCATGCGTGACCTCATTGATGCGGACCTGCTCGATCGCCCCCCGTGTCGCTCTCATGCCGTGCTTCACCCCGGCGCCCTCGAAGGCGGGGCCCGCCGAGCAGGAGCAGGTCATGAGCCAGTCTTTGTTGCCGAGCGCGATCTCGCCGTTGGTGCCGATGTCGATGTAGAGCGTAATCTTCTCCGAGTTGAACATCCCCGAAGCGAGCACGCCCGCCACGATGTCGCCGCCTACGTAGGACGCGACGCACGGCGTGCAGCGCAGGTAGACCCCCGAGGCTATCCTGATGCCGATGTTGGAAGCCTTGATCCAGGGGAAGAACTGGGCCACGGGAATGTAGGGGTCCACCCTGATGTATCTGGGGTCGAGCCCTAGAAGAAGGTGGATCATCGTGGTGTTGCCCGAGACCACCAGGTGCGTGATGCTGCAGAACTCGGTGCTGGTCTGCTCGACCACCTGCTGGATGAGGTTCCATATAGTGCCGACCGCGGCCGACTGCATCTTGGCGAGCCCGGTCGAGCGGGTCGTGTAGATTATCCTGGTTATTATGTCCTCGCCGTACGATATCTGGCCGTTGTAGTCCGAGGCCTCGCCCGTTATCGCGCCCGTCTGAAGGTCGATGAGCTGCACCGACACGGTGGTGGTGCCGAGGTCGACGGCCAGCGCGGCCTGCCTGGGAGAGGTGTCGCCTTTCTCGATGCGCACCGCGCGCAGCTCCTGCCCCCTGTCGAGCACGGTGACAGTCACGTCGAAGCTGGCGGCGCGGATGAGCCCGGGCAGCGCCTGGAGCATCGGGTAGTCGATGACGACGTCCTTCAGCCCCGCCAGCCTGGAGAGCTCCCTCTTGATGCGCTCGGCGTCGGAGAGGTTGTCGTCGAGCGTCGGCTTGTCGAGCACCAGGTGGAACTTCGTGGTCGGGGGGTTGAGCTCCCACTGCGGAAGCCTCTCGGCCCAGTCTTTCGCGGTGAGGGTGTAGCCCTGCAGCGGGATGGGAGGCCTGCGCGTCAGCGCGCTCTTGTCGCCCAGCTGGGTCTCGATGGGTACCCTGACGTCCACGTCGCTCTCGATGGTCGAGGAGCAGGCGAGCACGTAGCCCCGCTTGACCTCCTCCTCGGATAGCTTCACGACGAGCTTCTGGGTGACTTCACCCTTTTCGATGATGACCCGGCACTTGCCGCAGTAGCCCTCGCCACCGCACGACGCGTTTATGTGGACGTCCGCCTGCATGGCCGCTCTGAGAAGGTTCTCTCCCTTATCGACCTCGATGCAGCGGTTCTCCGGGTAGAAACAGACTCTGACTTTTTCCATTATTTTTCTCAGACCCGTTGGAGGCCGGCGCTGAGCCGGCCTCCCGGGATTCTCCTTACCTTAGAACAGGCCTACTATCCTGCCGCCCTCCACGAGGTCCACCTTGTTGCCGGCGGGCTCGGAAGGCAGGCCGGGCATGGTCCTCATCTCTCCGCAGAGCGGATAGAGGAAGCCCGCGCCGATGGTCGGCCTGATGTCCCTGACAGGCAGACGCCATCCGGTCGGGCGGCCCTTGAGGTTCGGGTCGTGCGACAGCGAGAGGTGCGTCTTGGCCATGCAGAGCGGGAGCTTGTCGTAGCCGGCCTCGGTGAAGCGCACGATCGCCGCTTCCGCCACCGGCGTGTAGTCGACTCCGTCCGCCCCGTATATCTTGGTAGCGATCGTCTCGATCTTCTCCTTGATGGAGGTGTTCAGGTCATATGTGTACTTGAAGTCCTTGGGCATCTCGCAGGCCTTGACGATGGCCGCGGCGGCTTCCTCGCCGCCCTCGCCGCCCTTGGCCCAGACATCGATGGGCTCGCAGAAGTCCGCGCCCGCCTTCAGCGCGAGATCCTGGACCAGCGAGATTTCCTTATCTCTGTCGGTGGTGCGCCGGTTGATGGTCACCACTACCGGTAGGCCAAAGCCCTTCATGTTCTCTATGTGCTTGACCAGGTTCTGAGACCCATTCTCCAGCGCCTCGTAGTTCTCCGCCGCCTGCAACTTCTCGTCGATCTTTTTGCCCGGCTTGGCCTCGAAGGCTCCGCCGTGCATCTTGAGGGCGCGAATTGTGCCCGTAATAACCACGCAATCCGGGGTGATGCCGTACTTCTCCATGGCGCGGACCTTCAGGTTCATCATCTTCTCGGCGCCGCAGTCGGCCCCGAACCCGCTCTCGGTGAACACGTAGTCGCAGAGCTTGACGGCGATGAGGTCCTCGACCACCGAGCTGTTGCCCTGCGCGATGTTCGCGAACGGGCCAGCGTGCATGAAACAGGCGTTGCCCTCGAGGGTCTGGATGAGGTTCGGCTGGAGGGCATCCTTCAACAGGACGGCCATGGAGCCCGCGCACTTAAGGTCTGAGGTGGTGACCGGCTTGCCGTCATAGGTGTATGCAACCACTATCCTGGCGAGCCTTTCCTTCAGGTCGTCGAGACTGTCCGCCAGGCCGAAGATGGCCATAACCTCGGAGGCGACAGTGATGTCGAAACCAGTCTGGCGGGGATAGCCGTTCTGCTTCCCGCCCAGGCCCACGACGATGTCTCGCAGCGCGCGGTCGGAGATGTCCACCACTCGGCGCCAGGTCACGGTCATCGGGTCGATGTTGAGCTTGTTCCCCAGAAGGATGCTGGTGTCGATGTAGGCGGCGCAGAGGTTGTTGGCCGCGCCGACCGCGTGGATGTCGCCGGTGAAGTGCAGGTTCAGGTCCTCCATCGGCACCACCTGGCTGTAGCCACCACCGGCGGCCCCGCCCTTGATGCCGAAGACCGGGCCCATGCTCGGCTCGCGGATGTTGATGATCGAGCTCTTGCCGATCCTGTTCATCGCCTCGGTGAGGCCGATCGAGGTGACCGTCTTGCCCTCACCCAGGGGTGTCGGGGTGATCGCGGTGACGTCGATGTACTTGCCGTTCGGTCTGTCCTTCAGCCGGTCGATCACATCGAGGTGCACCTTTGCCTTGTACTTGCCGTAGAGCTCGAGGTCGTCCTCTTCGAGCCCGATCTTCTTGGCGATCTCAACGATCGGCTGCAGCTTTGCCGCTTGCGCGATCTCAAGGTCACTCGGAACTGCTGCCATAGCCCCTCCTTAGTCCTGTGCCATCTCTTACTAAAGACCCCCGGCGGGGTCGGATCCAACACTCCCTGCCAAGCAGGCCTAGCTCGCTCTGAGCATCATCCCCTTTCGCTACCGGATTTGACCTCAAAAGACATTTTCGCGGTCCGATTTTCAACAGACATAAATGTAGCCTCCCTATAGTGGAGGCACACGCCACGGATTATATAGAAACTGTCAACCGTATTGCAACCCGGTACCGGAGCCTCTGCGGCGTCCCCTGGAGCCAGCCTCCCGGCCTCTGACGGACTGGCAATTACTGGCTGAAATACGTTGCTGGCGGACGTGCCCGGGCCATATGTGAGGCGTTTGACTGGCTCATTCCTATGTGATTGAGTTTATTTCGCTTTTTCGCTGAAAAGAACCTCAATAATAGAACACAAGGGGGACGCATAATGGCAGAGGAAGGGAAATTCGACGTAGTGGTCATCGGCGGGGGGCCGGGAGGCTATCCGGCCGCCATCAGGTGCGCGCAGCGGGGGGCCAAGGTCGCACTGGTGGAGAAGGACAAGGTGGGCGGTACTTGCCTCAACTGGGGCTGCATACCCACCAAGACCCTGCTGGCCTCGGCCGAGCTCATCGCGCACGCCCGCGAGGCCGAGAAGTTCGGGGTCAAGATCACCGGGATAGAGCCCGACTGGACCGCCATCCAGGCCAGGAAGCAGAAGGTCACCGACACCCTCGTCGGCGGCATCCTCCAGCTGCTTAAGGCCAACGGGATAGAGCTCGTCAACGGATTCGCCTCGATCACGACCGAGAAGAACGTGCTCGCCAAGACCGCCGACGGCGACCGCGTGCTCGAGACGGACAAGATAATCATCGCCACCGGCTCCGACCCGGCCGAGCTGCCGACCTTCGACTTCTCGCAGCCGGCGGTCATGACCTCCACCGACGCACTGGCGCTCGACCACGTGCCCAAGAGCCTCATCATCGTGGGAAGCGGCGTCATCGGCAGCGAGTTCGCCTGCATATTCTCCACCCTGGGCACGGAGATCGTGATGCTCGAGCTCATGGACCGCATGCTGCCCACCGAGGATAGCCGCGTGGCCAAGCAGATGCGCTCGACGTTCCGCAAGCAGGGAATCGACATCCGCACCGAGACCACCGTGACCGAGGTGCTCGAGTACCGCGAGGACGGCATCAAGGTGAAGCTCTCCAGCGGTGACGAGCTCGAGGCCGAGAAGCTGCTGGTGTCCATCGGCCGCAAGTTCAACTCGGCGGGCCTGCGTTGCGAGGAGGCCGGCGTCGAGGTCGACGAGCGCGGACGGATCGACGTCGACCAGGCGATGGAGACCAGCGCCGACGGCATCTACGCCTGCGGCGACGTGGTCGGCGGCATCCTGCTGGCGCACACCGCAACCTTCGAGGGCCTGGTGGCCGCCGAGAACGCCACCGGCGGCAACGCGACCATGCAGTACCACGTGGTACCGGCATGCATCTTCACGACCCCCGAGATCGGCAGCGTCGGCCTCAACGCCGACAAAGCCGCCGAGCAGGGGCTGGACGTCACGGTCAGCCGGTTCTCATTCGGAGCGCTGGGCAAGGCCCTGGCGATGGGCGAGGACTACGGGTTCGTGCAGCTCGTCATCGACGCCAAGACCGACCTTGTCCTGGGCGCCCAGATCATGGGTCCACACGCCTCCGACCTCATTCACGAGGTCGCCATGGCGATGCACATGGGAGCGACTTCGGCGGACATCGCGAACACGATCCACGCGCACCCGTCGCTGCCGGAAGCCATCATGGAGGCCGCGGAGGCCGCGCACGGGAAGGCGATACACGTGGCGCCGCCCAAAAAGAAGTAGTTGCTCGGGGTGTCCTCTCCGTCGATTCGACGGAGGCCGACTCACTCCGGAGAGGACACCCCTCGCCCGCCTTGAATATTAATGTCTTCACGCCAAGGATTCGTTGCGAAACGCAAGTTAAGGGGTCTGATCCCCGCGAAGCCGAGTATCAGGCCGGCTATGATTACACGCCAGGAATCATTTCTACTAGTGCAACTCCAACTAGATACACCTAGCATTTAGTGGTATGATACCCCTTGA
>DAIQAV010000098.1:0-8852 GCA_036781505.1 Candidatus Anoxymicrobiaceae bacterium | reverse complement strand
AGCTGAAAGAGACCATGGCGCTCCTGGAGGTCGCCCGCCTGGTGACCTCGACGCTGGACATCGACGTCCTGCTCACGCGGCTGGTGCAGATTACCGCCGACGTCTGCGAAGTCGGCAAGTGCAGCGCCTACATATACGTGAACGAGAGTGGGCGGTTCTATCCGACCGCGACGTTCAGCCTGTTCCCGGACTCCGACTGGGAGATGGGCCTGGGCGAGGGCATCCAGCCCGCGGACCTCACCGACGAGGACTCCGAGGCGCTGTTCAACTACCAGGTGGCGATGAGCGACCCCCACGTGTCGCCCCTGATACCCGACGACCGCGTGGAGGACACGGGCACGCGCTCGATACTGCTGGTCCCGGTCTACACCCGGGAATACCTGCTGGGCATGATGGTGCTCTACTATTCCAAGGAGCGCGACGAGCTCGAGAACGAGGACCTCAACATGGTCACCGGCATCGCCGGGCAGGCGGCCGTCGCCCTGGAGAACGCCTCCCTGTACGAGGACCTGGAGATGAGCTACTTCTCCACGGTGAAGGCCCTGGCGAGGGCCATCGAGGTCAAGGACCCCTACACCTACGGCCATTCCGAGCGCGTCACCGAGTACGCCATGGCGATCGCCGGCAAGATGTCACTGTCGGAGTGGGACCTGCGCAACATCAAGTACGCCGCGGCGCTGCACGACATCGGCAAGATCGGGATCGCGCGAAAGATACTGAACAAGCCGGGAGCGCTCTCCGAGGAGGAGTTCATCCACGTCAAGACCCACCCCAGGCTGGGCGACTCCATCATCGAGCCGGTCACCTTCCTGCAGGCGCCCCGGGAGATCATCCTGCATCACCACGAGCGCTTCGACGGCAGGGGCTACCCCGACGGGATCGCCGGCGAGGATATCCCGCTGGGCGCCCGCATCCTCGCGGTTGCCGACTCCTACGAGGCGATGATGTCCCACAGGCCTTACCGCAAGGCGCTCCCCGTGGTCGAGGCCGTGAAAGAGATCGAGATGAACGCCGGCACGCAGTTCGACCCGGTGGTGGTCAAGGCTTTCATGGAATCGATCGTCGAGCAGGAAGAGAAGGCGAAGGCCGACACAATCGCCGCCGAGCAGTACCGTGCCCGGGGAATCTCCATGACGGAGAGCGCTACCGCGACTCCCGGCGCCTGATCACGCGTAGAAGGGGACCGTGAAGTAAAACGTCGAGCCCCGTCCGGGGTCGCTCTCCGCCCAGATCCTTCCACCGTGAAGCTCGACTATCTCGCGCGATATCGCAAGGCCCAGGCCGAAGCCGGCCTGCTCGCTTTCGGTGGCGTGAGCCTGGAAGAACCTGTCGAAGATGTGGGGGAGGGCCGCCGGGGTTATGCCGGCCCCGGTGTCGGAGACCTGCACCTGCAGAGCCGAGCCGCCATCCAGCGCCGCCACTTCCACCATGCCGCCCGCGGGCGTGAACTTGACCGCGTTCTCGATGATGTTGTTGAGCACCTGGGTCAGGCGGGCGGAATCGGCGTTGACCGGCGGCAGGTCCCCGCGCAGGTTGATCCTTATCTCCACGTCTCCCGCCAGGGCCGCCTTCTCCACCTGCGTCACCGCCGCGCCGATCAGCTCGCGGATGTAACAGGCGGCGGTCTGCAGCCTGCGCCCCCCCGCCTGCAGCCTGGGCAGGTCGAGCAGGTCCTCGATCATCTCGGTCAGGTTTCCCGCCTGCTCTTTGACGACCTCGAGATACCTCGACTGGTTCTGCGCCAGCGGTCCGGCCCTGCCCGCCAGCAGCAGGCTCACGAAGCCGGAGATGCTGGTGAGCGGCGTGCGCAGCTCGTGCGAGACGTTGGAGACGAAGTTGGACTTCATCTCGTCGAGGCGCTTGAGCTCGGTGATGTCGTGAAGGAACAGGACCATGCCGGAGACCTTGTCCACCTGATCGCGCAACGGGATGAAGTGCGCCTGCACCGTCATGGGAGCCTCGCCTGCAAGCGTGATCTCACCGAAGACGGTCCGGCCCTCCAGCACCGCGGAGACGGCCTCGCCCAGGCCCAGGTGGCCCAGGTTGTTATCGGTGGCCACCGCGGACAGCACTCCCGCCAGGTCGCGCCGCCGGGGGCCGCCGTCCAGCGAGAGCATGCGCTCCGCGACCGGGTTGGCGTCCACCAGCATGCCGGCCGCGTCGGTCAGCACCAGCCCGTCCCGCAGCGCGCCCAGTATCGTCTCGACCTTGGTCTTGTCGTCCAGAGTGCGCGAGTAGAGCCGCGCCTTCTCGACCGCGACCGCGGCCTGGCTGGCGATCGTCGAGAGCACCTCCAGGTGCTGCTGACGGAACGTCCGCGAAGCGGGGGAGAAGCACACCAGGTAGCCCGCCACGTCCCCGCCGGTGAAAAGCGGCACGGCGGCGACGCAGTGGCTCTTGCCCGAGGACTCGGGATCCAGCGGGAGCCAATCGAGCTTGTCGCGGCGTGCCCGGGTGCGCCCGGCGGAGAAGAGCGTCCTGGTCCACTCGCGCCCCGAGGGCAGCTTCACCTGCGACATGTCCGAGAAAGGCAGGATACCCAGAGCCGCCTTGAGCACGGGCTTTCCGTCCTCGATCAGGAACACCAGGGCCCCCTGCGACGAGAGCATCTGGCGGGCCAGGGCGGCCGTGGTCTTGAGCACCGTGTCCAGGTCGAGGGTGTAGGAGAAGCGCCTGGAGAGGTTGTAGATGCGCGAGATGTCCCGCTCGCGGTGGCGGGCGAGCTCCAGCAGGTGCCTGTACTCGTTCGACTCGCGCGCGTACATCTTCTCGCCCTCGACGACGTAGCACGACATCATCCCGATGAAGACGTAGGTCAGCACCGTGAGGCCCAGCGCGATGTGCTCCAGCGCCGTCACGTTGCCGGTCATGAACGGGATGTAGCGGACCACCCCGGCCAGCACCGACATCAGCAGGGTGCCGGGGTAGCCGTAATACGCCGAGGCCAGGATCGGCACGGCGAAGAACAGGAACCCCAGCAGGCTAGTGCGGTTTCCGGTCAGGAAGACGATGCTCGCCGTGAGCGCGAGGAACGCCGACATCAGCAGGAAGAAGAGCACCGGGTGGTACTCGTCGAACGGGAAGAAGTGGTTGCCTATGACCACCGCGGCCCACGAGGCCAGCATCAGCGCTATCGCCCAGGGGTAGGACGGCCCGCTGCGCACCAGCGTGTATATGAGGGTGGCCGCGACCAGCGCGGTCCACAGCAACTGCAGTCCGGGGCGCGCTGTCACGAACAGGAGGTGGCTGATGTCGCCCCTGCCAGGTTCGCTGGTGGCGCCGGGTGCGCGTTTGGGCGAGAGAACGTCTCGGTAATCCATATTTCTCAGTCGGGCCGTGTAAAGGGGGGAAGCGCCGGGACCGTCAAATCTTCCTGCGGTCGAAGACGTAGACGCTTCCCTCGAGGTCCTTGGCGTACTTCTTGAGCTCCGCGGCGATCCTGCCGATCTGGGCGGGGTCGGTGAGCTGACGGTGCTCGTTGTGGACGATCGAGATCGATATGGTCATGATCGGAAACTTCATCACGTACCCGCGTCTGTCGATCGAGACTATGTAGCCCTTCTCCAGGTCCTCCGGGTTGTAGTGGTCCCTGATGCGCTCGTCGAAGAGCCTGATTATTTCCTTGGAGACGGCCTCGGCGTCGTCGATGGGGGTGAGGATGATGAAGTCGTCGCCGCCCACGTGACCGAGGAAGCCTTCGCCGCTTCCGGCGCCGTACTTGTCCAGGGCCTCGGCCAGCACTGCACCGGTCATGCGGATGACCTCGCTGCCGGCGGTGAACCCGTAGTAGTCGTTGAAGGCCTTGAAGTCGTCCAGGTCGATGTAGAGCATGGCGAACAGGCGGCTGGACTCGATCCTGCTGACCAGCGCGTCCTCGATCGCCTTGTTGCCGGGGAGCTCGGTGATAGGGCTCATGTCGCTGTCGCGCAGGTAGCGCCGCAGGTGCATCTCGATGCGCGCCTGCAGCTCCATGGGATCGAACGGCTTGGTGATGTAATCGTCAGCCCCTGACTCGATCCCCTCGAGCTTGTCCTTGAGCTGCGCGCGCGCGGTCAGCATGATCACGGGGATGCTGCGGGTCTGAGGGTTCTCACGCATCCTCTTGCATATCTCGTGCCCGTCCAGCCCCGGCATCATGACGTCGAGCAGGACGATATCCGGCCTCAGGTTCCTTATGGTGTCCCACGTCTCGTTCCCGTCGGCCGCCTGATAGACCTCGAACTTGTGCCTGGGCAGCGCCTCCATCAGAAGCTGCCGCAGGTTGTGGTCGTCATCGGCGACGAGGACTTTGGGCCTGGGTTGAAGCATGCTCCGCCATCCTTTCGATCGCACGATTAGTATAACGCAACAAAACGCACCACTGGGGTCAGACACCGTGGTGCGTTCCGCAAATGCAAAACCGGTGCCTGGCACCAATTTTGCATTTTTGCCTTCACCGGTGGTGCGCGGGTTTGCCGCGGGGCGGCCCATTCGCTATACTCATGTAAATCAAAGACAAGAAGGGGCGAACGATGCCGCTCCTCACCCTGCGGCGCCGGTAACGACGGAGCCGACAATGGCAGCCGGCAGGGTTATCCATATCGGATATTGAAGGGTGGCATTCAAGCCACCCGTTCTTTATGAAAAGGAGGAGCCGCCATATTAGGAAAGCTGAGAGTCAACGATTCCATCAGGTGCCCTCAGGTGCGCCTGATATCCGAGACCGGAGAGCAGATGGGCATCACGCCTATCGAGGAGGCGCAAAGGATAGCGCTCGATCATGACCTTGACCTGGTCGAGGTCGCGCCGCAGGGCCAGCCTCCCGTCTGCAAGATCATGGACTACAGCAAGTACTGCTACGAGCAGGACCAGAAGATGAAGGCGGCGCGCAAGAAGCAGAGCGTGATCATAGTCAAAGAGATGAAGATGCGCCCGAAGATCGACATCCACGACTACGAGACCAAGAAAAAACACGTGGTGAGGTTTCTGGAACAGGGGAACAAGGTGAAGGTCACGATAATGTTCCGTGGTCGCGAGATGACCCACACGGAGCTCGGGCTGAACCTCCTGAACCGGATGGCTGAGGACGTCAGCGAGATCGCCACGGTCGAGGCCAGGCCCAGGCTGGACGGCCGCAACATGACGATGGTGCTCACGCCGATCGTCGTCGTCGAGCAGCCCAAGAAGGAGTGATCGCATGCCCAAGATGAAAACGCACAGAGGCGCGGCCAAGCGGTTCCACGTCACGGCAAAAGGTAAGCTTGTGCGCAGGCACGGCTACAACAGCCATCTGTTCACCAGCAAGAGCGCCAAGCGCAAGCGCCACCTGAACTCGGAGGGAGCAGTGGACCCGGCCGACGACAAGAACGTCCGCAGGGCGCTGGGAGTGAAGAACGCCAAGTAGGAGAGGCGCTGCAAGAGACTATTCCACCCGGAGGGGTTGATCATCATGCCGAGGACAAAGAACGGGCCGGCCACCAGGCAGCGAAGAAAGAAAGTGCTCAAGATGGCGCGCGGCTACCGCGGGCCCAAGAGCAAGTGCTACAGGCCCGCGAACGAGCAGGTCATGCACTCGCTGCAGTACGCCTACCGCGACCGCAAGGTCCGCAAGGGCGATTTCCGCAAGCTCTGGATAACCAGGATAAACGCGGCGGCGCGCGAGCACGGCATGTCGTACAGCCGATTTATCAGCGGGCTCAAGAACGCTGGGGTAGAGGTAGACCGCAAGATACTGGCGGACATCGCCATCAACGACCCTGAGACGTTCGGCCAGTTGGTCGAGGTGGCAGCCGGCGCCGGCGACGGCAAGGCGGCCGTTAAGGCCGAGGGCGAGAAGGACTCCACACCGGAGGCCGCATCTGAAGCGGGCGAGCAGGCGGCCGGATAGGGCGAGTATGAAAAGCGACTCATGCTGAGTCCGATCACCAGCCGCAACCACGAGGTCGTCAAGCGGTTCAGAAAACTCTCACGCCGCACCTACCGCGACAGGTTCGACCTCTTCCTGGTCGAGGGGCTCAACCTCATCCAGGAAGGCCTGGATTCCGGCGCGAAACTCAAGGAGTTGGCCTACGTGGACTCGCGCGCCGAGGAGGCCGGCTATATCAGAAGACGGCTTGACGAGCCCGTCGAGATGCACGAGGTCAGCCAGCCCCTGATGGACTGGATATCGGACGTTGTCACCTCGCAGGGCATAGTCGGGATCATGGAGCAGGTGACCGCCGACTACGACGAGCTGATCAAAGGCGAGGTCTCCATGCTGCTGGTCGCCGACCAGGTAAGGGACCCGGGCAACCTGGGGGCGCTGCTGCGAATCGCGGACGCGGCCGCCCTCGACGGGTTCCTCATGACGGCGGGCAGCGTCGACCTGTACAACCCCAAGGTAGTGCGGTCCGCGGCGGGCTCGCATTTCCACGTGCCGCTGGCGCGCGACGTGGACGTGGCCAGGCTGGGTGCGGACCTTCAGGGAAGGGTCGCCATTTTGGGGCTCGACCCCAGGGGAGAGCGCAGCTACCTGGACGAGGACTTCTCACGGCCGGTCGCGCTGGTGGTGGGGAACGAGGCGTTCGGGATACCGGACGAGGACCGCTCGTACCTGGACGGTACGGTCTACATAGACATGCCCGGGAAAGCCGAGTCGCTGAACGTGGCGTCCGCCGCGGCGGTGGTGCTGTTCGAGGCGCTGCGCCAGAGGCGGGACGGCGGCGGGGGTTGAGATGGACGACAACTCCATGAACAAGATCGAGGAGCTTACGCAGGAGCGGCCGGAGCTTGCCGCCCTGGCGCGCGAGTCGCTCGCCGCCATCGAGGCCGCGGGTACGCCCGCTGAGCTCGAGGAGACGCGGGTAAGGCTGCTGGGCAAGAAAGGCTCGATAACCGCGGTCTTCAAAGGCCTCGGCTCGCTTGCGCCCGAGGAGAAGCGCGCCCTGGGCCAGATCGGCAACGCGCTGCGGACTCTCGCGGAGACCGAGCTAACCGCCAGGGCGGCCAGGCTCAAGGACGCCGAGACCGAGGAGCGCCTGCTTCGCGATGCCACTGACGTGACGCTGCCCGGCAGGAGGCTGCCGCTGGGCCACGCACACCTGCTGGCGCAGGTCATCGACGACGTAACCGACATCTTTGTGAGCCTGGGCTATAAGGTAGTGGCCGGGCCGGAGGTCGAGCTCGACTTCTACAACTTCGAGGCGCTCAACACGCCGCCGCACCACCCGGCGCGGTCGCTGCAGGACACCCTGTACGTGCGCCGCTCCGACCCTGTGAGCGACAACCCCAAAGACATCCTGCTGCGCACCCACACCTCGCCGGTGCAGGTGCGGGTGATGGAGTCGGAGAGGCCGCCGCTTTACGTGATCAGCCCGGGAAAGGCTTACCGCAAGGACGAGATAGACGCCACGCATTCCCCGGTCTTCCACCAGGTCGAGGGATTCGCGGTCAGCGAGGACATAACCATGGGCGACCTCAAGGGCACGCTGGAGGTGTTCGCGCGCAAGCTGTTCGGCGAGGAGCGCGCGGTGCGCTTCAGGCCGCACTTCTTCCCGTTCACCGAGCCCTCAGCCGAGGTCGATGTCTCCTGCTTCGTCTGCGCGGGTAAGGGATGCTCGCTGTGCAAGGGAGTAGGCTGGCTGGAGATCATGGGCTGCGGGATGATCGACCCCAACGTCTTCTCCTACGTCGGCTACGACCCGGAGAAGTACACTGGTTTCGCGTTCGGCGGGGGAGTCGAGCGAATAGCGATGTTGAAATACGGCGTTGACGACATGCGCGTGTTCTTCGAGAACGACATGCGCTTCCTGCGCCAGTTCTAGGCGGGACGATGCGAATATCGATCGAGTGGCTCAAAGAGTACATAGACATTCAGATGACAGCGGCCGAGCTCGCCGACGCGCTGTCGATGTCGGGCACGGCGGTGGACAGGGTCCACACGCTGGGCGGCGGCATCAGTGGAGTCGTGGTCGCTGATGTGCGCGAGGTAAAGCCTCACCCCAACGCCGACGCCCTCAGCATCGTGGTGGTGGACGATGGCGAGACCGTGCGCGAGATCGTCTGCGGCGCGCCGAACGTGCGAGCCGGGATGAAATATCCGTTCGCCCGCGAGGGCGCCAGGCTCCCGGCGGTTTCGAGCAAGCCGCTGAAGAAGGCGAAGATCAGGGGAGTCGAGAGCGCGGGGATGCTGCTGAGCGCGGCCGAGCTCGGAATAAGCGAGGACCACACCGGGATCCTCGAGCTCGCCGGCGACGCCGAGGTGGGCGCCGACGTGCACCAGGTGCTGCCGCTCGAGGACATCGTGCTCGAGCTGGAGATAACGCCCAACAGGCCCGACTGCATGTCCGTGGTGGGAGTGGCCCGCGAGGTGTCGGCCCTCACCGGCGCTCCGCTGCGCCTCCCGTCGGTGGAGCTGGACGAGTGCGGGCCACCAGTCGACACGCTGGCCAAGGTGATACTCGAGGACCCGCCAGGCTGCCCGAGATACACCGCCAGGGTGGTCATGGGAGTCGAGACAGGGCCATCCCCGGCATGGATGCAGAGGCGACTGACCGCCGCGGGCCTGCGCCCCATAAGCAACGTGGTCGACGTGACCAACTACGTCCTGCTGGAGCTGGGCCAGCCGCTACACGCCTTCGACCTGGACCTGCTGGCGGAGCGAACCATCATCGTCAGGCGCGCCACCAGTGGCGAGCCGATGAGGACGCTGGATGGAGTTGACAGGCGGCTCGACGAGGCCACCCTGGTCATCACCGACCCCTCGGGGCCGGTGGCCGTCGCCGGCATCATCGGAGGCGAGGACTCTGAGGTGACCGAGCGCAGCGCCAACATCCTTATCGAATCCGCTCATTTCGATCCGACCTCGATACTGCTGACCTCAAAGAGGCTGGGGA
>DAIQAV010000097.1:0-8894 GCA_036781505.1 Candidatus Anoxymicrobiaceae bacterium | reverse complement strand
GCCAGCGCCGCGTTGTAGAAGAGCGGCAGCTCCTCCTGCGGGATGTATCCCACCAGCTTTATCTTCTCGCTGTTCTCCTCTATCGCCGCGTAGACCTCGTCGTTCTTCCAGCCGGAAGCTCCCGCGATGATGAGCGGCTCCGGTCCGTCGTACTGCCTCATCGCTGCTATCACCGTCTCCAGGTTCTTGCGCGGCTCGAGGCTGCCGACCGACAGGAAGAACCTCTCCGGCAGCTCGTACTTCGCCAGCGCTTCGCGCACCGCCTGAGCGGGCAGTCGCTTGAACTCGTCGGACTCGATGGAGTTGTACACCACGGATATCCTCTCGGAGTCGATCCCGTAGTGCTCGATCATGTCTTTCCTGGTGTTCTCGGAGACGGCGATGAAGTGGCAGTCGGAAGCGATGGCCCGGTTCATGTTACCCACGCAGAAGTCGACGTTCTCCAGCGTGTGATAGTAAGGGTGCGTCAGGAAGGTGAGGTCGTGCACCGTGACCAGCAGAGGGACGTCCTCCGTGTCCGGCTTCATGTAGGCCGTGCTGTGGACCAGGTCCAGGCCGGGCACGTAGTGCTCGCGGCTGCTGAAGGCCGGCAGCGGGCCCCGGTAGAGAGTGAACCTGGGGTCGTCGACCCCATCGAACGAGTATTTCTCCAGGTAGTGCGGATGGACGAAGTCGCCCAGGCCCGGAAGGAGCAGGTACTCGAACCTGTTCACGTCGTCGGGCATGTCCGCGAGGCACTTCAGCATCGTCAGGCAGGAGCGGCCCACGCCGGTGATCGGCTCGCCGACGGCGCGAGATATGTCTATCCCGATCCTCGGCTTGAAAACACCCTCGGGGATCCAGGTCGCCTGAGACCGGCCGTTGGTGGTGCGCTCTTCAGCGATCTCGGTGAGCCTGCCGTGGATGTTCCTCTCGCACATCTGAAGGGACCACTTCTCGCGGGCGTCGACGGCGGCGCGCTCTCCCTTCTGGCGCGCCTCCTGTGGATTCTCGTAGACGTGCCGCAAAAGGCTCTTGAGGTGGCCGGTGTCCGGCTCGGCCCACTTGAACCCCTTGTAGTAGGGGCACTTTGCCCTGGCCTTTACGAGCTTGCTCACCTGCAGAGGGTAGCTGTTGGCCTGCGTCATGAAAGTCTGCTGGGCGCTCCAGTAGGTCGCGATCACCGGGATGCCGCAGGCCATGGCCTCGAGGATGGGCATCCCCCAGCCCTCGCCGCGGGTCGGCAGCACGAAGCAGTCCGCCGAGCGGTACATCTGGGCCAGCTCGCCGTACGGCACATGCTGGTTGGCGACGAACACTATCTGCCCGCCTTCGGGATCGAGGTCCATGCCGTCGATGTCGATGATGACCTCGACCGCCTCGTCGTAGTTGTCGTACTTGCAAACCAGGACCACGGGTTCGTCGCGGGTGAAAGTCTCGTTGAAGGCCTTCAGCAGGATCTCCGGCGCCTTCCTCTCCCCCCACTCGAATATGCTCAGAAAGGTGAAGATGTCCTCAGGGGAAAAGCCATCGACCGTGGGATCGAAGTTCTCCGTGTCCACCCCCAGCGGCATGACGCAGATCGGCGTCTTCACTCCGCTGTCCCGGAACGTCCGCACGTTGAAAGGGCTCGGCGTCCATATCTCGTCCATCTCGTTGGCCTGCCGCACCCATTCCTCCGGCAGCCCGCTGACCTCGAGCATCGAGTAGCCGACCCTGTAGGAAGAGCGGACCACCCCGCTCTTCACGTACTCGAAGGCGTCACCCTGGCCGAAGACGACGTGGGTGCCGTCCTTCTTGCACTTCTTGCGGGCGAGAGCGTTAAGGCGCTCGTCGCCGAGGTCCTTCTCCTCGCTCACCGGGAAAACCGTGCCGGGGCCATAGAGGTACTCGTAGGAGAGGTTGACGCCGGCGGCCCTGAGCGCGAGCACCATGCTGCGGCTGATCATCGCGTACCCGTGCGGGCGCGAGAGCGTGGAGTGCCAGCAGACGTCCATGTCCGGGCCGGCGGGCTTGATGTTGTTCTTTCTGTCTCTGGCCACTCGACTTCCAGGTCCTCGAGATTGCAATACGAACCATAATACGGAGATATTGTAGTATATCGGACTTTCCGCCCTCGCCTGCTTGAGGCCGTCTGGCCGCCTCCGTGCCGGTCGGATAGAATACGGCGTATGTCGCGCCAGGAGAAGGTGGGCTCATGACGACAGGATTCTCAGTCACCGGAAGCGCATCGGCCGTTCTCTTCGGACTGGTGCTAGTATCGCTTACGCTCGGTTACAACGCGGCGCTATCCAGGTCCGACAGGCTGGGTGACTACCGCGGCTTTGTGGAGTGGTTCTGGGCGGCCGGGTTCTCCACCTGCGTGTACTTCTCGTATTGCTTCCTGGTATCCGTCCACGTCTCGCGGTCCAGGTATTCCTACGGCAACCTGGTGGGGGTCGGCGGCAGTGGGCCTTGACGCGGAGCTGAGGCGGCTCGCGGGAGAGCTCGGCGCCGACTTCTACGGGGTAGCGGACCTCTCGCCGGTGCGAGGCGTCGTGGTCGAGCAGGGCAGCGAGATGCTGGCGGAGTATGACCGCGCGATCTCGGTCGGCATCAGGATGGTGGACGAGATAGTCGACCTGCTGCCCGGGCACCGCGACGAGCTCGCCGTTGCGACCGGTTACCTGCGCCACTGCTACGACGTCATCAATAACCGGCTCGACGAGATGACCTCCAGGCTCGCTGGAGTCCTGCAGCGCGAGGGGCTGAAGGCCATGCCGATCACCGCGGCCGAGCGCCACGACGACGTGGGAATCCGCGCCGTGTTCTCCAACAAGATGGCCGCGCGCCTGGCCGGCCTGGGGTGGGTGGGCAAGAGCTGCCTGCTGGTCACGCCCACGGTGGGTCCCAGGGCGCGGTGGGCCAGCGTGCTGACGGTCGCCCCGCTGCAGCCCACCGGCTCACCGCTGGAGGAAGCCTGCGGGAGCTGCGCCGAATGCGTCGAAATCTGTCCGATCGGGGCCTTCACCGGAAGGGCGTTCCGCGAAGAGGAGCCCCGGGAGGCGCGATACGACGCCCGGGCGTGCGAGACGTACCTGAAACGGATACGGGAGGAGACGGGCTGGGGCGTCTGCGGGCTGTGCGTCGCCGCCTGCCCCCACGGCCGACGCGCCGGATGACACAAAAACAGGAGGTCCTGGTATGCGAACGCTGGTCACTTACGTATCGAACACGGGAAACACCAGGAAGGTCGCCGATGCCATCTTCGAGGAGCTTCCCCAGGAGAAAGAGATCAAGGAGGTCTCGGGAGTGACCGAGGGGCTCGAGGGCTACGACCTCATCTTCGTCGGTTTTCCGATCAACGCCTTCGGGCCGAACCCCAAGGCGCGCGAGTTCCTGGAGAAGCATACCGCCGGCTCCAGGATCGCGATCTTCATCACCCACGGGGCGCCCGATGAGCACGACGACGTCCAGACGTGGATGGAGAAGGCCAGGCACGCGGCCTCAGGCGCCGAGGTGGTGGGCGTCTTCAACTGCCAGGGCGAGGTCAACCCGGCAGTGGTCGACTTCCTGTTGAAGAGCGACGACCCCAAGCTGCGCGAGTTCGGCGAGGCCGCGCCGCTGACCAAGGGCCAGCCTGACGAGTCCAGGCTCGAGAAAGCGCGCGCGTTCGCGCGGAAAGTGGTCGACAAGCTGTAGCCGGGGTGGCCCTCAGTCGGGCTCACTTTTGAAAAACTTCCAGGCCTCCCAGGCTATGCTTCCGAAGAACAAGGCCAGCAGCGCATAGAAAGCAAGAGGAGAGCGCTTCCTGAGCTGGTAGAGGTTGACCGTCCAGCCGATGCCATAGGTCCTCGGCACCATTATCCGCTCGTCCTCCGGGTTCCACATGCGCTGCTTCATCCGCGCGTAAGTGGGCTTGCGGAAATCGAACGGGATCCCCAGGATCTTGCCTTGCTTGTCCATCATATCCTCCGCTGAGACGTCTCCGGGCGCCTAGCCGCCCGATGCCTTCTTAAAAGCCTGCTGAAGCGCGCTCGGGTTCCCGCCCTCCTGCCGGTCGATCACGTTACCGGTCGCATCGAGGAACACGTAGGTGGGGACAGCGTTGACACCGAACAGGCCGGCGGGGCCTGAATCGTTGCTCAAGTTGACCTTGTTGACCTCCACCTTCCCCTTGTAGTTCTTCGCCAGCCCGTCGACGATGGGCGCCATCTCCTGGCACGCCGGTCATGTGTCAGTGTAGAAATCGACGAGCGTCGGCTTTCCGTTGACCACAAAATCGGCAAATGTCTGCCCGGTCTGCGACACTGTCGGCGTCCTTTTGCTCATGACGACCACGCCACCGATGATCGCCAGGACAAGAACCACCGCGATCAGGTAAGGCAACGGCGAGTAGTACCAGGGATTCGACGGAGGCCGGCCGCTCGGCGGAGCCGGCTGTCCCAGGCCGTAATTGCTCGCGTCCCCGGGTGCGGTGAATGCACCACTGGTGCCTGGCGCCGGTGGTGCGCTTCCTCCCGGTGGAGGCGCCGAGCCGTATTGCGCGGGCGGAAAGCCCTGTTGAGCCGGGATCTGCCGGGCGGGGTAAGGAGGCTGTGCCTGGCCCTGGATCAGGGCGCCGCACCACTCGCAAGTGCTCGCCATGTCCGAGGTCTCTTTGCTGCAGTTGGGGCACTTCATGACACAACCAATACACGAACTATCCGACCGTCGCTACCGACGGCTCGCCACATCACCTCGACTCTCTGATTGTAGCGCGGGGGGCATTCCAGCGCCATGTTTATCGGCGGCCGGACAGGGTTGGATGGTTCGGCGGTTCGGCGGGGTGTCACATTGCGCGGGGTCTCTCAGGCGCTCTCCGAGAGGACCTCTTGAATGCGGGTGATGAAGAGCGGAAGGTCAAAGGGCTTGGTGAAGCACTCGCGAACGCACCCGTATCCGTCCACCAACCGGATCATGTGGGGGTACGCGGTCATTATTATCACCGGGATGACGGAGTCGGAGCTGGCGGACTGCAGTTTCTGGATGACGTCCACGCCGGTGACGCCGGGCATTGCGATGTCAAGGATGATCAGGTCCGGCGTGCGCTCGTTGGCAAGCGTTACCGCCGTGTTGCCGTCAACCGCGAGCTCCGTTTCGAAGCCCTCAGCGAGCAGGCGGACATTGAGCATCTTGACGAGAGCCGCGTCGTCATCGACGATCAGGATCTTCCCCTTGCCGGGCAAGTCAGGTCACCTTCCCTCGGTAGCCTCAATAAGACTGTTGTCCAGATATCTTAATCCATTAGCAAGCAAAGGACGATACGTCACCTGCTTGCTTTGGTGGTCGTCGCCGCTCGTTTATAATGACCTGACAGGAGCGCAAAGGAGTGAAGATGGCAAAGTGCAAGAACTGCGGGACTGAGGTCAAGCACGACGTGGACCTCTGCCCGTCCTGCGGGACCAACGGTATCGCGCAGACGATAACCGACCTGCCCGGCGCCAACACCAAGGCGGCGCGCAAGGAGCTCTTCAGCGAGATCAAGGACACCAAGGCCAGGGAAGCCAACATCTCCAGCGCGAGCTGCGAGAGCTGTGGCACCGAGCTCCCCGAGGTGGACGCCGCCTGCCCGGGCTGCGGTATGTCCGGAGGCGCCCAGACCATCTCCGACCTCCCCAAGGTCAACCTCCGGGCGGCCCACAAGAAGCTCAAAGAGGAGATAAGGGAAGCGCGGGAGCACGACAAGGAAAAGTGATCCCCGGCCCGCCCCCGACCGCCGACGAGCCGAGCAAAGACTGAGGCCCGGACCGTGGCCCGGGCCTCATCTCAAGGAGCACTGTCAGCAGTCTTTTGTCATGCCACCTTCGGCACTACCGGGAAGTACTGCTTGAGCCCGTTGATGATGTCCATGACCTTCGTCTTCACCTGGGCCTTGAGGGCCGCCACGTCAGGCATAGCCGCCGCGATCAAGGCCTGGATCTGAGCCACCGCCGCCTGCACTATCGGCGCCGCGGCCGCCTTGAAACCATCCGCGATCGCCTTGGTGTCCGCCGCCGCCTTGCTCAGCGCGGCCTTCAAGTCGGCGAAGCTCCTGGCGCTCTTCAGCGAGGCCGCCAGGGTCACCCCCACCTGCTTGACCTGCGACGCGGCGCTCTGCACCAGAGGCTTCAGCTGACCGGCGGCCTGCTGCCCGACTGCCTTTATTTGAGTGACCAGGTCCGTCACCCACGAGGGCACATCGACTTTCGGCGTGGCCGCGAAGGCCATGGCCGGTGCCAGCAGAAGAGCTGCGATTATAACCAGTGCTCCGGCAGTTACCCAGACGCTCTTCCGCATGACAGCGCTCCTTTCGTCGAACATAATTGCTTGTTCACCTAAGTTATTCGTTCAATGAGCGCAATGCCTGAATAGCGCACTCAGGTCATCAATCCATGGCGCGGGGTTGAAAGAACGGGCGACAATACGGTGACTGGGCCGGCGCGGCAAGGGTTACCGTGAGCGTGATACGGCGAGCTGAAGCTGATTATCGGTCGGCCGGGCGGTGCCTCAGAGGCCCGTCTCGGCCGCGGGATCGGTGTACGCGAGTTCCTTGGAGCGCGCCGCCACCACCGTCTGCCGGTACAGCAGGTTGAAGGCGAGCCAGTAGGGCCAGTGCCCCCGCCACGACATGCGCTTCAGTATCGAGTGGTACGAGTAGAAGTCGCGATGGAGCTGGTGCGTGTTCGCGAACAGCTGCGCCGGGGTCATCTTCATCGGCTCGAACTGCACTTGGCCGTCCCACGACGGGTCGAGCCAGAAGTCCTGCCTGACTCGTCCCTCCTCGGTGAGGGTCTGGTGCAGGCGCGTGCCGGGGTAGGGGGTGAGGTTCGCGAACTGCGCGACCTGTATCTTGTTGTCGATCGCGAACTTGAGCGTCTCGGAGAAGGCGGACTCGTCGTCGTTGTCGAACCCGAACACGAACGCGCCCATCACTGGAATCTTGTACTTCTTGAGAAGCTTCAGCGCGGACTCGTACTGCTCGATGCTGTTCTGATTCTTGCCCATCTCCTTGATGGTTCCATGTGAGAGCGTCTCCAGGCCCACGAACAGGAAGCGGCAGCCGCTCTCCGCGGCCAGCGCCACCAGCTCCTCGTCCTCGGCGAACGTGATAGACGCCTGGGAGCCCCACAACACCTTCATCGGGATGAGAGCCTTGAAGAGTTCCTTGGCGCGCCGCGGGCTCGCCGCGATGTTGTCGTCGATGAAGGGGACGACCCTCTTCCTCATCAGGTTGCCCCTCGCCAGAGTCTCGACTTCCTCCAGGACGCTGTCCACCGCGCGCATGCGGACCCTGCGGCCGTTGAAGGTGGTGACGGAACAGAAGTTGCAGTGATGCGGGCACCCGCGGGCAGTCTGCACCACGTTGGCGCTCCAGTAGCGCTTGGCGTCGATGAGGTCTCGCCTCGGAAGCAGCGGGCGATCGAAGTCGGGGAACTCCTCGCTCCTGTAGATGGACTGCAGCCGGCCGTCCTGGGCGTCCGCGACGACGGTCGGCCAGATCTCCTCGGCCTCGCCCGTGACCACGGCGTCGGCGTGACCCAGTGCTTCGGAGGGCACCATGGATGCGTGTATCCCCCCCAGGACCACCTTAGCCCCCCGGGACCGGTACATGTCGGCTATGTCATACGCTCGCGGAGCCGTAGCCGTCATGGTGGAGATCCCCACCAGGTCGGGAATCTGCGTGAAGTCGATAGGCTCGACGCTCTCGTCGATTATCTTGACGTCGACCCCCTCAGGGGTGTGAGCCGCAAGATACATGACTCCGAGCGGGGCGAGAAGACCCTTATTGAACAGATAGCGCTCGCCGTTTTTGGTGGGGGCGATCAGGTGTACTTTCACATGCAACACTTTCCGTAATCGTTGAACCAGTGTGACCGTACCGGCGAAGCGCGAACGACGCCGGGCCGGTCCACTCGGTGTCTAGTAGCGGTCCGACGAACGCTCGGGGCGTTCCGGCCTGGGCCTCGCCTCGTTCACGTTCATCGCTCGACCCTGCAGGTCCTTGCCGTTAAGGGCGTCGATGGCGGCCTTCGCCTCGTTGTCATCACTCATCTCAACGAAGCCGAACCCTTTTGACCTGCCGGTGTTCCGGTCGATGATGACGTCTGCCGAGTCGACCGTCCCGAACTGGGAGAACTCAGTCCTGAGATCATCGTCCGTCGCCGCGTAGGGTAGATTTCCCACGTATACCTTCAAATTTCCTACACCTCCTTACCAAAACAAAAAGTGTCCCGAGATCAATCCTCGGGACACCAAACCGACCTAAGAACTCGTACTCAAACGGAGTATAGCATTTTCAGCCTCACAGGGATAACAAGCAACGTCAAAAAACGCCCGGGCGGCCCGCCCGTGATCTCTATCATTTGGACGGCGTAACGGCCGCGTTCAGGTTGTTGATGGCCGCCAGGAACGACTCTCCCGTCAGGAGTATCCCGCTTATCTTGGCCTGGAGCGACTGGCTGCTGGAGACGTTGCCTATCGCCTTCTTGAGCGCGTCGTAGGACTTGGACAGGTTCGACACCTGCACGTTCTTGACTTTCTTGGCGTCGGCCACCGTCTTGTTGTACTGCGTCGTGATCTTGTTCCAGGTCGTCTTGAAAGTGTCGATCGACTGATAGGTGTTCGGGTCGACGAGCTCGGTCATGGATGACGTCAGGTCATTGATGTCCGTGGACAGGTTGGTCTTCGCCTGCGTCTGGGAGTTGCCGCAGCCGGCGAGCGCCGCCACTCCCGCGAAGGCGACGAGCGCCACGAGCAGCATGGCAGTTATCTTCTTCACCTCGAGAACCTCCTTCTCGCTGTCCGGCAACAGTCTGGCCCCAGCCGCGCAAAAGGCTTGGGGCGGAACTCGCGTCCCGCCCCAAGTGTACAGCAACCCCCGCACCCCCACCAAACCTCTCTCACGGGTGAGAGAG
>DAIQAV010000096.1:0-9009 GCA_036781505.1 Candidatus Anoxymicrobiaceae bacterium | reverse complement strand
CCCCTGGAGAGCGCCAGAATGAGCCCGCCGCCGGTCCCGTTCCTGATAGTGTCGCCGTAGAAGACGCAGGAGCCGGGCGCGCCCGGGAGCCAGGAGTCCGCGCCCTGCGGCAGGACGTCGAAGCGGCCCGGTGCTTGAAGGACGATCCCGGCCACCGGGTAGACCTTCTCTCGGGTCCGCGCGCTGGTCTTGCCGCACGACGAGACCGCCCCGGCCGCGAGGGCAAGCAGGAGCAGCACCGCCAGGAACCTCGACGGCGTTCTCGTTCGTCTCTTATCAGGGGGGCGAAGGGCCCCCGCGCGCATATATAGAGCCACGGGTTATTCTTCTTCGGATTCAACGCTCGACCCTTGGACGGCGCGGACGGGCGCGGCGTTGCACGCGGTGCGCCGCTTGAGGCTTCTCAGCGCGTGCCGGCGGGACAGACTGTATAATCTTCCTGTCCCGGCCGGGCCAGGCCCACGGCGATGCCGCCCAGCTTTGCCCTCCTCGATCAGAAACGAGAGCCGCAAGAATGAAACGCACGAAGAAAGCAGTAAATCTGGTCCTCATCGGGCTGCTGGCGCTCGGCACCGTGGTGCTGGTCGTCTGGCTCGCCTCACGTGAGGGAGGCTACAGCGAGCCGAAGGGGACCTATCACTCGCCGACCGTCTTCGCCATGGACACCACGCTGGACCTCACCATCCAGGGCAGGAGCACGGCCCGGGCGAAGGAGGACGTGGCCGCCGCCATCGCGCTCGCAAAGAAGATCGAGAGCGAGACCTCCAGGTTCAAGACGCAGAGTGACGTGCAGAAGATCAACGCGCAGGCGGGCGTGGCCCCTGTCAAAGTGTCCGACGACACTTACCGCATCATCGACGAGTCTGTGAAATACTCGCGCCTCACCGGCGGCGCCTTCGACATCACCGTAGCTCCCCTGGTCCGGCTCTGGGGGTTCTACGACCAGAAATACAGGATCCCGACTCCGGAGGAGGTCGCGAAGGCGAAGTCGCTGGTCGACTACAGGAAAATCCAGCTCGACCCCGCCGGCAAGACCGTCATGCTCGCCGACAAGGGCATGGAGATCGACCTGGGCGGCGTGGCCAAGGGCTACGGAGTGGGCGAGATGTCGAAGCTGCTCAAGGAGCGCGGCGTGCAGCACGCGCTGATCAACTTCGGCGGGGCCATCGGAGCGGTGGGCGCCAGGGTCGACGGCAAGGACTGGGTGGTCGGCATCAAGGACCCGCGCGGCAGCTCCGGCGAGATCCTCGGGCAGCTCAATCTCAAGGACGGCTTCGTGTCGACCTCCGGCGACTACGAGCGGTTCTTCATCAAGGACGGCAAGCGGTATTTCCACATCTTCGACCCCGCCACCGGTTACAACCCTCCCAACGCCATCAGCACCACAGTGGTCGGGCCGAGCGGCATGGACGCCGACATACTCTCGAAGATCATCGTCATGGGCCCGGCGCGCGCGATGGAGTTCATGAAGACACAGCCTCAGTTCGAGGGGCTGTTCATCGACGGCTCGGGCAAGGTCTACCTCACCGGACAGCTGAAGAGCAAGTACGCCGTCGACATGAAGGGCCAGATCTGATCGCTCGATACACTACTCGATGCACCACTGGGGTCAGGCGCCGGTGGTGCGTTTTTGCATAAACGGGACAGGCACCTTTTTGCGTTTCCGGGACCATCGGTTTCGGGTGTTATAATCTGTTGCAGAGTGGCAAGGAGAGTCGAAGGAGGGTGGGGACGATGCCAGAGAAAGAGATCGGCAAGATTGCTCACTACTTCAACAAGATCGGCGTCGCGGCGATCGAGTTGACCGGCGACCTCGAGGTCGGTGACACCATCCACGTCAAGGGTCACACCTCCGACTGGACGCAGAACGTCGACTCGATGCAGATCGAGCACGCATCCGTGGAGAAGGCCGGGCCGGGGGAGTCCGTGGGGATCGGCGTCGAGGGCCACGCCCACCAGCACGACGTCGTCTACAAGGTCACCGAATAGCGATACCGCCGCGCGTAGCCGACGTTGACACCTCAATCAGAAACGCAAGTTCTGGGCGCGAAGCCGAATAACTGGCCTAGGTGGCACAAATCCTACACTGTTAGATGCCGGCCATCCGCGCAAAGCCGGCGGGACGCCCGTGAAGCCCTATATCAGGAAACTGATACCAAACCCGCATCTTGAAAAGCGGCCACCCGTGCAGATCCGGGGGAACGCCGGCGCTACGGGACGAAAAGTACCTGGTACGCTTTGTCCCTTACTTTGCGGGGCAGTCGGCCGGGTGGACCACAGCGGACTTGCTCGCGCAGAAGAAGCCGGCGTTGATGACCCTGGTCGAGCCACGAACAGTGCAGGACTCGCGTGGGTGGTGGACGTGCCCGAAGTAGTGGTAAGCCGGGCCGTTCTCGTCGATGTACGATACCAGCGCCGAGCTTCCCACCTCGTCGCGCTCCGCGATGGTGTCCCAGGTCAGGTCGGGGATCGCCGGCGGGTAGTGGGTGCACAGCACGTCCACGGGGCCCAGCGAGGCCACCATCTCGTCGTAGCGCTCCGTGTCCATCTCGCCCGGCAGGCCCGTGTTCCAGGGCCCCTGCGGGGCGCCGGACACCATGCCGAAGCGCTGGCCGTCGACCTCGACCACGCCGCACTCGACCAGCTCCGCGTCCGCGGCCGCCACCAGGCGCCTCATCGCCTCGGGCACGTCGGTGTTGCCGTAGAGCATGTAGCACTTGCAGGGGATGCTGGCGAAGAACTCCGTGTAGCTGGCCGCGATCTTCGCCCGCACCTCCTCGGACTTGTCCGGGGTGCCGCCGATCGCGTCCCGTATCTGCACGCGCGCGCGCTCCTTGTCCCCCGTCGCCATCAGCGTCAGGACCTTGCGGATCTCCTCGCGCGAGTACACCTCGGAGAGAATGCCGTCGAGCGTACGGAAGTCGATCAGGTTGAGATAGTCGCCCAGCAGGATCGCGACGTCGTCGGGCAGCAGTTGCGTCTTCATCGCCCCGTACTCACCGTGTATGTCCGACAATATCTTTATCGCCATGGCGGTGGCCCTCCGCTCCTTACTTTATGAGTAAGCCTCGAGAAGATCGTCCGCTTTCTTCGCCACCATCTTCCTGAGCTCCTTCGGCCCTTCGATCTTTACCTGCCCGCCGAACCGCAACAGGTAGGTCGCGAGCCACGCCAGGTTGCGCGTCCGCAGCTCCACCGAGATGGTGCCGTCGCCCTTCTCCGTGACCTGCGCCGCGGGCCACTGCTCCACGATGCGCCTGCCCTGCTTGCCCTTGAAGGTCAGCCGCACCTGGTGCGCCTTGCGGCCGGGCTTGTACTCGCCGACGACTCTGGGGATGTCGAACGATTCGCGCACGCGCTCCTGGCAGGGGTTGTCCGTGAGCCGCACCCTGGCGATGCGGTCCAGCCGGAAGAGCCGGTAGTCGTCAGAGGTGTGGCACCAGCCCAGCAGGTACCAGTAGCCCTGCGAGCAGACCAGCGAGAGGGGCTCGACCTCGCGGCTGGTCATCTCGTCGCGCGAGAAAGTCCAGTAGTCCAGCTCGAGGTTCATGCCTTTCTCCAGACCCTCGTCGATGATCTCCCGCATGTTTCCCTCATAGGCGCGCATCTCGACCTCGATGTGCGAGATGACCTTCTCGAGCTCCTCCTTGGTCTCCTCGGACAGCATCCGTTCGATCTTGGAGAGCGCCGAGTCGAGAGCGCCGTTCTCGGCGAAGACGCCGGACCGGAGAAGCGCGCTGCCGGCGACGAAGAGTGACAGCACCTCCGGGCGCGTCATGTTGAGAGGCCTGGCGAAGTAGTCGGCCATCATCACGTGGACGCGGCCTCCCTCGATCCAGTAGTCCATCAGGTCGGCCGGCGTGTAGTCGGGCACGCCGCACATCCTCAGGGTGTCGAGGTCCTGCATCAGCTCGGGCTCGGTGAGCCCGAACTCCCGGCACAGCACCTTCACGTCCGCGCCGTCGGCGCGCGCCAGGTAGGGCACCATCACCAGCAGCCGGTTCAAACGCTCGGACACCTTGCCGCTCATGATCCCCCCAGCCCCTCGAGGATCCCGCGCAGCCTGTCCTTCGCCATCTCCTTGAGGGCCGCGGGTGAGGTTATTACGGCGTCGGTCCCGAAGCCGAGGGCCCACTCCACGAACTGCTCGGGGTCGGCGACGTCGTAGGTCGCCTCGAGCCTGCCGTCGGCGCGCCGCTTCTCCGCCAGGAGGCTGGCGGGGCCGGTCGCGGCCGCGAACGAGAGCCTGGGCTTGAAGACCACCTTCGCCTTGACGTCGGCCTTGCCGCCGGCGGGCCTCTCCCAGTCGATCTCGTGGTGGATGTCGAACCCTTCGGGCACCTCGAAGTCGGGGGTCTTGGGGTTCTTGGGGTTGACCTCGACGTCGGAGGTGATCCGCTCCAGCTTGAAGCACCTCACCTCGTCGCGCAGGTGGCACTGGCCCACGAAGTACCAGGCGCCCGACTTGTTGAAGAGCCCGTATGGTTCGACCTCGCGCGCCACGGCCTCGTCCGAGCCCAGGGACCGGTAGCTGAACGCGAGCAGCTTGCGTCGCACCAGCGCGTCGAGGATGTCGCCGAGGAGCTCGGAGTCCCTGGGCGTCTCGACCCAGTGGACGTGGGGGACCTCCTCGCCGGCCGCCTGGCGCTCGAAGGCGAGCTTCAGCAGCGCCAGCTGCGCGGGCACGCTGAAGGGCGTGCCTGAGCCGAGGAAGAGCCTGGACACCATGGTGAGCGCGACCTTCTCGTCGGGCTCGAGGTCGATGTGGGGCATGTAGTACCTGTCGCGGGGGATCATGTAGCCGGTCTCGTCGCCCCACTCGGTCTCGACCGTCTCCACCTCGATGCCCATCTCCCGGAGCTCGTCCTTGTCGCGCTCGAACATGCGCTTGAGCGAGTTCTGGCTGCGCGACAGGCCGCGGTAGACCGTGTCGGACAGCTCGGAGAAGGCCAGTGGCCGCTTCGTCTCGAGCAGGCAGGCGGTGAGGTTGATGAGCCTCTCTATCTTGTCCAACTGTCCCCCCGCGAAGCCCTCTGTGGGCAAACACAATCACAAGTTATCATCAGACCGGTCGCTAAAATGCAACACAAGGGGACTCGCCTCCGCGAAGCCCTCCGGACGGTATCACGGATTCACGCGATCAGCCTCAGCAAGTCGCTATAATGCAACACAAGGGGTCTGACCCCTTGTGTTGCATTCTATTCAATTTGAGTTATCCGCGCGACGCCGGCGCCCGTTTTCTACTTTCCTACCAGCAGCCTGCCGATGATCCAGCGCTGGATCTCGCTGGTGCCCCCGCCGAGCACGCCGAGCTGCGCGTCGCGATAAGCGCGCTCCACCGCGTACTCCTTGGTGTAGCCGTAGCCGCCGTGGATCTGTATCGCGTTGCGGGCGGCCTTCAGGGCCACCTCGGTGATGAACAGCTTGGAGACCGACGCCATCAGCGGGTCCATTATGCCCTGGTCCTTGTTCCAGGCGACCTTGTAGAGGATCCACCTGGAGGTCTCCAGCCACATCTTCATGTCGGCCAGCATGAACTGCACCGCCTGGAAGCTCGCGATAGGCCTGCCGAACTGCTTGCGTTCCTTGGCGTACTTGATGCACTGCTCGAGCTGGACCTCCTGGCCGCCGATGGCGGCGGCGAGCATTACCGAGCGCTCCCACTCGAGAGTGGCGAGCGCAACGCCCATGAAGCCCTGGTTCTCCTCCCCCAGCAGGTTCTCGACCGGTACCTCGCAGTTGTCGAAGACGAGCTCGGAGGTCGGCGACGAGCGGTTGCCGGTCTTGTGTATCTCCTTGCCCACCGAGAAGCCCGGGAAGCTCTTCTCCACGATGAAGCCGGTGATGCCAGCGGCACCCTTCTCCTTGTCGGTCTTGGCGAGCACCACGAACACCTCGCCGATGGGCCCGTTGGTGATGAACGTCTTGGTGCCGTTGAGGACGTAGTAGCCGTCCTTCTTCTCTGCGGTGGTGAGCAGTCCCGCGGCGTCGCTTCCCGCCTCGGGCTCGGTCAGGCCCAGCCCGGTGATCCACTCGCCGGACGCGATTTTCGGCAGGTACTTCTTCTTCTGCTCCTCAGTGCCCAGCTGCCATATCGGGATGCCGCCGATGACGACGTGCGCGCCCCAGGAGAGGCAGAACCCGGCGTCGAGGCCGCCGTAGCCCAGCGCTTCCCCGGCCAGACCGGTCTCGAACACGCTGGCGCCGCTTCCGCCGTACTCCTCGGGGTAAGGCAGCCCCATGAGGCCGAACTCAGCGGCCTTATCCCAGACGTCGCGGTCGAACCTGGCTTCCTCGTCGCGCTCCGCGGCACCCGGCATGATCTCCTTCTGCGCGAATTCGATCACTGATTTCTTGAATAGTTCCTGCTCCTCGGTGATTCTGAAATCCATCCCTACCTCCCTTTCCTGTACCACCGCCCCGCGGCCAGGCGGCCGCGGGGCTCACATATATCTATCACATTCTCACTCGGGCACAAAATAGAAATCCCTGATCCGGCCGGTGCGCTCCTCCGCGGGCAGGAACACCGCCTTCACGGGCAGGCCCTTGTGCATGTCGTCGAAGGCCACGTCCCTGAAAAAGCTCACTATCGGGTAGCGGGCGCCCTCCAGCAGGACGCTGCCCTGGATGAACGGCGGCTGCATCTGCTGCAGGTCGTTGAGGTTGATCTCGATGCGGCTGAAGACCACCACTTCGCCCCTGGGGCTCATCTCGACCCACTCGCAGTCGACGTAGCATTCGTGGCACCACGAGCGGGGCCAGCAGTACAGCGAGCCGCACGACGGGCAGCGGGTGCCCATTATCTTCGCGTTATCTTTGAGCTCCAGGAAGAACCGCGACAGCTCGCCGGCCGAGGCGAAGTAGTCTATCTTCCAGCGGTCTGGGATGATCGCGAAGCCGTCCTGTTCTTTGAGCGGTTTGAAACGCGGGTCGTCGCTCATTGCTTATCCCTCCAGCACGATGCTCACGGAGTACGCGCCCCGCGCGCCCCCCATGCTCTGAGCGAGCCCGCGCCTGGCGCCGGCCACCTGCCTGGCGCCGGCCTCGCCCCTTATCTGTCTGACCACCTCGACCACCTGGTAGACCCCGGTGGCGCCGATTGCGTGCTCGCCGCCGATCAGCCCGCCCGACGGGTTCACCGGGTTGGAGCCGCCCGCCGAAGCCCGGCCGTCGGCCAGGAAGCGCGCGCCCTCGCCTCGCCCACAGAACCCGAATTCCTCATACAGGCAGATCTCCACTCCGCTGAACGAGTCGTAGACCTCGGCCAGGTCGATCGAACCGGCCGGGTCGCTGACCCCGGCCATCGCGTAGGCCCGATCGGCCGACGCCTTCACCGCCGGGAACAGAGAGTCTCCCACGTCGTCGCGCTCGGCCTGCCTGCCCGACTCGTTGCTGGCTCCCACGCCGGTCATCCACACCGGCTTGCCGGCGAACCTGCCGGCCGCCTCCTCGTTCGCCAGGATCACCGTGGCGGCGCCTTCGCTGTTGAGGCAGTGGTCGAGGATCTTGAGCGGATAGATGACCATGGGGCTTGCCAGAACGTCGGCGACGGTGATGTCCATGGGCGAGTGGGCGTCCGGGTTATTGCGCGCGTTGCCCTTGTTCTTGACCACCACGCGCGCCATGTCCTCCTCGGTGGTGCCGTAGTTCTCCATGTGCCAGAGTATCGCGCCGCCGTAGGAGCCCGCCGGCGAGGCGCCCAGTGAAGCCTCGAAGAACGGGTCGGCGGCGTAAGTGATCGACTTGATCATCTCCATCACGTTGGCCACGTCGGCGACCTTCTCCACGCCCACCACCATCACCACGTCGTGGAGGCCGCTGGCCACCTCCGCGTAAGCGGCTCGCATGGCGTAGCCGCCGGTGGCCCCGCCGGTGGTCACGCGCAGCGCGGGCTTGCGGGCTAAGCCGAGCAGGTAGTGTATGTGGAGGTCGGGCATCGCGCATCGCTCGAAGAAATCGTTGTAGATGGCGTAGACGACGCTGTCCACGTCGTCGCGCGCCGCGCCCGCATCCTGGAGCGCCGACTTCACCGACTCGTAGGCCAGGCGCTGGAAAGTCTTGTCGATATGCCTTGCCTTGAAGGGGGTGTTCCCGACACCGACGACGGCGACCCTGCTCATCTCACCCTCCGTTGCTTAGTGCTCCGTTAGAGGTGGACCGGGCGGTTCTCCACCACGTAGTCAGCCTTGATCCCCGTGCGCTCGAAGAGCTCGAGCTCGAGCTTCTCCTTGTCCTGCTCGACGATGATCTCGTCGGGCGTGACCTCGGTCACGCCTTTTACGTTCTTCTTCACCTCTTCGGCCACAGCGTCGCGGCCGAAGCCGTCCTGCACCGCGAGCCTTATCACCAGCTTGTCGCGCGAGAACTCGTCTCCGGGGACCTCCTTGTCCAGTATCGCCTGGAACTGGTAGACGCCCTTGGTGTCGCGCACCGCGGAGACGAGCTCCATCAGCGAGACCCTGGTGCCCTTGAGCTTGGTGAAGTCTTTCTTGGCCCGCATGATGGGCGGGTACATTATCGGGTAGGTGAGCCCGCAGTACTTGCACCTCTCCCACTTCACGCCGCCGCTGATGAGATCGCCGGTGTAGTAGCGCAGGAAGGTGGTGCCCCGCCAGTCGATGTGACTGAAGGTGAGCACGCCCGGCTCGCCCTCTGCCACGGGCTCGTTCGTCTTGGGGTCGAGGACCTCCCAGTAGAAGAACTTGGGGTTGAGGTGGATGTTCGACTCCTCGTGGCACTCGTAGAACGCGAGCTTCATCTCGGTCATGCCGTAGCCCTGGACCAGGCGGAAGTCCTCGCGGCCGCCCGCCTTCACCACCAGCTCCTTGATGTACTTGCGCAGCGAGTCGGTGAGCGGCTCGGCGGCGCAGATCGTCAGGAACAGCTTCTCGAGCGGCTGGACCTCGCCCGACTCCACCATGTCGACCGCCTTGCGCAGCCAGTAGACCAGGTAGGACGGGATGGCGATGAGCGCGGAGAAGCCTCCCTCCACGAAGAGCTGTATCTGCC
>DAIQAV010000095.1:2121-9020 GCA_036781505.1 Candidatus Anoxymicrobiaceae bacterium | reverse complement strand
TCGTAGACGTCGGGGTCGGCGATGATGATGGTGCCAACCCCCATGCGCGCCAGCAGCTCCTCGGCCGTCCCGCCGATGCCCCCGGCTCCGACGAGCAGTGCGCGCGACTGCAGCAGCCTGGCCTGACCGCTCATGCCTATGGTGCCGATGTTTTTCACGTACCTCAGAGGCAGAAGGCCGTGCTCGAGGGCGAAGGCCGAGACCTGGCGCGTGGCCAGGCCGTAGCGGGTCGCCAGCGCGGAGACGTCGTCCAGCGTCACGCAACGGTATCGCTCGCAACCCTCTTCGCGTTCCGCTGCAGCTTGTGTAAGCGATTCGAGCAGGCCGGGCACGTCGTCCATGTCAACCTCCGGAGATGGCCGGTATGACCGCCACCAGGTCGCCATCGGCGATGGCGGCATCCATAGGGCTTCGCCTCTTGTTTATCGTCACCGATCCGACCAGCCTGTCCTCCAGCCCCAGCGCATCCAGCAGGCCTGCTACGTCGGTGCCGTCGGGCAGGGTCATGTCGAAACGGGTCGTGTGCAGCTTCGGGTTCGCCTTGTCGAGCAGGATCGTCGCAACCTTGATCTCGATGTTCATGCGGTTCTCCGTGTCGCGCTTGCGCGCTACTGCCGGCCCGTCGCCTTGCCGCCGGACTGAGTGACGTTCGACCTTGCCCTGATGTAACGCTGGAGCTCGTCCACCGTAAGTATGCCCTGCACCTGGCCGTTGTCCATCACCAGCAGGTACTGTTCGGCGCGCATGACTCGGCGAAGCACTTTGTTCAGCCGTTCCTCCGGTCCGATTATCTGCTCCTCGGTGAGGACGTGGGCAACCCGTCCGGCGTTCAGGACGTCCCACTCGGAGGGGTTTATCGTGGCCAGGTCGTCCCTGCTGACCAGCCCGAAGACCTCACCGTCGTGGTGGGCGACGGGTAGAGCCGGAAGGTGGTAGGTGGTGAAGTACTGGTTGCGCAAGTCGGTGAGCGTCGTATCCTCGTCGATGATCGGTACCCCGGTGTACATCAGGTCCTTGACCTTGGTGTCCGCGACCGCGATCTGCAGAAGCGTCTGCTGGTAGGAAGACCTGGCCAGCAGGAAGATGAAGCCACCGACTACAACCAACCACACCCCGGTCAGAATCGCGTTGAGGAAGACAAAAACGAATCCTCCTGCGGCAAGCAGCACGCCCACGACTTCACCGCCGTAGGTCGCGATCCTGGTGGCCTTCTGCAGGTTGCCCGTGATTTTCCACAAGATGGCGCGGAAGACCCTGCCGCCGTCCAGCGGAAAGCCGGGGAGCAGGTTGAACACCCCGATGAACAGGTTGATGTAGACCAACAGCCAGAGCGGGATGATCCACAGGGGACCTCGGTTGGGGTTCGCGCTCACCACACGGAAAAGCAGATAGAAGACCCCTGCGAGGAAGAACGTCATCGCCGGACCGGCCGCGGCCATCTCCAGCTCGGAAGTCGCGTCGCTGACGTCCTCGCTCATTTCGGCGACCCCACCGAAGAGGAACAGGGTGATGCGCCTGATGTTGATTCCCTTGCGCTTGGCCACGTAGCTGTGGGAGAGCTCGTGGGCCAGCAGGCAGGCGAAGAAGACTATTGCGGTCCCGAAGCCGAACACCCAGGGCCACACCCCGGCAGGGAACCTGCCCGGGTGGCCTGGCCAGCCCGCGCCGCGCATCGTCTCGGAGAGGGAGACACCGACCAGCGCGAAGATGATGAGCCAGGTGGGGTTGATGTCGATCTCGATCCCGAAGACTTTCGCGATCTTGAACCCGCCGCCAGGTAGCATGTCTTCCCTCCCTCAGGGCTCGAAGTGGGAGACTTGCTTGAGCATGCGGAAGCGGCGCTCGATGTCAGCCGTTTCCAGCGAGGCCATCCCCTCCACGCTGAACTTCTCCACGCAGAAGGAGGCCATCACGGTGCCGTAGATGACCGCTCTCCTGATATTGGATTCGGACGTGTCGCCGGTCGCTGCCAGGTGGCCCATGAACCCGCCCGCGAACGAGTCTCCGGCGCCCGTGGGATCGAACACGGACTCGCACGGATAAGCGGGTGCGCTGAAGATCGAGTCTCTGGTGAACATGAGTGCCCCGTGCTCGCCCTTCTTGACGATGGCGGTCGACGGCCCCATGTCCAGGACCGCCCGCGAGGCCTTTATCAGGTTGGGCTCGCCCGCGAGCTCGCGGCACTCGGAGTCGTTCAGCAGCATCACGTCGACCCGGCGGATGGTGTCGAGGAGGTCGTCCCTGTATCCCTCGATGTAGTAGTTCATAGTGTCACACGCGACCAGCTTCGGCGATGCAACCTGGTCCAGCACCGACGCCTGCAGCGCCGGGATGATGTTGGCCAGGAAAACGAACTCGCTGCCAACGAGGCCTTTCGGGACTTGAGGGTTGAATCCTTCGAAGACGTTGAGGCGCGTCTCTATGGTGTCGCGTTCGTTGAGGTCGAAGCCGTAGACGCCAGCCCAGCGGAAGGTCTCGCCCTTCTCGACCGTGAGCCCGGTGAGGTCCACGCCGCGGGACTCGAGCAGGTCGATCCCGGCCTTGGGGAAGTCCTCTCCGACGACGGCGACCAGCGCCACGTCGGTGAAATAGGAAGCGGCCACCGAGAAGAAGGTGCCCGAGCCGCCCAGGGCGTCGCGGACCACGCCGAAAGGTGTCTGCACGCTGTCTAGCGCGACCGAGCCTACCACCAGGACACCCACGGCTAGTCCTTGACCGGCAGGTATTTTTCGAGCAGGACGCGCAGCCGCCTGCGCGTGACGTCAGGGATCTGCTCGTGGCTGGTGGCTATGGCGGGAGCCAGCGCGCTGCGGCACGCGCAGCTCGTCAGGTCGGGTACGCGCGTGATGGCCTGTCTGATTATCTGCCCGGCCATCTCGGCGTTCTTCTGGACGTACCCTATTATCATGTCGAGGGTCACGTCCTCGGCGCCCTCTTTCCAGCAGTCGTAGTCGGTCACCAGTGAGATGGACGAGTAACAGACCTCGGCCTCCCTGCACAGCTTGGCCTCGGTGGCGGCTGTCATGCCGATGACGTCCACACCCCAGGTGCGGTACAGCTTTGACTCGGCGCGCGTGGAGAACGCGGGCCCCTCGATGCACAGGTAGGTGCCGCCCAGCGTGACGTTCGCTCCGATGCTTCCGGCGCACTCCGCCAGCGCCGCGCCCAGATCGTTGCAGAACGGGTCGGCCATGCCGCCGTGGATGGCCGGGGTGTCGATGAAGAAGCTCGACTCGCGGCACTTGGTCAGGTCTATCATCTGGTCGGGGATGACGATGTCCATCGGGGCGAGTTCCTCGCGCATGCTGCCCACGGCGCTCACGCCGATGAGCACCTGCGCCCCGAGAGCCTTGAAGCCGTAGACGTTGGCTCGGAAGTTCACACCCGGTGCGGTTATCTTGTGACCCGGGCCGTGCCGGTTGAGGAAGATGACTTTGACGCCCTGAAGGAAGCCGATGACGTACTCGTCTGACGGGTCGCCGTATGGCGTCTCGAGCTTCACCCTGGAGTCGATCTCTATGTCGGCGATGTCGTACAGACCGCTGCCGCCTACTATCCCGATCGGACTCTTGTCCTCCCTCACTCCCATGCGGACCCCTCCCAGTGCATGCGGGTATGCCATTCAGGCGGACGTGCGCTCGTGCTTCGAGCTGTGACGGGCGCCGGGCTCTCCGAGGCCGGCCTCAGGATGCTGTGTTCTCGGCCTTCTTGGAGTCGTCGGACTTCTTGGAGTCGTCGGACTTCTTGGCGTCCTTCTTTTTGTCCTTGCCGTTACCCTTCTCGTCCGACTTCGGCTTGTCCAGCTCTTCGGCGATCTCCGAGTACTGCTTGCCCGGCTTGTTGTCGGGCTTCTTGGAGTCGGTGGCGTAGAATCCCGACCCTTTGAAGACTATGCCGATGGGGTGGAAGACCCTTCGGACCTCCCCGCCGCACTTCTCGCAGGACTCCACTGACTCGCCGATTCCGTGGGTGGCCTCGAAGGACTCGCCGCATTTCTTACATTTATAATCGTACCGTGGCAACTTGTGGTTTCACTCCTCGAAACGGTCGTACACGAGATAAACGACCGGCTAGCCGTTCGGCTGATGCCGGTCTTCGAAAATAATACTACATGAAGCGAATCCCTATCAACGAGAGATATCATTCGCGACGGCACGCGGGGTTGCCCAGCTGACGACGCACCCGCCGCACCCGGGATCGGGCGGGGGCGAGGCCCGGCAGCGGGTCCGCGGGTCCGACGCCGCACGGGGGTCCGGACGGGTTCCGACGATGGGCAGTTCGGGCGCGTTGTCCGAAGTGGTGGACTGGCGTGCCGGACTGTTATTATTATCGAGGCAAATAGACACTAAACTCGTAGGAAAGCACCGGAGGCTGGGAACCGTATGTCAGAAGGCAGGATACTGCTCGCCGACGACAACAGGCTCGTTGTCAAGATAACCTCCGCGATACTCCAGGACGCGGACTATGACGTGAGTGTCGCCTGGGACGGGCTGGAGGCCATCAACAAGGCCTACGCCGAAGAGCCCGACCTGGTGGTGCTGGACGTCGAGATGCCCAAGATCAACGGCTATCAGGTGTGCAGGTTGCTCAAGGACGACGAGATCACCAGGGATATACCGATCGTGATGCTCACCGGGCGGGACCAGCAGAGCGACAAGTTCTGGGGCCTCAAGACCGGCGCCGACGCCTACGTCACCAAGGGGTTCAAGCCCGATCAGCTGCTGGGCGTGATCAAGGAGCAGATGGAGGCCGGGATGGCCAGGCGCGGCTCCGAGGCTCGCGCCGGTCTGCCGCGGCAGGTGCTGGAGGAGTCGGGCGTCTTCAGCAGGGTCATCGACCTCCTCGACTCTAAGCTGTTCGAGTCGACCATACTGAACGAGCTTGGTTCGCTGGCGAGCGCCAGCCAGGACTACCGCGAGACGGTGAGCACGGTCCTCGAGATAATGGCGCGGGTCGTCGGCAACGCCCTCGGCGTGGTGCTCATGTTCGAGGAGGAGGACATGGTCGTCCAGGTGAACCGGCCGACCAGGACCGAGTCACTCGGGGAGATCAAGAGCAAGGTGTTCGAGCTCGCCGGTGCCTACGGCTGGGAGGTGGGCGGCAACCCCGATCGGATCAAGGTGAGCCTGTATGGCGAGGAGAACATGAAGGAGCAGATGGAGGGGCAGCCCAGGCCGTACTCCCATGTGTTCATCCCCCTCACGGCGCAGAAGAAGGTCATCGGGCTGATGGCGTTCTTCCAGCCACAGAGCCCGGCGTTCGTGCGTAACGCCCAGATCATACTGGGGCTGGTGCAGAACCAGGTGACGATCGTGATCGACAACGCGCGCCTCTACGAGGCGGCGCGCCAGCTCGCCATAACGGACGGCCTCACCAAGATATACAACCACCGGTTCTTCCAGGAGCTGTTTGAGAAGGAGTACAAGCGGTCGGACCGCTACAACACCGTCTTCAGCCTCATCATGCTGGACATAGACCACTTCAAGAAGGTCAACGACACCTACGGCCACCTCTGCGGCGACGAGATACTCAAGGGGCTCGCGATGCTCATCAAGAGCTGCCTGCGCTCGATGGACATCGTGGCGCGCTATGGCGGCGAGGAGTTCGCGGTCCTGCTACCCGAGACCAACGGTCCGGAGGCCTACCAGACCGCCGAGAGGATCAGGCGGTCGGTGGAGGAGACGACGTTCATGGGCACCGAGGCCGGGCTCAAGGTCACCGTGAGCCAGGGCGTGGCCACCTACCCCAGCATGGACATCCACGACAGGCAGGAGATGATCGCCAAGGCCGACGGGGCTCTATACGAGGCCAAAGAGACCGGTCGCAACAAGGCCATCTTCCGCGAGTAGTGGGGACAGGTACTTGCCACTTTTTTTCTACTTTCAATGACACCTGGGGACAGGTACTTTCCACTTCTTTTTCTACCGGATGGTCTCGTCGTCGATCAAAGAATAGAAAAAGAAGTGGAAAGTACCTGTCCCCGACTTCTCGAGACACGTAAGTAGAAAAAAAGTAGAAAGTACCTGTCCCCACTTTCCACTTCCTAGTTTGAATTCAAGGTCAGTTATTTGGGAACTTCTCCGGGAGCGTGATATTGTATAAAGGCCGCTCCGAGGGCGGGGCGGTACGTCGCAAGTGCTAAAAGACCGTTAACTGGCTTAAATAAAGGAGGAATCAGTATGGCGAAACAGCAACAGGAAGTCTATCTTGTCGACGCCTGCCGGACCGCGTTCGGCAAGGCCCGGCCGGACGGGTTTTTTGGGCTCACTCGCGCGGATGACATGGTAGTCAAAGTCATCCGTTCGCTCGTTCACAGGAATCCCGACGTGGACCCGTCCCTGATCGATGACAACATATGGGGCGCGACGACGCAGAACGGAGACCAGGGTCTGACACTGGGTCGTACCAGCGCCATTCTGGCCGGGCTGCCGGCAAGCGTGCCCGGCTATTCCGTGGACCGCATGTGCGCGGGCGGAATGACCGCCATCAACGCCGGCGTCGCCACCATCGCCATGGGCATGGCGGACGCCATCATCGCCGGAGGCGTGGAGCACATGGGCCACCACCCCATGGGTCAGGGCGCCGACCCCAACCCGCGGTTCATCTCCGAGAAGCTGGTCGACCCCAGCGCGCTCAACATGGGCATGACCGCCGAGAACATACACGACATGTACCCCGAGCTGACCCGCGAGATGGCCGACGAGTACGCTGTCTACTGCCAGCAGAAGGCCAAGGCCGCCCTCGACGCCGGCCACTTCGACGACATCCTGATACCCATGACCGTCTGGTCGAGCGAGGGATGGAAGGTCGCCGACACCGACGAGCAGCCCCGGCCCGAAGCCACTGTCGAGAGCATGAAGGGCTTGCGGCTCCCGTTCCGCCAGGGCGGGCGCGTGCCA
>DAIQAV010000095.1:0-2111 GCA_036781505.1 Candidatus Anoxymicrobiaceae bacterium | reverse complement strand
GAAGCTCGGCCTTCAGCCTAAGATGAAGGCTACCGGCTTCGCTTACGCCGGCGTGGCCCCCGAGGTCATGGGCCTGGGCCCGATCCCGGCGACCGAGAAGGTGCTCAAGCGCACGGGGCTCAAATTCGACGACCTCGACTTCATCGAGCTGAACGAAGCGTTCGCGGTGCAGTGCCTCGCATACATAGACGCGTTCAAGATGGAAGGATACAAGGACAAGCGCCTGAACCAGCTTGGTGGCGCCATCGCGTTCGGCCATCCGCTCGCCTCCTCGGGAGGCCGGCTGGTCGCCCAACTCGCGAAGCTGTTCGAGCTGCACCCCGAGGCGAAGTACGGCATCACGACACTGTGCGTGGGGCTCGGCATGGGCGCGGCGACTATCTGGGAAAACGCGAAATAAGACAACGACCCGCGCACGCGCGGGTTTTCGAAAGGAGGCAGGATGGCCGAAGAGTTAGTAACCCAGTTCAAGGTGACATATTTCCAGCACCCTAAGGCGGGCAAGATAGCCATCATGACGATGGACAACGGCGCCGACTACAAAAAGCCGAACACGTTCGGCCAGGGCGCCATCGACTCGCTCAACGAAGCGATGGACAATCTGGACAAAGACATCAAGGGCCTGATGCTGACCGGCAAGACTTTCATCTTCTCGGTCGGCGCCAACCTCATGGAAGTCCCGGCGATAAAGTCAGTCGCCGAGGGCAAGGAAGTCGGCACGTCGGGCCACGCGGCGTTCAAGCGCATCATGGACCTGAAGGTCCCGACGCTTGCAGCCGTCAACGGCGCGGCCATGGGCGGCGGCGTAGAGATCGGTCTGTACTGTGACTACCGCACCATATCCAAGGGCGCGGCGCCTTACGCGCTGCCCGAGTGCTTCCTCGGACTCGTTCCGGGCTGGGGCGGCACGCAGCTCGTTCCCAAGCTCATCGGGCCCGAAGGGGCCATCGAGCTGATCATCAAGAACCCGCTGCAGAACAACCGCATGATAAACGGGCCCAAGGCCTTCAAGATGGGCCTGGCCGACAAGCTGTACGAGGCGGTAGAGTTCTTCGACCAGTCGGTCGATCTGCTCGCGAAGATCATCACCGGCGAAGAGAAGATAGAGCGCAAGCCCGCCGACCTGTCCAAGATCAAGGAGCAGGTGGCGGCGGCGCGCGAGTTCGTGAAGGCGCGCGTACACGGCGGCGCGATGGCGCCGTACAGGGCGTGTGACCTCATCGAGGGCTCGGCCAAGTGGAGCCTGGACGAAGGCTTCGAGCAGGAGAGCCAGACGCTGGGCGAGCTCATAATGAGCGACCAGCTTCGCGCGTCGGTATACGCGTTCGACCTGACCCAGCGCAGGGCCAAGCAGATGGTCGGCATCCCGGCCGTACCGCCGCTGCCGGTCAACAAGGTCGGCGTCATCGGCGCCGGTCTGATGGCCTCGCAGTTCGGGCTTCTGTTCCTGCAGAGGCTCGAGGTCCCTATCGTGATGAAAGACATCAAGCAGGAGTTCCTGGACAAGTGCAGGTCCTACATCGAGGCGCAGCTCGACGCCGTCGTGGCCAAGGGCAGGATGGACGCGGCCAAGGCCGGCTTCCTCAAGAGCCTTGTGACCTACACGCTCGATGACACTGACTTCGGCGGTTGCGACTTCGTGATCGAGGCCGTTTTCGAGGAGATGGGCATCAAGCAGAAGGTGTTCGGCGACGTGGAGAAGGTCGTAAGCGAGACCTGCATACTCGCCAGCAACACCTCATCGCTGTCCATCACCGAGATGGCCTCGAAGCTGAAGAACCCCGAGCGCGTTGTTGGATTCCACTTCTTCAACCCGGTGGCGGTGCTGCCGCTGCTCGAGATCATCAGGGGAAAGAAGACCAACGACGTGACCATGGCGACAGCCGGCGCGGTGGCCAAGAAGATCAGGAAGACGGTAGTGGCGATGAAAGACGCCCCTGGCTTCCTGGTCAACAGGCTCCTCATCAGGATGATGAGCACCACCAGCGCCATAGTGGACGGCTCGAACACGCCGCAGGAAGTCGACGAGGCGATGGTGGAGCTGGGCCTCCCCATGGCGCCCTTCGACCTGCTCGCGCTGGTCGGACCGGCCGTCGGGCTGCACGCGACCG
>DAIQAV010000094.1:0-9031 GCA_036781505.1 Candidatus Anoxymicrobiaceae bacterium | reverse complement strand
GCCCAGGGCGGTCATGGCGGCAGAGGACGACGTCCTCTGCCGCCATGACCGCCCTGGGCAGTATGCTCGGCCGGTCCGCCTTCATGTCCGCCTCGTCCACCGCCAGCACCAGGAATCCCGCGAGCGGCGCCCTGGCAAGCCAGATGTTGATGACGCCGGAGATGCCTCTGTAAGCGCGGCTCTTCAGCGCCTTGACCTCAGCGGAACCGGTCACCGGCAGGACGCTGCCCGCCGGCGCGCCCCTCGCGGCGCAGGCGCGACCGGTGAGGTCCGCAAGCTCGGAGCAAAGATCGTCATCGAGGACGGTTGGCTTGTATTTCCTGTGAGACCGCCTCGCGTACATGGTGTCCAGAACGGCCCAGCGCGTTTCCGAGAACGACTGGTAGTCGCGAGTCGGGGTCTTGGTGGGTTTCAGATCTTCCATCGGGCTCCTTTTCTAGGGGGCCGTCTCCGCCGCGCGACGGCGCCTTGCGGCGATCTTCCGGCGATCGATGACGCGGAGGGTGGTGGCCGCGGCGGCAAGCACCACGTAGAGGATCATAACGGATTTCATAAGCTCGGCGGTGGCGGTGGCGGCGGACACATCCGTGCCGATGATCATCGCTTTGATGAAAATGGCCAGGAATATGAGGTAGTTCAGGATGTGCACGGCCCTCCAGACGTGGACCAGCCTGTTCTTCTCCAGCGCCGTCACCACCGTGATGACGAGAAGCCCCAGGGCCACGGGCCCGATGATCCAGAAGGCGGAGAACCCCCTGTAGAACGTGGTGGCAAGCACCGTCGTCCCGTGCGCGACCGCGAACGCCAGTGTGAGCGTTCCCGAGACGATGTGGAACAGGTACTCTCGCGCCGGGTTGAAGACCATGTAGAACCTGGGCGCGAGGGCGCCGGTCATGATGTTGAAGAACGCGAAGGTGAACGCGTACAGTCCCAGCAGCCTTATCGCGGGCACCTTGCCGCCGGCGAAGTGCCCCGCGGAGAATCCGACCACCAGCAGAGGCGCCGCCAGGGCCAGCGCCGCGAACGCCAGCACGACAGCCTTGGCCGCTTTCCTGTGTTTGATGAGAAATGGCCTCGCGACCGTCTGTCCCTCCACTTCGACCTCCTTCGCGTGTGCCGGCTCCGCTTGTTTTTTCTTCTGGCCCCAGACTGTGATTCCTTTACTTGGGCATGGCAGGAGCGCGGCGCCCACCGGCGTATTAGAGCGGGTGAACCGGCTTTCCGGCCGAGTGAACCTAGCTATCTGACAGGTGAGGACATGGGTGATCTGAGCGGTAAGGGGGTCCTGATGCTCCTGGGTGAGCAGTACGAGGACGACGAGGGGAGACTCCCGCTGGAGTTCCTGGTCGAGCGCGGCGCCGAAGTCGTTGTCGCGGGGCTCGAACGGGGAGTGCTCGAGGGCCTGCACGGACGCGCGCAAATCACGGTGGACAAGACGATCGACGAGGTCGGCGACCTGGGCCGGTACGATGCCATGTTGATACCGGGCGGCAGGGGGCCGGCCCACCTGAGAAAGCATCCGGAGGCGGTCGACCTGGTGAGGGATTTCGTCGATACGGGCAAGCCGGTTGCGGCGATCTGCCACGGTCCACAGATGCTCGCCTCGGCGGGTCTGCTCGAAGGGCGCCACATAACCGGGTACCCGAAAATAAGGAACGAGATGGTCGAGGCGGGTGCGAACTTCACCGATGAGCCTGTCGTTGTCGACGGCAACCTCATCACGTCGCGGCGCCCTGCGGACATAGAGGCATTTACGGGTGCGCTGGAAAAAGCGCTCACCAGACAACCAGTAAGATGAACGGCGGGACCGGGTCGTGCTTCGTGCACGCGTGCGAGTTTCCCCCAGTTACCTGCGCCAGTTGCACGTTGCACGGCCTGGTCCCGTTCGTTTGAAGCGATGATCCCGGTGCTGTCGGCGGCCCTGCGCCGCGGTCGGCATGAAGCACCTCAAGGCGGGTCAACCATTTTCCTGATAAAATCGTCAAAGGCTTAGTGCCCCGTTCCATAAAGACGGTAACGTACAGAGGGCGCCGAGGCGCCGCTCATGCAAGGCGCGCGACCGCGGCGTACTCGTGGAGTACGGAGAGAGAGAGTGGAACGCGGCAGGTGCGGATGTATCGGCGTTCGAATGCGAGCGTATTTATAGAACGGGGTACTAATAAGCCCTTGCCTACCAAGCTCCCGAGGTATTTCTGATTTGAGGTTTCAACGCACCGACCTGGTTCTGCTGCATCCGCCGAGCGTTTACGACTTCAGGAAGATGCTCCTGCCACCGAGGCCCATCGCGGACCTCGTCCCTTCCGGCGCGCTCTTCGAGATGTTCCCTATCGGCTTCTCATTTCTGGGCGAATACCTGGAGCGCAACGGGATGAAGGTGCGCGTGGCGAACCTTGCCGTGCGGATGCTCGAGGAACCGCGCTTCGACCCCGCCAGGTTTATCGCTCGCACCGCGCCGCGCGCCTTCGGCGTCGGGTTCCACTGGCTCCCGCACGCCCAGGGGGCGCTCCAGACCGCCAAGATCTGCAAGCGCGAACATCCCGACGTCCCGGTCATAATGGGCGGCTACTCGGCGACCCTCTTCCACCAGGAGCTGATGGAGCACCCGGAGGTGGACTATGTGGTCAGAGGTGACTCGGGCGAGGAGCCGCTGCTGCGCCTGATGCAGGCGCTCGCCGGCGACGGAGACGTATCCGCAGTGCCGAACCTGACGTACCGCGATGAGTCGGGACGGACGGTCTCCTCTGAGCTCTCCTGGGTCCCGGCCGACCTCTCGCACCTGGGTGCCAACTACCTCTACATGATCCGCTCGGCCATCCGTAACGCGGACTACAGAGGCGTGCGCGCTTTCAAGGGCTGGTGGTCGTACCCCGTCGCGGCCGTCCTCACCGTGAAGGGCTGCACCAGGAGCTGCACGTTCTGCGGCGGCTCGGCATATGCCATGAAGAACTGCTTCGGAAGGACCGGCATCGCGCTGCGCAAGCCCTCAGAGGTCGCCGCCGACCTGGCCTCCATCGCATCGTTCACCTCCGCACCGGTGTTCGTGATCGGCGACATCAGGCAACCGGGAGAGGATTACGCCAATGAGGTCCTCGAGCGCCTCTCCAGGACGCCGGTGAAAAACCACGTGGTCCTGGAGCTCTTCGAGCCTGCCGGCCGCCAGTTCTTCTCGAGGGCGGCCGCCGCGCTGCCCAACTTCGACATCGAGCTCTCCTGCGAGACCCATGACGAGGAGATCAGGCGCCGCTCCGGCAAGCCTTACTCCAATGCGGCGATCGAGGAGTGCATCGGCGCGGCCCTGGCCGCCGGGTGCTCGAAGTTCGACCTCTTCTTCATGATAGGGCTGGCCGGGCAGGACCCCGCCTCGGTGATGGACACCGTGTCCTGGTGCGATTCGCTGCTGGCCGGGCACGGCCGGCGCCTGAATCCGCTCATCGGTGTGCTTGCCCCGTTCCTCGACCCGGGCAGCCTGGCGCGCGAGGAGGCGGACTCCCGCGGCTACCGCGTCCTCCTTCACACGCTCGACGACCACGTGAAGGCTCTGCTTGAACCGCACTGGCGCGACCTGCTAGGCTACGAGACCGACTGCATGAGCCGGCAGGACATCGTGGACGCCACCTACCGGGCGCTGCGCGAGCTCAACCGCGTGAAGGCGAAACACGGGCAGATCGACGCGACTTACGCCTCTGAGATGGAGGGCTTCCTCGACGATAACGTGGCGATGCTCGACCGGCTGGACCGGATCAACGACATGGATGACGCGGCGCTGCGCGACGCGGAGCTCGCAACACTCAAGAAAGAGGCTGATTCCTTGAGGGCCCGGGGGGAACTCGTGAAGGAAGAGCTGACCTGGCCGCTGGAAGGGCCGGCGTTCCGTTACGGGTCGATAGCGATGATGCTCCTTAAGGGAAGGCGAGCGACATGAGCGACGGCAAGGGCGTGGGGCGCGTGGGCGCCCGGTTGAAGGGCGCGCTCGCCAGCCTCTGGCGGCGCCGGCCGCAGGCGATCAGGCGGCTGTCCTACCGGCAGGCGATCGGCGCCGGCATCGTCGGCATCGCCGTGCTCGCGTTCGCGCTTGCCATGATCAACTTCTTCTACGCCCAGGCAGCCCACTCCAACATCACCGCGGGCAAGCCCTACACCATCGAGATCTCGAAGGGCGCTTCAGGTGACATGAAGCCCATCGTCGATAACTATCGCAAGGGCACGGCGAAAGGGCGCCTGGTCTTTTCGAGCAACGGCAAGGCGGACATCTTCATCGGCGAGACCCCCTGGAGGGGCTACGAAGCCACCCGTGTGACCGGCATGCCTCCCGCAACCCTGGACGCCGGCACCAGCCACAAGGTGCTCAGGCCGGCCCGGGAGTATTGGTATTGCTACAAGCGCACCGGCATCGTCCTCAAGCAGCAGGACCCCGAGGTGGAATCACTGGAGCGTTACATCAGGTGCTACTACGGGCCCGAGAACTCGATGACCCTCACCACGGTGGGAGACATAATCCCCGCCAGGCACGTGGCGGAGGCGATGGCCAAACACGGGGTGGCCTACTCCTTCAAGACCGCCGTGCCCCTGGTGAAGGACTCAGACATCGCCGTAGGCGACCTGGAGTGCCCGCTCACCGACCGCTTCAAGCCGCCCTATGAGGGCATGACGTTCTCGGCGCCGACCAAGACCGTCCAAGGTCTGGCGCTGCTGGGCCTCGACATCGTGACGCTCGCGAACAACCACAGCACCAACTTCGGCAGGGGCCCCTTCATCGACACCCTCAAGACGCTGAAGTCCAACGGCATCGAGTACGCCGGCGGCGGCTACGACTACAACGAGGCCCACAAGGCCGCGATCATGGACGTCAAGGGCGTCAAGGTCGCGGTGCTCTCTTACAACAGCATCAAGGACAGCCTGGACGCGACCGCCACCGAGGCGGGAGTGACCTGGATACGGATGCCGCCCTTCAGCCCCGACAGCCCCGCCGACGTCGCCATGGTCGAGAGCGACGTGCGGCTGGCCAGGCAGCAGGCGGACGTGGTGGTCGCATGCTTCCACTGGAGCGAGGAGTACAAGTACCACCCCAACTCCTCGATGGTCCAGCTCGCGCATGCGGCATGCGACGCCGGGGCGGACATGATAATCGGCCAGCACCCTCACAGCATACAGTCCATCGAGTACTACAAAGGCAAGCTCATCGCCTACAGCCTGGGGAACTTCATCTTCGACCAGCGGCACGTGGAGATCAACGGAGTCGACGTCGGCGAGCAGACTCGTAAGGGGTACGTCCTGCGGACCACGCTGACCAGAGGCTTCCCCACCGCGTATGAGCTCCTTCCCTACCGCATCAACGACGCCTGCCAGACTATCCCCTTGAAGGGCAAGGCCGCCCAGGCCGTGCTCAACAAGCTCTTCGAGATCTCAGGCTGGAAGACGCAGGGCGCCAGCATACAGTAGCGCTCACGCCGTCCGGGCGCGCCTCGCCTGCAGCACCTTCAGGCCCTCGAACCACGTTATGCTGAAGGCGCCCGCCACCACCGCGATGATCACGTCCACCGCGCTGAGCCGCGCGAACTGGAAGAGGTTCATCAGCGCCGGCACGTACAACACCAGCGCGAGGAACAGGATCGTTCCCCCGATGACGAACCACAGCGCGCGGTTGGGCGTGCGCAGGGTGGTACGGATGGTGCGGGTCCACGACCTGTTCGTGAGTATGAGGCCGAGGTTCGCGATGACGAGCGTCGTGAAGGTCATCGCCCTGACCTCCGGCGTCTTGAGCCCCATCCACAGCGCCGCCCCGTAGACCGTAAGCACGATGGCCATCACGAAGAGCCCCTGCAGGAGGCTCAGGACGACCGTGCGCTTGCTGAACAGCGGCTGGGAGAGGTCGCGGGGAGGCCTCGTCATCACGCCTTCCTCCTCGGGCTCGCCCTCGAAGACAACGGAGCAGGCCGGGTCGATGATGAGCTCCAGGAAGGCGATCTGCACCGGCAGGAGGACAAGCGGCAAATTCGCGCTGGGCCAGACGACCTTGCAGAGCACGGGGAGGAGCGAGACCCCGGCGATGGGCACGTGCACCGCGATTATGTAGGACATGGCCTTCTTGAGGTTGTCGAAGATACGCCGGCCCAGCCTGACGGCGGCTACTATCGAAGAGAAGTCGTCGTTCAGCAACACCAGGGCGGCGCTCTCGCGCGCCACGTCCGTTCCCCTGGCCCCCATCGCGATGCCGATGTCGGCGGACTTCAGAGCTGGCGCGTCGTTCACCCCGTCGCCGGTCATGGCTACGATCGCGCCTTTTTTCTTGAACGCGTCGACGATCCTGAGCTTCTGCTCCGGGACGACTCGCGCGAATATCCTGACGTCGTCGATCCTCTGCATCAGCTCGACGTCGGTCATCGTCTCGAGCTCGGGCCCGGTGATGTAGTTCTCGGCCGGCGTCAGGCCGATCTGCCGGGCCACATTGACGGCGGTGCCCGGGTAGTCGCCGGTGATCATCACGACTTCGATCCCGGCCGCCGCGCACTCGCGCAGCGCGTCGGGCACGTTGGGCCTTACGGGGTCGGCGAGCCCGACCAACCCCAGGAAGGTGAAGAGGAACTCGTGCTGGTCGGCCGGCATCTCGGCGGGAACGAAAGTGGCGCGCGCGACCCCCAGGACCCTGAGCCCGTCCTCGGCCATCCGGGCGACTCCCGCCATTATCTCTTCGCGCGTGGCGGGGGTCACGTGGCAGAGGTCGGCCACGGCCTCCGGCGCCCCCTTGGCGGCTATGAGGAACCGGCTTCCGTCCGGCGAACGCCAGACGTGCGAGAGCGCGAGCAGTTCGGTCGAGAGCGGGTACTGCCTCTCCAGCACCCAGTCCTCGTGAAGGTGCTCGGTGGCGAACAGCTTGCGGTCGCCCAGGCGCTTGATGGCTTTCTCGATGGGGTCGAACGGGTCACGCTGGCTGGCGAGGATGGAGAACTCGACCAGGGAGTGGAACTCCTCGGGCAGCGGCTCTCGTATGTGCTCGCTGAGGTCGTATGAGGCGCCCCCCGCGGCGAGCCTGCTCACGGATATCTTGTTGAAGGTGAGGGTGCCGGTCTTGTCCACGCACAGGACGTTGGCGGAACCCAGCGTCTCCACGGCGGGAACGCGCCTGGTCAGCACCTCTTTCTTGGATATGCGCCAGGCGCCGGTGGTCAGGAAGATGGTGAGCACCACCGGGAACTCCTCCGGCAGCATCGCCATCGCCAGGGTGAGGCCGGCGAGGAACCCGTTCACCCAGTGGTTGGGCTCGTTTCGCGTGAGGCCGTAGACGACAATGACCAGCCCGCAGAGCACGACCCCCAACAGAGCGATGTCCCGGACCACTTTTCTGGTCTCGGACTGGAGTGGCGTGGTCTCCGGCTCGATCTCCTGCAGCGCATGCCCGATCTTGCCCATCTCCGTGGCGCCACCGGTGGCTCTCACCAGGGCCAGGCCCCTGCCGGATACCACCAGCGTCCCCGACCACACGAAAGGAAGGCCGTCGCCGCCCGGGCGGCCCATCTCGACGTCCTCCGCGTCGTCGGAACTCCCCTTGGACACCGGCACCGACTCGCCAGTCAGCAGCGACTCGTCCACCAGCATCGCTGTGCACGATACCAGTACCGCGTCGGCGGGCACGCGGTCGCCCTCCGCCAGCAGCAGCGCGTCTCCCCGGGCCACTTCCCTGCCGGCGATCCTCTTCTGCTCGCCCGACCTGATGACGTTGGCGCGCGGGCTGGAGAGGTCGCGCAGAGCCTCGAGCGCGCGCTCGGTCTTGCGCTCCTGGTAGAACGTGATCCCGATGACGACCACCACGAAAGTCATAAGGACGAGTGCCTGCTTGCGGTCGCCCAGGCCGAGGTAGATGCTGCCCACCGCGACCAGCAGCAGGAACATCGGCTCGCGGATCACGTCGAAGCCTATCGCGAGTATGCTCCGCTTCTTTGCGGACGGCACCTCGTTGTAGCCCTCGGCGGCCAGTCTTCGTTCGGCCTCCTCGTCGGAGAGCCCCTTTACGTCTCGAAAGTCGAGTTCCATGAGCGACCTTATTGCCAGTTGTTGGTGCGGGACGTGCGTCCTTGACCGATGGACGCGATCGTGATGGGTGAAGCTGACTTGATTCTACAGCAGCGGCGGGGCCGTTGAAACGCCTCCGCCTCCGCCCGCGGGCAGCGACACCTCGAAGCAGGCGCCGTCGTCGTTGTACGCCTTGACCCGACCCCCATAGACGCCGGCGATCTTCTCGACGATCGTGAGGCCTATTCCCGTCTGGCCGCTCTCGCCCTTGGCGAAAGGCATGAACACGCGACCCAGCAGCTCCTCGGGAATACCGGAGCCGTTGTCCCTCACCAGGTAGTTGACCATGCCGCCGTCCGACTGCTCGAGCGTGAGGGAGAGCTGCGGGGTCGCCGAATCGTTGTGCTGGACGCCGTTGGCGATGAGATTGGAGAACAGCTGATAGACGTGTGTCGGCCTGGCCCTCACCAGCCCCATGTCATCGGCGTACGTCACGGAGAGCCCCCTGTCCTCGATCTCGCGGGCGCGCTCGGCGAGGATGTCCGCGATCACCGACGCGACGTCGACGTCCGTGATCTCCGCGGGCTCCTGGCCAGCCTCCGCCAGCGAGAGCAGGTCCTCGATCAGGGCCGTGGCGCGGGCCGCGCTATCCTCGATGGTGCCGGCTACCTCGGCGATCGCTTCGGGGTCGCCCGCCTCCAGGAGCGCCTTCAGGGTCTGGCCCGCCATCATCATGGCGGCGAGCGGTCCCTTGAGGTCGTGGGACACCGTGTGGGCGTAGCCCTCGAGCTCGGCGTTGATGCGCTGCAGTTCGTCTTCCGCCATCTTTCGCTCGGTGATATCCCTGGTGACGATGATCAGCGCGTCCGGCTCGTCCGCGGCGCCGCCCATGGATGAAGCCCTGACCCCGGCGGGGAACCTGGTCCCGTCATTCCTCACCAGCGCGTACTCGACGGTCGTCGCCCCGCCCTCGCGCGCTCCTGCCAGCCCATCGCCCCGCGCCCTCTCCCTGTCCTCTTCAGCC
>DAIQAV010000093.1:0-9162 GCA_036781505.1 Candidatus Anoxymicrobiaceae bacterium | reverse complement strand
TGGTATAGGAGGTGATTGATGTGACGATAGATTTTGAGCTTTCCCCCAAGATAAAGGGAACGCAGAACATGCTGCGCATGTTCGCGGAGCAGGCGGTCAGGCCGCAGGCCCGCAAGTACGACGAAGAAGAGCACGAAAAGCCCTGGGACCTCCTCAACATGGTGCACGGCTTCATGAAGGGCGGCGTCGGCGGCTCGATGAGCGGCGGCGACACGAAGGCCGAGGGCGGCGAGAAGAAGCGCTCCGAGCGCCAGCTCACAACCGCGGTCACTGTCGAGGAGATATTCTGGGGCGACGCCGGCATAGCGCTGGCCTTCCCCGGGCAGGGCCTCGGCGGCGCGGCGGTGCAGGCGACGGGAAGCCCCGAGCAGAAGGAGCAGTTCCTGGCCCGCTTCTCCGGTGAGAAGCCGGTATGGGGAGCCATGGCGATCACCGAGCCGGAGGCCGGGAGCGACACGGCCAACCTGAAGACCACGGCCGCCAAGGACGGCAACGAGTGGATCCTCAACGGCGAGAAGATCTTCGTGACGAGTGGCAAGAGCGCGCTCGAGGACTCCGAGGGCTTCGTGGTGGTGTGGGCGACGGTCGACGCCAAGGCCGGCCGCGCGGGCATCAAGCCGTTCATAGTGGAGCACGGGACTCCGGGCATGACCATAGCCAAGGTCGAGGACAAGATGGGAATACGCTGCTCGGACACCGTGACGCTCGCGTTCATGGACTGCCGCATCCCCGAGGCGAACATCCTCGGGAGCGCCGAGGTGATCGACCCCAAGAAAGCCGGAGAAAAAGGCTTCAAGGGAGTCATGGCCACTTTCGACGCCACGCGGCCGATGGTCGCGGCGATGGCGATCGGCGTCGGGCGAGCTGCGCTGGACTACGTCAAGCAGGCAATGGCCGACGAGGGCGTCGAGGTGCGCTACGCCATCTCACCATCCAACATGACCGCCATCGAGCGGGACATCACCGAGATGGAGGCCAACCTCAGGGCGGCGCGACTGCTGACCTGGCGCGCGGTATGGATGCTCGACGGCGGTGTCCGCAACAGCCTCGAGGCTTCCATGGCCAAGGCCAAGGCCGGCCTCGCGGTGACGCAGATAACCCAGAAATGCGTCGAGCTGCTCGGGCCGCTGGGCTACTCGCGCAAGGTGCTGCTGGAGAAGTGGATGCGCGACGCGAAGATCAACGACATCTTCGAAGGCACGGGGCAGATCCAGATGTTGATAACCGCGCGGAACGTGCTCGGTTTCGGCAGGGACAAACTGAAGTAAGAGACCAGGCCACAGTAATGAGCTGCGCACTTAGCGCGGCTCATTTATTTTCCGAGCGGCCCGCCAGGTGAAGCGCGCCGCGTCTCAATTCTTGAAGAGCGCCGCCGGTGCGTCGGGAAGATCCGAGGTGGTAAGGTCATCGCCGGTCTGCGCGACCTCCCACCTGCCCGTGTCCGACATCCTGAGGTAGACCTGGAAGGCGACCGCCTCGTCGACGGGCACCTCGGTCTCCTCGACGGCGACCTTCGCCCAGCCCTCGACGCACTTGACGCTGGTCGCCTTGAAGATCGAGCCAGTGTTGGCGTCCTGTGCTGTCCGGATCGCCTCCTCACCCGCCGATATCTCCTGGGGGCTCATCGACGAGGAGCCGACGATCAGCTTGGAGACGTCGATGGAGTCGGGTGAACTGGAAGGCGCGGTCGGCGAGGACGCGGGCGTCGAGGCCGTTTTGGCCGCGCCTCCGCAGCCCGCGGCAAGGACAACGCAGACGACGGTCAGTATCATTATCGGGAAGAGGGCGGGGACCTTCCTCATTCAATCACTCCATTCTGCTTCACACCGATTATAGCAGGACGGCCGAGATGGCCCGCCAAGCATTCCGAGCACGTGAAGGAGAAACTTCAACCGCAAAGAAGGTCTCAGCGTCCATTGCTACGGAAAGGAGATGGCCTATGGAGCCGGTCCCGCTGGAGGTATTCGAGGATCGCGCGAACCGTGCGAGGCAGGTCATGGAGGAGCTCGGCGTCGATGGTATGCAGCTCACCGGCCGGGAGAACTACCACTACCTCTCGGGGGACGTGCGCAACGTCGCCCGCATGCTGCTGCCCGCCCAGGCGGACCCGATCCTCATAGTCTTCTACACCGAGGTGGAGTTCGCGCGCGAGCGCTCCTGGGTCAAGGACGTGCGCGGGTGGAGCACTCCGGCGGAGCTGATGAAGACGTTCCTCAGCGCCATGAAGGACCTGGGCCTCAAGGACAAGGTAGTGGGCTTCGACGTCCACACCGTGCCCGCGTTCCTGCTGCACAAGTTCGAGACGCTCAACCCCAAGATCAAGCTGGTGGAGAACGAGGAAGTGACGATGCGCCTGCGCTACTTCAAGGACGACTACGAGCTCGAGCGCATGAGGGCGGCGGCCCGTGTCGCCGAGAAGGGGATCGCGGCCGCCCTTGACGCCATCGAGCCCGGCGTGACCGAGACGCATGTGGCCGCCCGGGCCGAGGGCGCGATGCGCGAAGCCGGAGCCGAGCGGTTCGGCGCGTCCACCTTCGTCGATTCCGGCCCGAACTCGATCTGCCTTCACGGCGCCGCCTCCACCAGGCTTATGCAAGCGGGCGAGGTGGTCATCGTCGACGTGCACCCGGTCGTGAACCAGTACTCGTGCGACATGGCGCGCACCACTGTCTGCGGCAAGCCCTCACCGGAGCAGGCCAGGGCGCTCGAGACTTACGTCGAGGGCCAGCGCCGGACGCTGGAGTCCATCCGGCCGGGCATGAAGGTGGCAGACCTCACCAAGAACTTCGTCGAGATCGTCTCGCAGCTCCCCTATGGCGAGTCCTGGGTGCCCGCCGCGAGCCATGGCGTCGGCCTGGAGTTCGAGGAGTGGCCGCATCCCTCCCACTACCCGCAGCACCTGCAGCTCGAGCTGGAGCCGCGCATGACGCTCACCCTGGGGCATTCCATTCCTGCCGGTGGCGGAACTGGGCGAAGGGTTCAGGGTCGAAGACGTCATACTCATCACCGCCGAAGGCGCCGAGTACCTCACCGACTTCCCGCGCGTCCCGTGGTAGGAGCGGGCGGCGGCTGAAAAAGGTGCCGGCCACTTTGAAAAACGCACCACCGGCGCCTGACCCCAGTGGTGCGTTTTGTGGAAAAACATGTGGAAAAAGTCCCGGCGAATGGTTGTATGCGGCCGGTGTGAGGTATATATTGGACTCCGATGGGTTGGTGCGGGAACTCTTCTTGGTGATTGGGATGGTCAGGAAAGCCCCTTCCAAAGGGGCTTTCCGCTTTAGGTAACCACTCTGGATTCTTGCTCTCCTTGTGGGATAATATGCCTTTGCTCAGCCTGACAAGAGCGCCTGAAGGACATGGAGAACCCGTGAGGACTCTGTTCATCTCTGATTCCACAGCCCTCGGGATAATGGAGGTCAGGCCGGAGCCCGCATGGCGCGTGCGCATGACAGGCCTCCGCAACAAGGACCTCCTGGCACCCGACTACGGAGCGATGCACGTCGCGGCATCCCTGAAAGCGGCCGGCCGCGAATTCCGGGTGGTCAACCTGGTGGCCGACGTCCACGCCCGCAAGGAGCTGTTCTACGAGACGAACGTCAGACCCGATGAGGAGTCAGGCTCGCTCATCGCGCGCGGCGAGGCGGCCGCCGCCTCGAGAGCTTATCTCTTCGACAGCCTCTCCTCCGAGAATCCGGACGTGGTGTTCGTGACCCTCTCCACCTACAACCTCGCCCTGTACGGACGCAGGCTGCTGGGTGAGATTAGAGAGGCCTGCCCCGGCGCGAAGCTGGTAACAGGCGGGATCTACGCCACCCTCCACGCCCCGGAGATCCTGGCCGACGGACACGCCGACGTCGTCGTGCGGGGCGAGGGAGAACACACGTCCGCCGAACTGCTCGAGCGCCTGGAGGCGGGACGGCCCCTCGACGGCCTCGAAGGCGTCAGCTATCGAGACAACGGGCGTTCGTTGCACAACCGCGCCCGCCCCCCGATCGGCGAACTGGACGCGCTCCCCCACCCTTACACAGTGAGCGAGGAGTTCGAGATAGCCACCAGGTTCGAGATCCTTTCCGAGCTTCTGCCGGACGGGGACTGGATCCCCGGCGCCGGGTTCCTGACCTCGCGCGGATGCCCCGAGGCCTGCGCTTTCTGCCTCGACCCGGCCCTCAATAACGGGCGGGTCCGCTTCCACTCGCCGGCCTACGTCCGCGACGTCCTGGATTTCTGCTCGCAAAGGTTCACCAGCGATGCCGGCTCGTTCTTCTTCGGGGACGCGACCTTCACGATGAACAAGAAGAGGCTGGGCCGGATCTGCTCGATGCTGCCCGGGCTGCCGTACACCTACCAGATACAGACGAGGGCCGACTACCTGGACGGGACGACCGTGGAACTCCTGGCCTCCAGCGGGTTCACCAACATAGCCATCGGCGCGGAGACGTTCAACGAGGAGATACTGCGCGCCGTCGTGCGCAAGAGGCTCAAAGTGCAAGACGTGCTCGACGCGGCCGCGGCCGTCAAGCTGCGCGGCATCAGGCCGGTGCTGACGTTCATCGTGGGACTACCGGGCGAGACCCGCGACAGCGTCTGGCGCACGCTGGAGATCCTCAAGGCGAACCGCCTGTTCGACGCGACGTTCTTCCCGCTCGTCGTGTTCAAGGGAACGGCGCTCTTCGACGAGTTCGCGGCCGGGACCTCGCCCGAGCAGATGGAGGCGCTCCGGCTGAATCCCATGAGCGAGGAGTACCTGTTCACCAGCGAGGAGTTCCCCACGGCGGCGGAGCTGACCGGGTTTACGGAAGAGGTTAACTTCGCGCTTCTCTCGTCTCGCCCGCCGGCACAAACGCTTTGACGTCCACAAACGCGGGCGATTGAGTCTAGAATAGTCATTGGCTGAAACCTCGATGACGGGAGACGTATTGACACCTGATCCCACCGATTTCCGCAGGTGCTATTACCATCCGCGCAGGCCCGCGACAAGGGAGTGCATCAACTGCGAGCGCCCTATCTGCGGGCGATGCGAAGAAGTGAGCGGCGACCCGCTCCTCTGCGCGAAGTGCAAGGAAGAGCTCGAAGCGCTCGACAAGACACCGTTCGACCGGATGCTCAGGCAGGGGAACGTGGCTACCTCCAGGCGGCAGGCCGGATCGGTTGCCGGCGAGGTCACGATAACGCCTGACGGGAAGATAGATGCCCCCGAGCCTCCCGCTCCCGCACCGGTGGAGAAAGAGAAACCCCAGGCGGCCGAGCCCGTCGATGCCGAGCCGGCGCGCGCGGTACGCGGCGAGAGGCGCAGGGTGCCAGGGTCCCCGGGGGCAAGGCGGCCGGCTGCGCAAGAGCCGTCACCAGTCCCGGCCGCGCGGCTGCGCGAAGCCGACGCGGAAACCAGCGACCTCGAGTTCGATGAGGACTCGGACGAGCTGGAGTTCGAGACCTCTCGTGAACGCGCCGCCGCGAGGAAGACCACGCGGCGGAAAAGGCCTCCCCGCGACACCACCGGGCCGTTCTACCAGACGCTTCACGGCCTAACCTACGCCATCGGCGGCGCGCTACTGGCGTGCGCGGTCTGGCTGCTTTTCGCGTTCGTCTTCAAGCAGTGGAGCCAGGTCTCGATCCTTACGATCGGTCTCCTCGTTCCCTGGGTCTTCTACAAGGGCACGACCACCAGGAACCGAGCCGGCGTCAAGGTCTGGTCCGAGCCGCCCGCCCCCGCGTGGATATCCGTCCCGTCACTGATCATCGTGGCCGCGGTGGCCCCGGTCCTCCAGTTGCTGGCCTTCAAGATCATCTACGGCGCGAACGTCCACAGGCTGCCCTTCAGCGACTTCATGGAGCGCTTTTTCACCAGCTTGAACTGGCCGCTCGCGATCCTGGGCCTGCTCGCGGCGGTGCTGGTCCCGTTTGTGCTGACGCGGGGCGCGGCCTGGCGCAAGCCGGAGCTCAGGCGTTCGCGCCAAACCGATGAGGAAGAAGTGGAAGGCGAACGGCAGACCGAGGTCGAGAACAGCTGACCTACTTCTTGAGGTCTTTCCGCATCTTGTGCCGTGTGTACGCCGACGCTAACGGGCTGTAGAGCTTTCCGCTGACCTTCCCGGAGCGCAGCTTAAACATCAGGTCGTCCGGCCCCTCGAAATCATCCATCTCGACGTAGACCGTGCCCAGGTGGGTCGGCTCGTGCGAGTCGCTGCCCGCGCCTCGTGGGAAGTCGTGCCGGTCGAGGAAGCGCCTGGCCAGCACGTTTGCCAGCGGCAGGCGGGGCTTGCCGTTGAAGACCTCGACTATGTCGATCGCCTCCGCCAGCGCCTCGAGATCACTGGCCTTGAGCCGCTTGAACTTCAACAGGTCGAAGGGATGCGGCACGTAGACCAGCCCGCCCTGCTCCCTTATCAAGCGCATCGTCTCCACAGGGTCGAGGTGGTCGGGGACCCACTCGCTCAGGAACAGACCGCATATCTCGCCGCCGGTGGTGCGCACTTCCTCTCCCACCAGGATCCTTGGCGCCCACTCCCCTCTGGCAGCCGCCTCCTCGGATAACCTGCGGAACTCGAAGGCGCCCTCGATGACGTCGTGGTCCATGATGGCGACCGCGTCCAGCCCCCGCGCGTGGCAGGCTTCGACGAGCGTGGGGAAAGTTATCACGGAGTCAGGCGAATAGACGGTGTGGACGTGAAAATCTACGCGCACTCGGTTCTCCAGTCTCCGGCCGCGCCGCTACACACCGCAGTGGGCGAGCAGCGACTTCCAGATCACCATGGCGTCCGCTGAGCCGAGCTCGGCCTCGGACGCGCGCTCCGGGTGGGGCATCATGCCCAGCACGTTGCCCTCCGCGTTGCAGACGCCGGCGATGCTCTCGGTCGCGCCGTTGGGGTTGAACTCCGGCAGCACGCTTCCTTCGGGCGAGCAGTAGCGGAACACCACCTGCCCTTTCCTCTTCATCTCCTCGAGCACTTCCGGCGGGACCTGGTAGTTGCCCTCGTTGTGGGCGATGGGAATCCTCAGCACCTGGCCCTGGCTTGCCGCCGAGGTCCAGGGCGTGCTGGTCGTCTCGACCCGGACGTCCACGAAGCGGCAGATGAACTTGAGCCCCACGTTCCTCATTATCGCGCCGGGCAGCAGCCCCGCCTCCAGCAGGATCTGGAAGCCGTTGCAGATGCCTATCACCAGGCCGCCCGCGGCGGCGTGCTTCTCGACGGCCTTCATGACCGGGGAGAACCTGGCGACGGCACCCGTGCGCAGGTAATCCCCGTAGGCGAAGCCGCCGGGCAGCACCAGGCAGTCGAAGCCAGCCACGTCCGTGCTGCCGTGCCACACGTAATCGACGTCCTGGCCCAGGACGCTCCCGATGACGTAGTGGCAATCGTGGTCGCAGTTGGAGCCGGGAAAGACGACGACGCCGAACCTCATCAGATCTCGACCTCCATCTGGTAGTCCTCGATTATCGGGTTCGCCAGCAGTTGCTCGGTCATCTCACCGAGGCGCTCCTCGAGCCTGGCCTTATCGTCTCCGTCGAGCTCGAGAACCATGTACTTGCCCACCCTGACGTCGCCGACCTCGTCGTATCCGAGCGATTTGAGCGCGCGCAGCACCGTCTTGCCCTGCGGGTCGAGTATCCCTTCCTTCAGCGTGATGTATACCTTGGCACGTGCCACCAGCCGGCCCCCCTTTTCTCGGGTCTTACACTACGGTCTCACGTTCATCGATTCCAGCCGGGCGAAGATCTCGTCCACCCTCGTTAGAGAACTCGCCACGTCGAAGCACGACGCGATCTCCTCCGGCGACAGGTACTTTCCGACCTCGGGGTCGTGGAGCAGACCGTCCATGAAGCCCTCCTCGCCCCGGACGGCGCGCATGGCGTTGCGCTGCACCATCTTGTAGGCTTCCTGCCTCGTGGTCCCTTTCCCGATGAGCGACAGGAGCACCTTCTCAGAGAATATCAGCCCTCCGGTGAGCTCGATGTTCTCCTCCATCTTCCAGGCGTAGACGACCAGGCCGTCAATCACGTCGGTGAACTTGGCCAGGATGTAGTCGAGCAGGATCGTACTTTCGGGCAGGATCACGCGCTCGGCGGACGAGTGGCTGATGTCGCGCTCGTGCCACAGCGGCATGTCCTGCAGCGCCACCTGGGAGTTCGCCCTGATCACGCGGGCTAGCCCGCACACCCGCTCGCAGATGATCGGGTTCCTCTTGTGCGGCATCGCGGACGAGCCGGTCTGCCCCTCGCGGAACGGCTCCTCCGCCTCTCCCACCTCGGTCCTCTGCAACCCCCTGATCTCGGTCGCGAACTTCTCGAGCGAGGAAGCCGAGATCGCCAGCGCGCTCATGTACTCGGCGTGCCGGTCGCGCTGGATTATCTGGCTCGACGCGTCCGCGGGCTTCAGCCCCAGCTGCTCGCAGACGTACTTCTCGACGAAAGGATCTATGCTGGCGTATACCCCCACCGCCCCGGACAGCTTGCCGACGGAGATTATCTCCCTGGCGCGCAGCAACCGGTCGAGGTTGCGCCGCGTCTCGAACGCCCACACCGCGAGCTTCGCGCCAAACGTTATCGGCTCCGCGTGGACGCCGTGGGTCCGCCCCATCATGCGGGTGTTGCGTTGCTCGAGCGCGCGGTTCTTGATGACCCCGAGCAGCCGGCTGGTGTCCTCGATCAGGATGTCGGCGGCATCGCGCATCTGCAGGGCGAGGCCCGTGTCCAGCACGTCGGAGGAGGTCATGCCGTAATGGAGCCACCTGGCCGGCTCGCCGATGCTCTCGGCCATGTTCTGCAGGAACGCGACCACGTCGTGCCGAGTGGTCTTCTCTATCTCCCTGACTCGCTCTACGTCGAAGCGCGCATTCTGCTTTATCTGCTCGATGGCGCTCGAGGGCACGATGCCCAGCTGGGCCATGGCCTCGGCCGCCAGGACCTCGACCTGCATCCAGCCGTGCATGCGGGCGTCGTCGCCCCAGATCGCCTTCATATCGGGTCGGCTGTAACGTTCGATCATCGCGGTGGTCCTTCCGCCAGCGTCTTGCGGTAGGCTTTGAGGTTGTCGCGCACATCGTCGTACTTCAGCGCCAGGATGCGGGCGGCCAGCACGGCAGCGTTCCTGGCGCCGCCGACCGCGACGGTCGCGACCGGTATCCCGGTGGGCATCTGCACCATCGAGAAGAGAGCGTCGATCC
>DAIQAV010000092.1:0-9236 GCA_036781505.1 Candidatus Anoxymicrobiaceae bacterium | reverse complement strand
CCCGACGAGATCGAAAAGTGCCCGTTCTGCCCCGGCCACGAGATAATGACTCCTCTGGAAGTGCTGGCAATCCGGCCCAACGACGGCGAGCCCAACACGCCGGGCTGGCAGGTGAGGGTCTTCCCCAACAAGTTTCCCGCGTTCCAGTCGGGCGAACCCACCCTGGAATCCGAGCCACTGTTCCCCAGGCGCACCGCCGACGGCTCGCACGAGGTGATAATCCACAGCCCGGACCACCACGCCAGGCTTGCCACTATGCCTGCGGACGAGGTGGAGCTGGTGCTGCGCGTCTACCGGCACAGGTACAGGGCCAACGCCGAGGACGCCCACGTGCGCTGCGTCCACATCATATTGAACAGCGGAAGGGAGGCAGGCGCGTCGCTCGAGCACTCGCACTCGCAGTTGTTCGGGGTGCCGCTGGTGCCGCCGCTGCTGCAGCAGGAGCTGGCCGGCGCCTCCTGGTATCACTCCCGGCAGGGCGATTGCGTCTTCTGCCGCATGATATCGAGCGAGATGGACATGCTGAGGCGGGTAGTTGCGAAGAACCGCTCGTTCGTCGCCATCGCGCCGTTCGCGTCCAAGCTGCCGTTCGAGGTCTGGATCGTGCCTCGCGCGCACCAGGAGTCATTCGACATGATCGACGACACGCAGCTGGAGGAGTTTGCCCTGATGCTGCGCGAGATACTGGGCCTGTACAACGACAGGTTCGGCGACGTGCCCTTCAACTACTACATCCACTCGGCGCCCACTGACGGCTCCGAATACCCTTACTATCACTGGCACCTCGAGCTCATCCCCAAGCTGACCACCATGGGCGGTTTCGAGCTGGGGACCTCGATGTGGATCAACGTGACGACCCCCGAACACGCGGCTGACCTTCTCACCGGCCGGATCGAGAAGGGGATGGGAGCTCTCTGAGCAGGCCCGGCGCGCGAGGGAACGAAAGAGGTTGTGGATGAGTTCGAGTGGGAGGTGCGTTCTCATGAGAACCGTGCGCGTGATCCTGGTGGCCGTGCTGCTGGCCTCGCTGGCCGCGGCCGCGGCGGGCCTGGGCGCGGGCTGCGGCGGAGACACGGGCCTGGCCAGGAAGTACAGCGAGCAGGGTGACAAGCTCAGTAAAGCGGCCACGGCCATCGGAAACCAACTGGACAGCATCAAGGCGGAGCTGCAGAGGCTGCTGGTCGCGAACGACGTGGGGGGCTTGTCGCGAAGGAGGCGGAGGTCCGCAGTATCCAGACCAAGATAGACGCCTCGATGGCCCTGATCGACAGGGCGCTTGTCCAGTATCGCAAAGTCATGGCCCTGTCCGGGGTCGACAAGTACAAGACTTACGCCTCGATGCAGATGGAGGCAGTGCTGAAGGCGCAGGAGGGGCTCGCCATCGCCAGAGACCTGGCCGCTTTCGCGCTGGGGTCGGTCGAATCGGCGAAGGCGGGCAAGCCCGTCGACCTCACCGGGTCTCTCAAGACGCTCAGCTCGACGGTGAACAAGCTGGACGAGCTCGAGCGGCAGCTGGACAAGACCAAGCGCGAGGCGAAGGTCTACGCCACGGACAACAAACTCTTCTAGGTAGAAACAGGGGTCAGGCACTTTTCAGGGGATATTTTTCACGCTGGAGTTTCTGCAGTCGTCGCATCGATCAGTAGTGAGGTGTTGAGAGCACATCACAGACGATTCTTGTTCCTCCCGTTGCTCACCTTTCGGTGAACAACGTCCGTCACCCGGTGGCTTCGTCGGGGAGCGGCGGGCAGAGGTTGAGCGTGCGAGGCCTGTACTGGTAACCCCGCTCGGCCTGCCGGTAGACGTCCAGGGTGCTGCGGGCGATGCGGTCCCAGTTGTAGGTATCTCCCATGTAGGCCATGGCGTCCGAGGTGATCCGGCTGGCGAGGGCATCGTCGCTGAGCACCCGCAGCATCGCGTCCGCCAGCGATTCGGGATTGCCCGGCTCAAACTTGAGCCCGGTCTCCTCGTGCACCACGATCTCGGAGAGTCCGCCGGTGTCGGCGACGATCGTGGGCGTTCCCATCGCCATCGACTCCAGCACGACCATGCCGAAAGGCTCGTACAGGCTGGGCACTACCGTGAGGTCCGCGGACTTGTAGAACGCGCACAGCGCGTCGGTGTCCATGTGGCCGGTGAACTTCACTTTCTCGTCGAGGTCGAAGGCGCTCACCAGCGACTTGAGCTCGTTCAGGTGCGGGCCGCTGCCGGCGACCACGAAGGTGACGTTCGGCACCTTGTTCATGATGAGCGGCATTGCCTCGATGACCGTCTGCACGCCCTTCTCGTATACCAGGCGCCCGACGAAGAACACCAGCTTGTCACCGGGCGGCACGAACCGCTTGCGGTAGAGGTCCACGCTGACGTCCCGCCTGAACGACTCGTGGTCTATCCCATTGGGGATGACCTCCACCTTGTCGGGCGGAAGCTGGAAGATATCGGTGATCTGCTCCATCATGTACTGGCTGCAGCAGATGGTCCTCGACGACTCGAACGTGAGCCACCACTCGATCTGGTGGATGAGCTTGTTCATCGGGCCGGGCAGGTGACCCTGGTGCCTGCCGTATTCGGTGGCGTGCACCGTTGCGACCAGCGGGATCCTGTAGGCGTGCTTCAGGCTGGATGCCGCGTGCGCGACCAGCCAGTCGTGCGCGTGGATGACGTTGAAGTTCTTGATGTCGTTGACGAGCGCGACGGCCTTCTCGAGCAGCGCCACGTTGAACTGCAGCGTCCAGGGCACCCACTCTTCCTGGGGGATGTCCGGCGGGTAGTTGACCACGCGGTAGATGTGGACGCCCTCGGACTCCTCGTATTCGGGCGAGCCGGGGTGGTCCTTGGTGACGACGTGCACATTGACCCCCTGGGCCGCCAGCGACGTCGCCAGGTGATAGACATGCCTACCCAGACCCCCGATGATGCGCGGTGGGTACTCCCAGCTCAGAAGCAATACCCGCATGCCCACTCCCTTTATGACCCTGCCGGGCCTTTGTGGCCAGAGACAACTCCGAGATCGAGTTGTGCGAACAGATTGTCCGCTTCCTCGATCTCGCTCAAGGCAGTCTCTATGCCGTCTACCTCACCGCTCTCGAGCGCGTCCGCAAGCGTTTTGAAGCGCTCGAGGTGGGTACGAAACCGGTCAATAGCATAGTCTCTGGCGCGGTCTTTTGCAACCATGTACGGCCAGTCGCTGGACTCGAGCAGCAGCACTTCGCGCCGCGCCTGCAGCAGAGCCCGGGTCACTTCAGGGGCCGGCCGGTCGCTCCCGAGGGAGTCGAGCAGGGCGTCTAGCCTCGCCTGCGCCGCCCCCAGATCCGCCCACATCCATTCCGTGGACGGGTTGATCCAGGTCGACGCGTCCCTCTCCGTGCCCCAGGTGGTGGGAGCCAGGTCGACCCGGTCGCGCTCGGCGTTCTCGGCAAGGAATATTGAGGGCAGCGTCAGCTTGATCGTGTCTGCCGCCGCCAAAGAGCGCAGCGCCACCTCCAGCCAGTAGATGCCTTCCTTCCAGCCGTGACCGAGGAACTCGGTGTCGTAGGCCGCGAGCACCAGCGGCGGGTCGTGCCAGGAGCTAGCGCCGTCGGCGACGGCGGCCTCGATCTCGGAGGCGATGTCGGCCATGAAGTGCCCGGCATGGTCGAGCGCCCTGACCCGGGCGGGACTCGGCTGGTAGACCTCTTTCGCGTCGATCGAGACGCCGGGCCCGGTCACCCGCCAGTAGTGGAGCCCTGAGCCCTGGTAGTACTTGGTGGAATCCAGGTAGGTGCCATCAGTGGGGTAGCCGGTCATGTCGTCCCAGGCGTTGGCGTGCGCTCTGTCGCTGCGGGCAAGCGCGACCACGGCGGAGCGGCCCATCCTGTAAGGGCGCGCACCGTGTTTTCCCTCGAGCGCCGACGAATCGACGATGCAGTACTCGATGCCCTCGGCCGCGAGCACATCCTCGAGCCCGGGCCGGTAGGCGCACTCGGGGATCCAGAAGCCTCTGGGCTGGACGCCCAGCAGACGGCGGTGAGACTCGATGCCGATCTTGACCTGCTCGCGTACGCCGCGGTCGTCCAGGGCGGGCAGGAAGGCGTGCGTGGCCGACGAGGCGATGGTCTCCACCAGGCCCCCCGCCTCGAAGGAGGTCAGCGCTCCGATGATGTCGTGCCCGATGGCGAGGTAAGCCATCAGCTTGCGGCGGTACTCGTCGTAGTAGGCCTCCGCCAGCCCCTTGCGGGCTTCGTCGTCGAAGTAGGTAAAGTCGTCGATGTCCTTGCGCGTGTGCTCGCGCATCGTCTTGAGGTGCGCGACGAACTGCTCCTGGATATACGGGTCGGCGAGCTGCTCGCACAGCACAGGCGTGAGGGTCAGCGCCAGGCAGGGGCCCACTCCCTCGCCCTCCAACTGCGCCAGCGCGCCGAGCAGCGGGATGTAGGTCTCGCTCATGGCCTGGTAGAGCCAGTCCTCTCCCACCGGCCAGACCCCGTTCTTCCTGACGTAGGGCATGTGGGTGTGCAGGACCAGCGAAAAGTAGCCCTTCATCTAGGGCTCACTCCCGGCTACGCCGCAGGTCGCCACGATGTCCAGGCAGCGGGAGAGGTCACCTGAGCCGATGCGAAAGTCGCGAGCCCGCACCAGCGGAGTCAGCAGCCGGTGCGTCCAGTACCGGGGGTTGGCTCGCCCCATCTCGTAGAACTTGATGAAGTCCACTATGCGCGCGCGCTCGTTCAGCGCGAGCCAACCGGCGTGCAACATGCCCTCGATCCGCACGTCGGAGAAGTGCGGTTCCAGCGCGGAGGCGAACTCGTCGGGGGTGTACTCGCGCAGGTGGAAGGGGTTGATGGGCTTGTCGCGGCCCGGAGATATCGTCAGGCGGTTCGGCGTGGTGAGGTAGGCGGTCCCGCCCGGCCGCAGCACGCGGGCCATCTCGCTGAAGTAACCGGACTCGTCGGCCAGGTGCTCGACCACCTGGAAGGAGACCGCCACGTCGAAAGAGGAGTCCTCCACCGCCAGGTGGTTGACGTCCATGACCTCGAAGGTGACCTCCGCGGTGCCGTAGGTGAACCGGGCGTGCTCGACGACCTCGGGGGCGATGTCGACACCCAGCACCTTGCTCGCCGACTGTCCCAGCATCGCCGGCCCGTAGCCCTCGCCGCAGCCGACGTCGATGACGCTCCTGCCGGCGACGGCATCCATCACGTGGTTATACGCGACCAGGTGGCGCTGGAACCAGTAGTTCTCTCGGTCGATGCCAGGCAGCGTGCGCTCGCCGGTAAGCTGCAGCTCGGGCCCGCCCATCGCGGGCCTCTAGCCCAGGAAGTCGAGGACGGCATGCGCCGCCGCGACTCCAGAGGTGAACGCCACGTCTCCGCCCTTGCCATTGACCCCCACACAGTCGCCTGCGAGGAAGAGGTTGTCGACGCCGCCGACCCGTGTGGCGGGACGGTCCCTGTCGGTCTGCCCCACGCGAGGTTCGAAACCGTCCACCGTCTTGAGCCGGAGCACACGCTCCCACTCGACCGCGTCCATGATCCCGGGGAACATCGTCTCCAGCAGGTCGATGACCTTTTTCTGCTCGAGGTCCAGCCGCGCGCGGTCGCCCATCGTCTCCATCGGAAGCGGATAGAAGAACGTGGCGAGCTGCTTGCCCGCGGGCGCGGTGGTCTCGTCGATGTTGGAGGTGAATTGGCCGATGACGATCGGGTCGGGCGTGATGATGAAGCTGTCGATGTCGGAGACGGGCTTTTTCAGGCACAGGTCGATCGAGATGCCGGCGGTGGGAATGAGGCCGGAGCACCTGTCGAGGTAATCGGCGGGCAGCGCGTCACCCACCATCTCGGGCAGTTTCTGCACCGGCAGCGCGAAGACGACCGCGCGCGCCGAGAGCTTGTCCTCGTGAACCCGCACGGCCTTGACCTCGCCGGAGGCTATCTCGAGCTCCTTGACCCTGCTGTTGAACGTGATGTTGCCGGACTCGTTTATCTTTGAGGCCAGCGCTTCGTTTATCTGCCGCGTCCCGCCCCTGGGGTAGGCAACCTGTTCTTTCGCTCTCATCGCCCGCCTGAGGAACTTGGAGAACTCGCCCGCGCTGGCCACCTCGATAGTCGGGTCGACCAGCCCCATGGAGGAGAGCACGCGGTAGAAGTCGGTCACCGCCTTGCGGCTCCTGCCGGGTATCTTGTTGAGCAGAGGCACGTCGGCGGTCTTGGTCGTGTTGGCGACGATGAGCCTGCGGACCCCGTGCCCGATTATCATCTTGTCCGCCCAGGAGAGGTAATCCGATGAGAGGAAAGAGCCGACCCCGGTGGGCATCGGCACGAACCTGTCCTCCATGAAGAGCAGGGGCTTGCCATAGCGGACGAAGTCGATGTCGTAGCCGATCTCGCGAAGCGCGCGCGCAGCCGGCCCCGCGGACCCGTAGCTGATGATGTGGATGCCGTAGTCGACCAGGAAGCCGTCCTTGCGGTCGCAGGACGAGCGCCCCCCGATGTGGGCCGTGGCCTCCAGCACCTCGACCTCGAGCCCCTGGTGAGCGAGGATCGCGGCGGCGGTGAGCCCGCCCCACCCGGCCCCGATCACTATCACGTCAGCCATCAGACCTCCCGGAACTATTGAGACTTAGCATTCTTCAGCGCCGCCTTCAGGCCGTCGTGAAGGTCCGGAAGGTAGCCGAGCCAGTCAGTCGGCTCCGGCGCGAGCTCGATCCGGGGGAACTTCTCCTCGACCCATCCGCGGAAGAACTTGCCCATGTCGGAGAACTGCTTCAGGTAGCGCGGCACCTGGGCCAGCGTGTCGGCCGAGACCGCTTTCCTGTTCTTCCAGAGCTTCTCCATCATCGGCAGCAGCTTCTCGCCCAGGGCTTCATCGTCGGTCTTGAGGTAGTAGTCCTCGAGATGGCCGCACTCGTTGTAGATGTTGTAGAGGCGCTCGTCGATCGAGACGGCGATGGCCGGAACTCCGCCGGTCATCGACAGCACGCGCGCGTGGTACCTGGTGGTGATGAGCATCGACAGCGAGTGCAGCACGCCGGTCATCTGGTAGCCGTCGTAGAAGCGCGAGCTGAAGATGTAGGGCTTGCCGTCGATCCGGGACTGCAGGTCCTTGCAGGCGTCGAGGTCGGTCCAGTCCATGCCTACGATGACCACGTGGACGTCGTTCTCTTTTTTGAACTTGTTGACCGCGTCCGCGATCCCGTTCATGTAGGCCGGGTACTTGCCGCGGCGCTCCGAGGCCTCGAAGAAGTAGAACTTCTCGTAGTGGTTCTCCCAGTTGCGCGCCACCGCGGACTTCACGGTCCTGGCCAGGTCGGGCCTCACCGGGTAAGACCAGGGGTCGATGCAGGCGATGCCGATGACCGGCTTCTTGCCGTCCCAGCCTGTCTTGGACTTGAGCTCGCCATAGACCCACTTCTTGTCGGCCGGCGGGAAGGTCCAGGCGGTGTCGGTACCGACGTGGCCCTCCAGGCCCATGCTCTCGATGATCTTCAGGGAGGCCTCGGTGCGCGCGATGAAGTAGGTCTCGCTGCACATGTCGGCGGCCATGTCCATCACGAAGTGGTCCATCCTGCCGGCCTCGGAGCCGTAGGCCAGGCACGGCTTGCCCTGCTTCTTCATCACTCCCGACGCCTCGCAGAAATAGAGCGTCAGCGCGTTGGCGAACTGGCTCTTGAGCGTGGAGCCCTCCGAGATCACCGCGACGTGGTTCTCCGAGCAGAGGTCCAGCACGTCCTTGAAGAAGATGGTGTTGAGCTTGGAGAGTTTGGCGTCGCCTTCGAAGTAAACCTTGGTGAGGTCGGGGTTGAGGGTCGGTATCGTGATCTCCACCCGGTCGGGCCCCAGGATCTTGTTGAACTGCTTCACTATCTCCGCGACGCGGACGTCGGCGCCGGTGTTGCGCTTGCCGTTGTAGCCCACCAGCACGATCTTCAGTTTCTCCCGGGGCCTCCAGCACTCCGACTTCGGCAGGCTCGCGAGCTCCGTGGTGCCACGGACCGCCCATGCGAGCAGGTTGTCCACGCTCAACATCTCATCCTCCCAGTGTCCTGATCGTCTCCGCCTCCGTGCGAGCCCGTGCGGACGCCACAAGCATCCGCACGGTTTGGTATCTCTTCGGGCCGCCGCCTACTTTTTGAGCGTGGCCTTGAGCTTGTCGTTGAGCTCCGGAAGGTAGCCCTTCCAGTCCTTGGGCTCCGGCCCGAGCTCTATTCCCGGGAACTTCTCCTCGATCCATCCGCGGAAGAACTTGCCCATGTCGGACATCATCTCGAGGTACCCGGGTATGGACGCCAGTATCTCCTTGGAGACCTTCTCGCGGTTCTTCCAGCACTTCTCCATGGTGCCGAAGAGCTTGTTGGCGAGGTCCGGCTCGTCGGTCTTGAGGTAGTACTCGTCGACGTGCCCGCACTCGCTGAAGATGTTGAACAGCCTCTCGTCCATCGACACCGCGATAGAGGGCACTCCCGCTGTGGAGGAGAGGACCCTGGCGTGGTAGCGCGAGGTGACCAGCAGCGACAGCGAATGCAGCACCCCGGTCATCTGGAAGCCGTCGTAGAAGCGCGAGCTGAAGATGCCGGTCGGGCCCTTGATCTGCGAGGTGAACTCCTCGCATGGCCCCAGGTCGAGCGCCTCCATGCCGATGGCCACGACGTGGCAGTCGTGGGCCTCGATGAAGCGGTTGGCCGCCTCGGCCAGCCCGTCGATATAAGCCTTGAAGAGCTTCTTGCGCTCGGGCGAGGTGGTGAAGAAGTAGTACTTCTCGAAGTGGCCATCCCAGTTCTTGGTCAGTGCGGCCTCGCCCAGCATCTTGAGGCTCGGCTTCACCGGCCAACAGAACGGGTCGATCACCGCGAACCCTACCACCGGCTTCTTGCCGTCCCAGCCCGTCTTTTCCTTCAGTTCGTTGGCCGCCCAGGAGGCGTCGGCGGGCGTGAAGGTCCAGGCGGTATCGGTGCCGAGGTGGCCCTTGAGCCCCATGGACCTCACGATGTCCAGCGACGGCTGGGTGCGGGCGATGAAGTAGGTCTCGCTGCAGAGGTCGGACCCCATCCTCTTCACGAAGTCGTCCATGTCCCCGGCCTCGGACCCGTAGGCTATGCAAGGCTTGCCCTGCTTCTTCATGATGCCGGCGGCCTCGCAGAAGAACAGCGTGAGGGCGTTGGCGAACTTGCTCTTCAGGGTCGACCCCTCGCAGAGGACCGCCATGTGGTTCCGGTCGCAGGCGTCGAGCAGGTCCTTGAAGAATATCGTGCTGAACTTGAA
>DAIQAV010000091.1:0-9273 GCA_036781505.1 Candidatus Anoxymicrobiaceae bacterium | reverse complement strand
GTTCTTTACGGTGGGCGCTTTCACAAATCTCAGCAGGAGCAGAATGTAAAGCGGCATCCACTGCGTGGAACCCAGCGCCCCGATGATAAACATCGCGTAGAAGGCGTGATATACGCCCAGCATGTATGCGAACCCGCCGAACGCGGCGATCTTCCTGTCGTGCGAGATGTGCCTCACCAGGTAATACATCGTGACGCCGGAGAGGAAGAAACTTCCAAGGACATACAGGTTGCCGACGATTATCTCGTTGAAGAAGATCAGCATAAACCGCGTGACCAGGAAGTTCAGGGGCTCGATCGGAAAACCGAGCCTGCTGCCGAACGGGAAACCGATAATGGGACTGAACGTATTTGTCCCACCGAACGCCGAGGCGTGCTTGTACCACCAACTGAACCACGCGGAGCCGGCCTGGTCGCCGGAGAAACCGTAAAACGAGGTGTTCATGTGGGCGATTAACGGCCATGTGAGAAAAAGGGTCAGCGCCAGATAGAAGAGGAATATGGGCACTTCAGGCGGTATCGAGTATAGCCACCAGAGCCTGCCCGGCCTTCCGGCGCTGTCGACGGTTCCTCTGTCGCCGTCATGCCGGCCCGGGGATCCTGATTTGTCTTGCTTCACGGATAGCACTCGCACTTGGAAAACACGGTCATATTATAGAATAGACGCCCCCAGCATGTGATTGTTCCCGCTTATCCCGGAACGAATGAGCCGGTGAACGAAAGAAGGCCGACCCTCAAGGGCCGGCCTTCTGAGAACATCTATGCTGCCTAGATCGTGTGATCCCCAACCCCGCTGGGACAAGACGTTACCGGCGGTACCCCCGTCGACGTGTTACCACCTGACAGCGAGTACGGCAAGTTCTTGGTCGGGCACGAAGGGTCACGCTTGAGCCATGTCGGGCCAAGTACCTCCAGGACCGTTCCGGTGCCAGGCATCATGTCGTAGAAACCATTGTAGGCATTGATGGCGCTGTCAATGGTCCTCAGGTTGGACTGGCAGGTCCTCCTCTTGGCCGAGTTTGTCGCGGCCAGATAGACCGGGACGGCGATGGCCACAAGAATTGCGATAATGAGGATAACGATCATGAGCTCTATAAGGGTGAAACCCTTCTGCCTGCTGTGAAGCCTCTTCATTCGATTCACCTCCTCTCAGCACACCAAAATACTCTTCTTCTACATTTTTATCGGTGTGACGAACAAAGAACTTTAATGGTTCCCCTTGCCTCGTTCAACTACTTGATCATCGTTATGACACGGAAGATCGGCAGGTAGAGCGCGATGACGATCAAACCGACGGTGACGCCCAGGAACATCATCAGCAACGGCTCGAGGGTGGACGTCAGGCTGTCCACTCCGGCGTTCACCTCGGTATCATAGAACTCGCTGACCTTACCTAGCATCACGTCCAGGGCACCTGTCTCCTCCCCGATGGCGATCATCTGGGTGACCATCGGCGGGAAGACCGCGGCCTTGCTGAGCGGCTGGGCGATAGTCTCCCCCTCTTTGACACCGGCGCGTACGTCTTCGAGCGCCCTGGTGACGACCATGTTGCCGGTCGTCTCACCGGTTATCTCCAAGGCTCCCAGGATGGGCACGCCCGAGGAGAGCAACGTCCCGAGGCTTCTCGAGAACTTCGACATCGCGGTCTTGTGGAACAGGCTACCCACAAAAGGTAGCCGCAACTTCATCTTGTCGATGGCGTAGCGACCTTTATCCGTCGCCTTGAAGCGCCTCTCCGCGATCACGAAGCCGACGATGCAGGCAATGATCACGAGGCCTCCCCAGCCGCCGACGAAATGGCTGATCCCGACCAGTGCCTTGGTGAATGTCGGCAGGTCACCACCCAACTGCTTGAACATGGCAGTGAATCGGGGCACAACAAAAACGATCATGCCCGTCAAGAGGATCAGGGAAAGGCCCAGAATGGCGATTGGATAGGTCATGGCCGACTTGACCTTCTTGCGGATCTCGGCCTCCCGCTCCAGCTGATCGGCGACCCGCAGCAGCACGTCGTCAAGCATGCCGCCCAGCTCACCGGCCCTGACCATCGCGACGTACAGATTGGGGAAAGCCTCCGGGTGTTTGCTCAAGGCCTCGGAGAGCGAGCGCCCGGCCTCGACCTCTCTCTGGCAGTCGGTGATAACATCCGCCAGCGTGCTCGACTCGGTCTGCTGGGACAGGATGCTCAGGCACTTGATCAGCGGCAGGCCAGCGTTGATCATGGTGGCGAACTGGCGGGTGAAGATGGTCACAGCTTCGGTCTTCACCTTCACACCGAAGATGTGGATCTCTTTCTTGCCCATGCTGACCTTGACTTCGTCGACGCTTACGACGAAGTAGCCCATCTGGCGAAGCTTGCCGGCAAGGACGTCCGAGTTCTCGGCCTCCAGCGAGCCAGTTATCTCGCGGCCCGTGCGGTCCCTGACGGTGTAATTGAACTGGGTGGCCAATTTAGAACCTCCCGACGTGATCCGGACAGCATCACCGCCCGGCGTTCACCCTCATGCTCGTAATGCTAGCACCTATTCTTAACTATATAAACGGAAGTTAACACGTAATTGGTTACTATTGGCAACCTATTTACTTATCGGCCTACCAGGCGCCTGAAGTCATCCTTGTTGTGCGCCCGAGCCAGCCCGGTTTCGTAAGTGATCTGCCCGGCCCGGTAGAGCGCCGCCAGGGACGCGTCCATCGTCTGCATCCTGAGCTGGCCACCCGCCTGCATGGCGGAATATATCTGATGGACGCGCGAATCGCGGATCATGTTCCGTATTGCCGAGGTCGCGATCATAATCTCGACCGCAGGGACTCGCGAGCGCCTGTCCTTGGTGGGCACGAGCTGCTGGGTGACGATCGCCTGTACGGTGGACGCCAGCTGAAGCCTGACCTGGGCCTGCTGGAACGTGGGGAAGACATCGATAATGCGGTCGATGCTCTGGGGAGCGTCCTGGGTGTGGAGGGTGGCGAACACCAGGTGGCCGGTCTCAGCCGCGGTCAGAGCGGTCTGGATGGTCTCGAGGTCTCTCATCTCACCGACCAGTATGACGTCGGGGTCCTGGCGCAGGGCGTACTTCAGGGCGTTGGCGAACGAGTGCGTGTCCGAGCCCACCTCGCGCTGGTTGACGATGCACTTCTTGTGCAGGTGGAGGAACTCGATCGGGTCCTCGATGGTGATGATGTGCTCTTCCCTGGTGGAATTTATCAGGTCCATGATGGCGGCGAGGGTGGTGGACTTGCCCTGGCCGGTCGGGCCGGTCACCAGGATGAACCCCCTGGGCAGCCTCGCGAACTCCTTGACGACCATCGGCAGCATCAGCTCTTCGATCGTCTTTATCCTGTAGGGGATGATCCTGAAAGCCGCGCCGACGCTGTTCCTCTGGAAGTAGGCGTTCACGCGGAAGCGTGCGCTGCCGGGGACCGAGTAGGAAAGGTCGAACTCCAGGTTGGTCTCGAGGGCCTCGCGCTGGCGGGCGGTGAGGATGCTGTACACCATCTCACGAGTGTCATTGCTGGTCAGCTTAGGCATGTCCATGCGCTGCAGCACACCGTTGATCCTGAGCACCGGAGGCACGCCTACCGTGATGTGCAGGTCGGAAGCGCCCCGCTTGATCACTTCCTCCAACATCTCATTGATGTCCAGCCTCAAACCTTGCTGTGCCACAGTGCACCTCCGATTGGTTACGGCTTACATAACTACCCTGAGGACCTCTTCAATAGAGGTTATACCTTGCTTGACCTTATTGAAACCATCCTGGCGCAGCGGCACCATGCCCTTGTCGCGCGCCAGCACGGCTATCTCTCGCGCCGTCCCCATGTTGACGACGACCTTCTCGACCTGCTCGTCGATCGAGAGCACCTCGTAGACTCCGATCCTGCCCCTGAAGCCTGTGTGGTTGCAGAACGGGCAGCCCTTGGGGTTGGCTTTGAAGACGGTCACCGTCTCTCCGTTGTCAGGCGGAAAGCCAATCTTCTGAAGGTACTCGGCCTCGTAGACGGCCTCCTGTCTGCACCTCGTGCAAAGCTTACGCGCGAGCCTCTGGCTGACGACGCTGTCGACGGCGGACGCGATGAGGAAGGGCTCGACGCCCATTTCGATCATTCGGGTTATCGCGGACGGCGCGTCATTGGTATGCAGGGTGCACAGGACCATGTGGCCGGTCAGTGCCGACTCGATGGCCATCTTGGCCGACTCGGAGTCACGGATCTCGCCGATCATGACTATGTCGGGGTCGCATCTCAGGATCGAACGCAAGGTCGCAGCGAAGGTGAGGCCAACCTTGGCGTTGACCTGTACCTGGTTGGTGCCCCTGAGCTGGTACTCGACCGGGTCCTCGACGGTGATGACGTTCACCTCTCGCCTGTTGAGCTCTGTGAGCGCCGCATAGAGCGTGGTGGTCTTGCCGGAGCCGGTGGGGCCGGTCACGATACAGGTGCCGTACGGCTTCTGGAAAGAGTCGCTGAACATTTTCAGGGGCACGGGCGAGAGCCCGAGTTCGGACAGCGACATGAGGATGCTGGTGCGGTCAAGGACCCTCAGCACGATCTTCTCGCCGTGGACGGTGGGGACGGAAGCGACGCGGACGTCTATGTGCTTGCCCGCGACCTCCACTGCGAAGCGCCCGTCTTGCGGGACGCGCCTCTCGGCGATGTTCATGTTGCCGAGGATCTTGAGCCTGGAGACGATTCCAGGATGTATCCTTTTCGGTGACCTCCGGGTCTCACGCAGCACGCCGTCTATCCTGTACCGTATCCGCACGTCCTTCTCACCCGGCTCGATGTGAATGTCGCTGGCGCCCTCGTGCACGGCCTCGCTGATGATAAGGTTCACGTACTTGACGATCGGAGCTTCCTCGCCTGCCTCCTGCAGGTCCTCATCGTCCTCCTCGCCGGCCAGGTCCTCCAGCGCGGGGAAGTCCTCCAGGGTGTCGTCCATGTCCGCCGTGGCGTGCAGATAGCGGCCGATAGCGGCTGAGATGTCGTCCTTGGTCGTGACCACGGGCAGTATCTCCATACCCGTCATGATGCGCAGGTCGTCCAGGGCGAACACGTTGGTGGGGTCCGCCATGGCCACCATCAGTTTGCTGTCCTCGTAGTCGATCGGGATGACCATGTACCTGCGGGCGAGACCCGCGTCCACCAGGGTGGTGGCGGCGGGATCGATCGGGTAGTTGTTGAGGTCGACGTAACGTATCCCGATCTGCTCGGCCAGCACCGACGTGAGCTGACCTTCGGTGAGGACTCCCTTGTCGATGAGCACGCGGCCGAGCGACTTGCCCGTGGTCGAGTGCTCTTCGAGCGCCTCGTCGAGCTGCTCCTCGTTTATGAGTTTGTTCTCCAGCAGGAGCCTTCCCAGGCGGTCCTGTTTCGGCTTCTCCATCGGTCCCTTTCAGTCATCTCATCCCCGTCCGGCGCGGAGCCGGCCGGGCTCTATATGTGCGCCTCTTCCAGCGCACGCAACAGGGCGACCCTCATGACCTCGACAGGCGCGTCGAGGCCCGTCCATATCTCGAACGCGGCAGCCGCCTGATACAGCAGCATGCCCTTGCCGTCCATCACCCGCGCCCCGCGAGCCTCCGCCTCCTGAAGCAGCGGCGGCTGGTAGAGCGAGTAGTTCAGGTCGCACACTATCTGGTTCTTGTTCAACAGGGAGACCGGCACACGCAACGAGCCGTTGAAAGTCGTAAGAGGCGTCGCGTTTATTATCAAGTCGGACTCCGCAAGCACTATGTCGTAATTGTCGTCCGGTGACAACCAGGTCACGTCGATGTCCGGCGTGCTCTTGAGTATTATCTCGGCGAGCTGCCTGCTCCTCTCAGGCGACCTGTTGACGATCACGATGGACTGGCACCCCGCCAGGGCGAGCGAGACCGTGACGCTGCGCGCCGCGCCGCCCGCGCCCAGCACCAGCACCCTCCTGCCCTTCACGTCGTAGCCGAGGTCGCGGACCAGGGCGGTGTAGAAGCCGCGCCCGTCGGTGTTGTACCCGATCAGCTTCCCCTTGTCGATGAGGATGGTGTTGACCGCGCCCACCGACTCCGCGAACATCGCGACCTCGTCGAGCAGCGGCAGCACTTCAGTCTTGAAGGGCATCGTCACGTTGACGCCCGCGAACCGAAGGGCCTTTATCCCGTCGACGCCGGCGGAGAGGTTTCCCTCCTCCACCAGAAGCGGCACGTAACACCAGTTGAGTCCCAGGTAATCGAATGCGGCGTTATGGATCGTGGGCGAGAGCGAGTGGTCAAGCGGATTCCCTATGATCCCCACCAGTCGCGTGCTTCCGTCTATGTGCATCATGCTCTCCAGTCAGAGGGTCCGGCCCGCGCGCCGCCCTGCCGCGGGAAGCGCTCACCCGGCTCTCTCCAGGGCTTCGGCCCTCTCCATAACCCGTTCGAGTAACGCGAGGAGAACGTCTTTGACGTCGCCCAACTTTCTCGCGTCACATCTAACGATATCCACATCTGCGATGTGGTCAATATTTTTTCTCACCTTGTCCGCGGACAAGCAGTCTTTTCTGTCGGACCTCGTCACCACCAGAACAAACGGCTTGTCGGACATCGCCTTGAACGCCGCAACTATCCCCTCGGCCTCGTCGAAGGTGTCGGGCTTGCTTCCATCGACCAGAACGACGTAGCCCAGCATCCCCTCCGACAGGATCTCCCACATGAAGTCGAACCTGTCCTGGCCGGGGGTCCCGTAGAGATGGAGCACGTACCCGTCGGGGAAGGTGATACGGCCGAAGTCCATCGCGACAGTGGTGTTGCACTTCTTGCGCCCGCTTCCGGTCTTGCGCTCGGTGGAGACCACGTCGATCTCGCTTATCGCACTGATGAACGTCGTCTTACCCGAGTTGAACGGACCGGTCACCACTATCTTGAAGACTCGCTCCAAGCAATCCCTCCCTCGCCGCTACATTTTCTTGAGGTCGTCAATAATCTTCTTAACGGACCCCTTGTCCACCTCTTTTGATCCCTTGCGGCTTTTCTTCTCCTTCTTACTCTTCTCGCCGGCGCCCTGCCTCTCGCTCATCGGGATGTGGCGCTTCTTGTCCTGCACTCCGCCGGCGAGCTCTAGCAGCTCCTGCTCCAGCTCGAAGGTCTCCAGGTCGACCAGGCTGGTGCCCGCGCCGCGCTTGCCGCGCACGATCATCCCGGGCCCTTCCTCGTCCTCTTCCTCGAGCTCCGGTGCGGCCTCGGGCGACGCGGCAACCTCCACCTGGCCGATCTCCTCTTCGATGACCGGCTCGGGTTCGAGCTCTTCGACCTGCTGTCCCTTGGCGGCACCAGTGTCGCCGCCGGTGATCTCGCGAAGGGCATCGATCTGGTCGAAGAAATCGTCGGAAACCTGGTCGCCGACCCCGACCTGCTCCGCCGTGGCGGGCTCCTGCGAGCCCCCCAGAGTCGCGGGCTCAGCATCGAACATGACGGCCTCGGCGTTAAAGCTGTCATCGGACGCCCCTCCGGTGACAAAAGTCGCCGGCTCCGAGTCGATTATCATCGCCTCAGCCTCGAGCGGCGCGGCCACACCGGCCTCCGTGGTCTCGCCGAACACGATCTCCTCGGTCACGATCGCTCCGCCCTCGTCGACCGCGGTCACTTCTTCGTCGACGTCGGCGGCCTCCAGCATCTGCTCCTCGAGAGCCGCGATCTCCTCCGCTGGCCCGGCCGAAGCGGTCTCCTCGACGGCCGGCTCCGCTGGCTCTTGAGCTTCGGCGACTTCCGGCGCGGCCTGCGGCCTCAGCGAATCGATCGGGATGACTTCGGCTTCCTCCGCGGCGCCCCGCGCAGTCTCTTCCTCCGGCTCTATGGCCAGAGGAGGAACACCCTCGTCCCTTGACGCGCTGGCTTCCTCGAGCTGCAGCACTTCGGCATCGGAGCCTTCAAGGAGCACCTCGGCTTCCTCGACGGCGGTGACCGGTTCGGCCACCTCCTCGGGGGCGATCTCCACGTCGAGGTCTTCCGCGGTCACCAGCTCGAAGGTGTCATCGCCGTCGATGACCGGCGCACCCCCCTCCAGGACGAACTCGGCCTCAGGCTCCGCCTTGCCGAACTGCAGGACCTGCCCACCGGCTTCGCTCTGCTCCGCCTCCGCGGCCGCAGACGTGGGCTCGGGTCCAGCCTCGGCCGTGGTCTCGGCCTGCTCCTCGACGGTCGCCTCCTCCGCGCGCTGCGGCTCTCTCGACTCGACGATGGGGTAGGTCGGCCGGTCGAAAGCCAGCAGTTCTTCCCTGCTCAGGTCACGCGGCTGTAGCGAGACCTGCAGAAGCCTCTCTCTCTCCTCTTCCGTGGGCAAGGGCGGGGCCTGCTCGGTCTCGTCGATCAGCGGCACATCGAATGACTCGGATTCGATCTCCTCCTCGATCGCATCGGCGGCCTCGAAGAAGTCGAACTCCTCGGCGATGGGAACCTCGGTCTCGGCCTCCTCGGGCACGACCGCCTCGACGGCCATCACTTCCGGCTCCTCGGCAGGAGTCTCGAGTTCTACCGGCGCCTCGGGCTCGGCCGCCTCAACGGCCGGCTCCTGTAAGACGACCGGCTCGGGCTCCTCGATGACGCTCTCGGTCGGCATCGCCAGGAGCACGGGCTCCGGGACCGCCTCTGCCACCTCGGCCGGCACGGTCTCGGCAGGCTCCTCGGCGACCTCGGCCGGCGCTATTTCTGATGAGACGGCCGGCTCCGGCTCCTCGATGACGCTCTCAGGCGGCATCTCGAGGTCCTCGTCGAGGCGGCCCAGGCCGCCCCTCTGACCGGAAGACTTCTTGGTCCCGCCCCTCAGGCGCGACAGGTGACCGGCCCACTCCATCGGGATGTCGCCGGGCTCCTCGAACTCCTCCATGTCGTCGGCCCTGGACTCGGCCTCGGCCGCCGCGACATCGAGCGCTCGCTCCGCATCGTCGGCTCGGCGCTCGGCTTTCTTTTTCTGCTCGGTCTCCTGGAAGGCCAGCAGCCTGTCGTTGTCGGTTGCTTCCTTGAGCGCGAGGGACTTGTAGTAATCGACCAGGCTCTGGCCGGGCGCCGGCTCGACCTCCTTGGCGGCCGGGGGCTCCGCAGGGGAGTCGTGGATGATGATCGGCGGCTTCTCCTCTTCGGCCGGCGCTGTCTCCGCCGTGGGTGCCTCGGGAGTCTCTACCTCAGCCGTCGCGGGGGCCTGAACCGCCTCGGCCGCGATCTCCTCCGGCGCGGCAGGCTCGGCTTTGGGAGCCTCGGCCTCTTCGTCCTCTTCGGCCGCTTCCTCTTCCGCCTTGATCGGTTCAGCCTGCTCGGCGGGCTTCCTGGTC
>DAIQAV010000090.1:0-9303 GCA_036781505.1 Candidatus Anoxymicrobiaceae bacterium | reverse complement strand
CGGCGGTCTGGAGCAGGGCCATCGACAGGCTGCTCACCGAGAACAGGCGCTACCTCTCGCAGAGCGAGGGAAGCGTGAAGAAGCTGACCGAGCTCATAAAGGATTCCAGACTCTAATGGCTGAAGCTGAAGAGCCCGCACAGGGCACCGAAGAGATAAAGATAGGGGTCTACACCTGTCACTGCGGCCTCAACATCGCGCAGACCGTGGACTGCAAGTCCGTGGCCGAGTACGCGGCGGGGCTGCCCAACGTGGTGGTCTCCCGCGAGAACATGTACTCCTGCGCGGACCCGGGGCAGATACAGATCAAGGACGACATAGCGGAGTTCGGGCTGAACCGCGTGGTGGTGGCGGCCTGTTCGGTGAAGATGCACGGGCCGACCTTCATGACGGTCTGCGCGGAGGCCGGGCTGAACCCCTACCTCTTCCAGATGGTGAACATCAGGGAGCACTGCTCCTGGGTCCATATGCAGGACAAGGAAGGGGCGACCGCCAAGGCAAAGGACCAGATCAAGATGGCCGTGGCCTCGGTGGCGCTGGCGCGACCGCTTCAGGACAGGGTCGTCCCGGTGACCTCCCGCGCGCTGGTGATCGGCAGCGGAGTCGCGGGCCTGCAGGCCGCGCTGGACATCTCGCGCTCCGGCTACCCGGTGAGCCTGGTCGAGAAGCTCCCGCACATGGGCGGCAGGGGCAACCAGCTCAACAGGATCTTCGACAGGCTCGAGCGCATATCGTGCGTCCTGACCCCGCTCATCATGATGGCGCTTAACAACCCGCTCATAACGGTCTACACCGATACCGACGTCGAGGACATCAGCGGTTACGTGGGCAACTTCAAGGCCCGCCTCAAGATCAGGGCGCACCCGGTCGGCGACGAGTGCGACGCCTGCGGCAAGTGCGCCGAAGTCTGCCAGGTGGAGGTCCCCGACAGGTTCCAGATGGGATTCACCACCTGCAGGGCGATCTCGCTGCCGCACGACGAGGCTCTCCCTCACCGCTACACCATAGACCGCGAGGCCTGCAACGGATGCGGGGCCTGCGTGACGGCTTGCCCCAGGGAGCTGATCGACCTGGAGGCGCCCGACAGCACCGAGGAGATCGACGTAGGCGCGATCGTCCTGGCGATAGGGTCCAACGTGTACGTTCCCGGCGAGGGCAACAAGTGGGGCTACGACGGCGCCGGTGATGTATTCACCGCGCTGGAGGTCGAGAGGATGCTCGCCGGCAACGGGCCCACCGGAGGGCGCGCGGTGAGGCGCAGCGACGGCCGTGAGGCGCAGAGCGTCGCGTTCATCCAGTGCGTCGGCTCGCGCGACGAGGAGCACCCCTGGTGCTCGCGCACCTGCTGCATGACGACCCTGAAAGAGGCCGTGACGCTGAAGGTGCGGTTCCCCCAGATGAGGGTCTCGGTCTATCACGACGACATCCGTCTATATAAGAAGGAGCACGAGGACTTCTACCGCAAGGCCCGCGACCTGGGAGTCTCTTTCATGCGCTCCAAGCCGAGCGGCGTGACCGCCGAAGGCGACAGGCTGGTGGTCCGGGCGCACGACGAGCTCCTGGGGGAGGAGACCACGCAGGCCGTCGACATGGTCGTCCTGGCGACGGGCATGGAGCGGCCCGACGACGCGCAGAAGTTCGGGGACATGCTGAAGGTCCCGGCGAGCGCGGACGGGTTCTTCATGGAGGCGCACCCCAAGCTGCGGCCTCTGGAGACCGCCATCGATGGCGTGATGCTCGCCGGCTCCTGCCAGTTCCCCAAGGATATCGGCGACTCGCTGCTGCAGGCTAGCGGAGCGGCGGCAAAGTGCCTGGGCCTGCTGACCAAGCCGCGGATAACCCTGGACGCGATAATCTCGAAGATCGACCAGTCCAAGTGCAACGGATGCCTGGTCTGCGTGAAGAAGTGCCCGTTCTCCGCCGTGGTCACCGACGAGGTAGAGGTCGACGGCAAGATGAAGAAGCGGGCCCGCGTGGTCGAGGCGTCCTGCAAGGGCTGCGGCGTGTGCGTGGCGCGATGCAAGCAGGGAGCGATCGAGGCGCAGGGGTTCACGGACGAGCAGATACTGGCGCAGATCGACGCCGCGCTCGAGGAGGACCCCGGCGGAAAGATCCTGGCACTCGTGTGCCACTGGTGAACTTACGGCGGAGCTGACCAGGCAGGGGTCAGCAGGTTGCAGTATCCGGCCTCGGCGAGGCTGGTGCGGGTGATGTGCACGGGCAGGATCAGCGAGGAGATGATCACGCGCGCCTTCGACAAGGGCGCGGGGCTGGTGTTCGTCGGCGGCTGCCACCCGCCGGGGGACTGCCACTATATAAACGGCAACATCCAGTGCGAAGAGATGCTGGAGAAGATAAAGAGGAAGGTGCTCCCTGAGAAGGGGATAGACCCGGAGCGGTTGAGGCTCGAGTGGATATCCTCTGCCGAGGGGTCCGTCTTCCAGAAGGTGATGAAAGAGATGGCGGAACAACTCGAGAGGGTGAAGACATGAGCCCTGTCGCGTTCATCTGCGAGACCGAGAGCGAGAGGCTGGCGGACCTCGGCCTGCTGGGCAACTACCTCGAGGGCATGGGCTATGACGTCCACTCCCACCGCGACCTCTGCTCGCCGGCCGGCCAGCGGTTCATCTACGACCGCCCGCCGGACGACGACAGCGTCGTGCTCATCTGCCCGCGGCAGCTGGGCAGGGAGGTCTTCGAGGGCGTGCTCGACCCCGAGTGGCAGTTCTTCTCGTTCCGGATGCAGGGGGAGCCGAAGGAGCTCGCGAACCACATCCTCTCCGAGGTCATCATGGTCACCGGCAAGGTGCTGGGAGCGGCGCCGCTGCCGAAGGTCATGGTGGTCGGCGGAGGGGTGGGCGGCGTGTACGCCGCGCTCGACATCGCGGAGCAGGGTTACCAGGTCGTCCTGGTCGAGAGCGACCCGTCGATCGGCGGCATCATGGCCGCGCTCGACAAGACGTTCCCGACCATGGACTGCTCCATATGAATCCTCGGCCCAAAGCTGGTGGAGTCAGCTAAGCACAAGAGGATAGAACTGGTGACCAACACGGAGGTCAAGGCGGTGACGGGCGAAGCGGGCGACTTCACGGTCACCCTCGAGCGCAAGCCGTGGTACGTGGACATATCCAAGTGCAGCGGGTGCGGCACCTGCGTGGACGCGTGCCCGATAACGGTGCCGCACGCCTGGGAGCAGAACCTCAAGCCGCGTAAGGCGATATACGCGCTGTTCCCCCAGGCCGCGCCGCTGAAGTACATGATCGACAGGGACCGCTGCGTCGAGTGCGGGCTCTGCATGCAGGCATGCCTGCTGGACGCCATCGACCTGTCGCAGCAGAGCACGACGGAGGAGATCGAAGTCGGCGCGATAGTGGTTGCCACCGGAGGCAAGGTGTTCGACCCCTCGGCGATGAAGCAGTTTCGCTACGGCGAGCTGGAGAACGTGGTGACGAACATGGAGTTCGAGCGCCTATGCAACGCCGGCGGCCCCACCGAGGGCGAGCTGGTGAGGCCCGACGGCCGCCACATCCGTTCGGTGGCGTTCGTCCAGTGTGTCGGCTCGAGGGACCTGGGGAACAACCCCTGGTGCTCGTTCTTCTGCTGCATGGCCTCGGTCAAGGGCGGCCGGCTGGTGATGGAGCACGCGCCGGGCGCGGACGTCACGGTTTTCTTCAACGACCTGCGCGCCTGCGGCAAGGGCTTCGAGGAGCTCTACCAGCGCTCCGTGGAGGAGGGCATGAAGTTTGTGAGGGCTATACCGTCGGTGCACGTGAACCGCACCACCAACAACCCCATAGTCGTATACGAGGACCCTCAGGCGGGCGGCATCGTCCGCAATGAGGTCGACCTGGTGGTGCTCGCGAGCGGTCTCGAGCCCTCAGCCGGGACCGACAGGATCGCCGACGTGCTGGGCCTGCGCAAGGACAGCTACGGCTTCCTGAGCGAGAGGCACCCGACGGACGGGATGGCCGAGACACGCCGCGAGGGTATCTTCATCGCTGGCGTCTGCCAGGGGCCCAAGGACATTCCCGACGCCGCTACTCACGGGAGCGCGGCGGCGTGCAAGGTGGGAGCTTTCCTCTCGGGCGGCCGCAGCCGCCTGATGAGCGAGATGGAGACCGACAGGGCCGTAGGGCTGGAGCCCACGGCACGCGAGGCCGGCGCGGAGCCGGGCGAGGTCACTTACGGTGACAGCCATGGCTAGCGGCGCGAAGGGCTCGCTGATAATCGAGCTGTTCGGGCCGTTCCGCAAGTTCGGCCGTCAGCGCGACCTCGAGGTCGACGGGCCGCTGGGCTACGGGGCTCTGCTGGATAGGCTGGGCGCCGAGCTCGGTGAGGAGTTCACCGAGCAGGCCAGGAGGAAGAACACTACGGTCATCGTGAACAACAGGATCGCGAGCCCCAGGAGCCTCGACACGCTGGAGATCGTGCCGGGGGACAGGGTGGCCTTCGCGCTTCTGCTCGGTGGAGGATAATAGCGCCGGCGTCTCGCCGGCAACGATATGTAAGCAAGCAGGCCGACAAGAAGGTGGATGATGAAAGGATACACCGGTAAGTTCCTGAGGGTGGACATGACCACCGGGGAGATCCGGACCGACACTCTCTCCGAGGAGACGGCGCGCAAGTTCCTGGGTGGCTACGGCTTCGTGGCGCACACTCTCTATAACGAGGTGCCGGAAGGGGCCGACCCGCTCTCGCCGGAGAACGTCCTGTGCTTCTGGACAGGGCCGGTGGCGGGCACGCCGGTGCCCGTGTCATCCAAGTACATCATGGGAGCACGCTCTCCGGCCACCAGCTTCATCGGGTTCGGCATCGCCTCGGGCGGTCCGGCCTCGGAGCTGAAGGCGGCTGGCTGGGACGGCATCGTGATCAAAGGCAAGGCCGACTCCCTCAAGTACCTGTATGTGCAGAACGGACACGCCGAGCTTCGCGACGCGGAATACCTCAAGGGCAAGACTACCTGGGACACCGAGGAGATGATCCGCGAGGAGCTCTCCGACGAGGAGATCAGGGTCTCCTCCATTGGCCCGGCGGGCGAACTGCTCTCCTGCCTGGCCAACGTCACCAACGACCGCAACCGGCAGGTCGGGCGCTCCGGCATGGGCTGCGTGATGGGCTCCAAGAACCTCAAGGCCATCGCCATCAGGGGAACCGGCAGCATCGAGGTCGCCCACCTGGACGAGCTGCTCGGGCTGTGCAAGGACCTCTACCAGCGCTGCCGCGGGCCCGCCACGGAAAAGTACCGGGTGCTGGGCACGCCGGCGAACGTCCTGGTCCACAACCGGCTCGGGTGCCTGCCGACCAACAACTTCCAGAAGGGGACCTTCGACCGGGCCGAGGAGTGCTCCGGCGAGAGGATGCTCGAGACCATGGTCAAGAAGGTCATGGCCTGCCCGTCGTGCCCGATCGCCTGCGACCACATCAACGTGGTCAAGGAAGGGCCCTGGGCGGGCGCGGTCTCGTCCGTCGACTACGAGTCGCTGGAGCTGCTGGGCCCCAACTGCGGCGTCTCCGACCTGGGCGCGATAACCAAGGCTGTGCAGCTCTGCGACACGCTGGGGATCGACACGATCTCGGCGGGCGTCACAGTGAGCTGGGCGATGGAGGCCTACGAGAAGGGCTTGCTGACCCGCGAGGACACCGACGGGCTCGACCTGCGCTTCGGCAACGACGCGGCGATGGTCGAGGCGGTCCGGGTGATGTGCCTGCGCGAGGGGAAGCTCGGGGCGCTTCTCGCCGACGGATCCGCCAGGGCCGCCGAGAGGCTTGGCAAAGGCTCCGAGTTCGCTATGGTCAACAAGAAGCTGGAGTGGGGCGCGTACTCGCTTCGCTCGCTGCAGACGGCGACCCTGGGGTTCGCGACCAGCGTGCGCGGCGCCTGCTACCTGCGGTCGGGCTCTTACCAGCCCGACGTCAAGGGTCTGGTCGACCGCTATGCGCTGGACCGCTCCAGGGGCAAGGTCGTCTTCGACGGCGAGAACCTCTACGCCGTCATCGATTCGATGATCATCTGCAAGTTCACCCGCGGCATCTACAAGGACAACGACGAGTTCTGCCGCGTAATCAACCTGGTGACCGGCTGGGATGTGACCTCCGACGAGCTGATCAAGACGGGGGAGCGCATCCACAACATGGCAAAGCTGTTCAACGTGAAGTTCGGCGCGCATCGAACGGACGACTACCCGCCGCCGCGCGCCTTCGACGAGAAGATGTACGACGACGTGAGCGACGGCGCCATCATCCTGCGCGAACAGTACGATGAAGCGCTCTCCGGCTACTACGAGGAGAGGCGCTGGACCGAGGACGGCATACCGACGAAGGCCCTTCTGGAGGAGCTCGGCCTCGACGTCAGCCTGGGGGTTTGAAAGATGGAAGCCAAGAAGATAATCGTGTGTGACACGGACAAGTGCTCGGGCTGCGAGCTTTGCGAGTACGTCTGCTCCATCTTCCACGAGAAGACGGTCAACTGGTCGAAGTCACGCATCAGGCACGTGCGCATCGAGCCGACGTTCGACATAGCCATCGCCTGCCGCAAGTGCGAGGAGCCGCTCTGCATCAAAGCGTGCCCCAGGGACGCGATAATCATGGTGGAAGACGGCTCGGTCCAGGTCGAGAAGGACAAGTGCAACGGGTGCGGCTGGTGCATCGAGGCCTGCAACTTCGGCGCGCTGAAGCTCGACTGGGACAAGAAGGTCGTGTTTGCCTGCGACTTCTGTGAGGGCGAGAGCGGCCCCAAGTGCGTGGAGTTCTGCCCCTATGACGCGCTCGAGTTCACGACGCTCGACCAGGTCGGCCGCGAGGCCGGTGTGAAGGCGTTCAAGAGGATCATCGAAGAGCTCGAGTAACGCAAAAAAGGGGGCAAAACTCTTTCCCGCAAAACGCAAAAAGGGGACTGTCCCCTTTTTGCGTTTGATGACCCCTGTTTTGCGTTTAGCTGCAGCAGCTCGAGGCGCCACGGCCGATGAGAGCGGCCTTCATCATCGCGGCGGCGCAGCCCACGTCGCTGTCCACCTTGATCGCCCCGGCAGAGCAGTTCATCGCGCAGGCTCCGCACTCCATGCACTCGGACGGCGCCACCAGGCGCGCCTTGCCCTTGTCGGCTTTGAAAACACCGTGGGGGCAGACAGAAGCGCAGATGCCGCAGCTGTTGCAGAGCTCGGGGTCGTATTCGAGCGTGTTCTCCTTGCAGTAAGCCATCCTCTATCCTTTCGCCGCGCGCGCCACGCGCTGCGCCACATACATGATGAATCCGGAGGCGGCCATGCCCGCCATCAGCCGCACGTAGGTGTCTATCTCTTTGCGCACCCCGGTGGGGGAGGTGTACGTCGAACAGCCCGTGAAGTTCAGGCTGGCGAAGGCGCTGATCGGCGGAAGCAGGAGCGCGTAGGAGGTCGCCCGCAAGAGCCGGATGCCCATGCTTGAGCCGTCGTCGCGCAGCGCCGCGATCGCCGCGGCCAGCGCTACCAGTCCTCCCAGCGCGAACCCCTTGACGCTGAAGTCCTCCCCCGGGAGCCACGGCAGCAGCGCCGGGACGCCCGCGAACCCCGCGAACGACGCCGCGGTGATGCCCGCGGCCGCCACCGGGTCACCCGCAAGGGCCGCCAGCGTCGAAGCGCCGAGCGCGATGGGTAGCGCCGACTTGGCTTCGACGGGAATGAGGACCGCGCGGTCCTTGAGGTCGAACCTGACCAGGCGCATCTCGTCGGAAGCCTTGCCGGACTCCATGAACTCCTTGATGTCGCTCGCTCGCACCGGCCCGTATGTCACCCTGAAGCCTGAGCGTTCGCGCACCTCGTGCGCGGCGACGCCCGTCGCGGACAACTGTGGCAGTATCAGGCGGCGGTGCTCGACGACTTCGGCGAGCCCGGTCCTCTCGATCCTGTAGACCACTTCGTCCGTGCCGAACGTGCGCTTTCCGGCGGCGCACCAGACGTTGATGCCCTTGGTGTCAAGGACCATGATGTAGCAGTCGATCCCGTCCAGCGCCTCGCGAAGCGCGTCGAACGAGAGCTTGTAGTTGGCGCTCACAAACACGGGCGAGTCGGGCCCCGCGGCCCCCAGCCTGTACAGGCCGGGGCTGACGCGCCACTCGTTGCGGCGCACGCCGGCTCTCGCCAGCGCGTGTATCAGCCGGTCGACGCCGGTGATCCTCGAGCTCGTCACCGCGATCCCCTTCAGTTCCTCCGGACCCGGAGTGTCGGGAGGGCCTCAGCAGAGTTTCTTTTCCGCCTGCGGGGACGGCTCTCCGCAGCACGACTCAGTCTCGACCATTTCCTCTTGCTCCTGCATCTCACTCTCCTAGCTCGGGGATGATGTCTTTCATGAGCGGACCAAGCACGCCCTTCACCATCTCGGTCAGGGAATCGACCTTGATGAGGGTCAGGCAGCAGACCTCTCCGTCCCTCTCGTGGGTCACGACCGCGAGCTTGTCCCCCGGGCCTATGCCGGCGCGCTTCCTCAGGTCCTTGGGGAGGACCATCTGCCCTCGCTCGTCGATGCTGAGGACCGAGGCGACTTTCGAGGCGGTCACGTCGGTCTCGGGCGGGCAGCAGGCTTCCTGCTTCCTGGCCATCGTATCACGCTCCAATCAGAATTATCAGAATTATCTGATATTACTATTCTGTGGGGATCGCTGCCTCGAGTCAAGGCTTTTGCTCGTGTCATGAGTGACCACGCGTACACTGTGAGGGATGACAGAAACTCTAGATGTTGGCGTCGTCCAGGAGGGAGTCGTCGCCCTGGGTCAGCCAGTACCTGGCGTCCAGGACGAACTGGTTCCCGATCTGGGCTGGAGTAGAATTTGAAAGCATATAGTCGGGCTCGTGCTCGCCCAGGATGTACTTTATAGCCCCGGTCGCCGGATCGTAAGTGATGTTCACACTGAGATCGCTTTGGAACCTCTGCTGTGCACTTGGCTGCATCTGATCAGGCGGGTTCGAGGGGTTGATCTTCGCGCCTTCTGCGACCGTGTGCTCCGCAACGTACTTCTGGAAGTCCCGCAATCCGTAGAGATCGCCAATAGCTCTCTGGTACATCTGGGACACGAAGGCCGCGGACGAATCGATCGCGGGCTCGACGAGATCGTTGAGCTGGCCTTCCAGGGTCTTCTTCAGCCTCTGAGCGGCCACCGCACGTTGCATGTTCGGTTGCGTTGGAAAGGACTCAGGGCCCGGCATCTTCCCCTTGTGCTTCTCCAACACTTCGGTCACTTTATCCCGCTGCTGGGCGAGCGTCAGCGAAGGGTTCAATGCTTCCGAGGTCTCCTGGATCATCGTGCCGATCTCGCTGCGGGCCTTCTGGAGCA
>DAIQAV010000089.1:0-9387 GCA_036781505.1 Candidatus Anoxymicrobiaceae bacterium | reverse complement strand
CGTCTATTTCGTGGATTGAAACAGGCTCCCTTCCGTTATAATGAATCCACTCTTTGCGCTGGGATCCAGGGGAGTGGTACACATGGACGCCAACCAGATGCTCTTTTACGAGACGCTGCGCTTCGTCATCGGGCCGATGGTAAAGATGCGACTGCACCTCAAGATCGAGGGACAGAAGAATATCCCGGACACTGGCGCGGCGCTCATCGTCTGCAACCACCGCTCCAGTCTGGACCCGGTCATCCTCGCCTACTCCGTCCGCAACAGGTACATCAACTACGGCGCGGCGTCATGGTCGTGGAAGGTCCCTGGCTACGCGCAGCTGCACGAGTGGACCGGGGCGTTCCCCATTAGCCTTGCGGGCGGGCCAGACGCGAAGATGGAACTCAACCGCGGTCTCAAGCTGCTCCAGAACGAAGAGGTCGTCGGCATCTTTCCGGAGGGCGGCGACACGATCCTCGACCCGGGCAAGGTCGACAAGATCAAGTCGTTCAAGACCGGCTTCGCGCGGCTTGCGCTGGATGCGCGGGTGCCGGTCATCCCCTGCACGGTCATCGGAGTGTCGGAGCGCCGGATGCCTAAGATACCCGGCCCCCTGGTGGAGAAGCTCGTCAAGCACCCGGAGGCGGGACAGGGTTACTCGTCGGTCATGTACAAGCGCGCGGCGTGCCGCATCGGCGTGCCGCTCGACTTCGGCGACCTCTACGACAAGCCGGTGAACAAGCAGCTCCTCGACCTCATCACCAACAAGGTGCGGCAGATAATCATGAAGCTCTACAACGGCGAGGACCTCGACCGCTTCCTCACAGGCGAGACGCCGTTCGACTTCGCCTACGAGCGGGTCGGGTCCGGAGTGAAGAAGCTCCTCTGATTTTGCCCTTGAAGCGGACGTAGTTAACATCGGCGCGCTGCTCTCTGCACAGCGAAAGGGCGGGCATCGCGCCCGCCCTCGCTATCTCTATTACAGGAGTTTCGACCCCTTCTATTGCTAGTTCTTGCCGACTATCGCGATGCTGCACACGTTCTGGTTCGGCACGCCGCCGAGGTTGTGGGTGAGCCCGAACTTCGGGTCCTTCACCGCGCGGTCCTCGGGCCAGCGGCCCAGAAGCTGGTTGTACATCTCGAACAGCATCCTCAGCCCTGACGCCGCGATCGGGTGGCCGAAGCACTTCAGCCCGCCGTCCGGCTGGCATGGGATCTGCCCGTCCAGGTCGAAGAAGCCCGCGAGAATGTCATCCGCCGCGGTTCCCGGGGCAGATATCTGCAGGTCTTCCATGGTGGCGAACTCGGTGATGGAGAAGCAGTCGTGCACCTCCATCATGCTGATCTCTTCGCGCGGGTTCTTGATGCCTGCTTCCTTGTACGCCTTTTTCGCGGCCATGCGCGTGGTCAGCATGCCTGCGCCGTCCCAGTCGGTGAAGAGCGCTTCCTCTCCCGAGGAGACGGACACCTGCAGTGCCTTGACGCTTACGAGGTCCTGGTTCGGCTTCATCTTCTTGGCGATCTCGGGCGTGGTCACGATCGCGCACGCGGAGCCGTCGCTAACGCCGCAGCAGTCGAACAGGCCAAGCGGGTACGCGATCATCGGCGCGCCCATTATCTGCTCGATCGGTATGGGCTTGCGCAGGTGCGCGCGTGGGTTCTTCGCGCCGTTCTGGTGGCTCTTCCAGGAGATGTGCGCCATTGCCTCTTTGATCTTCTCCATCGGCACGTTGTACTTGGCCGAGTACGCTGTCGCGAGCTGGGCGAACAAGCCCGGCGCCGATGCGTTGGGCCCTATCATGGCCTGCATCTGCCCGAAGGCCGGCGAGTCGGGAAGTCCACCGTAACCGGTGTCCTTCAGCTTTTCGACGCCCTGTGCCAGGGCGATGTCGTAGGCGCCGCTGGCGACGCCGTAGCACGCTCCGCGGAACGCCTCGGTGCCCGAGGCACAGAAGTTCTCCGTGCGGGTCACCGGCGTCAGGGGAAGCTTCAGGGCCATGCCCAGGAAGTTGCCGCCCTTGCCGATGTTGATCTCATCGATATGGCTGCCCAGCCAGGCGGCCTCGATATCTTTCTTCTCGATTCCCGCGTCCTCCAGGCATTCGATAAAGGCCTCGACCGCCAGGTCCTCGGGGGCTGATTCCCAGCGCTCACCGAACTTGGTGCAACCCATCCCGAGGATCACTACCTTGTCCCTGATTCCTTCTGCCATTTATTACGCCCCCTCTGCAACTACTGGTACGGCTTTCCAGAAATAGTTCGTGATATCGTGCTGATCGTCTCGGTGCTTGACTCGGAAGCTGAACTCCACGGGTCCGCCGACCGCAAGGTCGTCTATGGTGCAGTCGGTGAAGTCGAACACGTAGCGGCCACCGCCGTTGAAGTTGACCACCCCATACATCGACGGAGGGTTGATCGTGGCGGCCAGCATGTCGGACGTGAAGCTGAATATCTTGCCACCCTTTTCGGAGAGCACGATCGGCTCACTCTCGTCCACCGCGCCGCACTTGGGGTTCACGCAGATCCTCTGAGGCGGGAACTGCGGCTCGCCACAGCCGGTGCACTTCGAGCCTGTCAGCCCCAGTATCGCCTTGTGCGAGCGCCACATCAGCGTCCAGCGGGTCCACCTCTGCTCCTCGCTGCGAAGCCCAAGCTCCGCGGGGACCATGCCCCGCCAGACCAGGTACTTCAGGTAGTTGTCGAGGTCCGCGCGCCTGGCGAGCGATCCCGACACACCCATCTTCGGCTTGAACTTCTTGATTGCGTCGGTGACCTCGAAGGCAAGCGCGTCGCAGCCGCTTCCGTACGAGACGAGAAGCAGCTTGTCGCCGGGCTGTGCGTCCTCGAGGGCCCTCGAGAACATGAGCAGCGACTGGGCCGTACCCGTGTCGCCAATCTGCGCCTGCATGGTGTCCTGTACGTTCTCCGCCTCGAACCCCATCTTCTTGTTGATGGCCTTACGGGCGCCGCCGTAGTAGCAAGGGTAGATTATCTTGGAGAAATCGCCGGGCGCCATGCCGAGCTTCTCACAGAGGCCGTTGATCGCCTCGGGGATGAACTGGCCGAACCCGACGTCGCGGATCCAGCGCTCCTCCCACTGACGATCGTACTTGGTGTCGGCGCCCCTCATATGGTCCACGAAGTCGTGGCCCGTCGAGAACGAGCCTTTGTACTCGGCGATGACGTCGTCCGTTCCGACCATCACCGCGCCGGCGCCGTCTCCGAACATGAACTCCTGGACGCTGCCCATCTTACCCAGCCTGCAGTCGGCCGCGGTAACAATCACGTTGTTGGCGCTGCCGGCGGCGGCCGCGTCGAGGGCCGCGATCAAGGCGGTCGTCCCTGCCTTGAGTCCCCCGGTGAAGTCCGCGGTCCTGACGCTCTCGCTGATCGCCAGCGATCCGGAGATCAGGTTTGCGCAGAGGCGCTCCCTGTAAGATGCGGTCGTGGTGGCGAAGTAGATGCCCCCCACCTCGGACCGGTCGATGCCGGTGGTGCAGTCTCTGGCGGCCGCGGATGCCATCGTCACCGCGTCCTCGTCGAAGTTTGCTACCGCCTTCTCCCCCTGAGCGTTCATGATGTTGGCGGGGTTGAGCCAGCCCATCGACCCGAAGATGATCATCTTGTTCAGTCGAAAGCGGGGAACGTACCCTCCGTATGAACGGATCCCAACCATTTAATCACTCCCTTTCCGGTTAATCCTCAACCCATCGATAACCGACCGCCTTACCAGCGGTCAGTATCGCGTTTCCCATCCACAAGGCTCGTATATACTCATCTACCACCCCGCCGCAAGTCAACCGGCGGGACGGGATCAATCGAACTCGACAACGTCGATGTAGGGGAATTTCTGCTTGAGCAGAGCCTTGATGCGCTTGCGCGCCTCGCGGTCGGTGACGTGCTTGACCTCGCTCACCGGCAGGCCGTCCTCGTTCTTCTCCGCTTTGTAGGAGACGAGAATGCCGGCCACCGCGAGTAAACCCATGCCGCCGGGGCCGCAACAAGCGGTGTCCGCGTGAGCGCCCTTGAGCGCGAAGAGCACCTTCTTGTCCTCGAAATCCAGAACGCCTTCCTCCATTACCTTGTAGTATCCTCCGATGCTGCGTATCTCCTCGTTTAGAGGCTGGTGGACGTACTTTGGCAAGATCTACCCCCCCGTTAACAGTTCCAGCAGGTGATGACCGCTCTCCAGCCCCGACATTATATAACGCAACAGTTCGAGGGTCTAAGATTGTCCAGGGCAGCCCGAAGGGATTAGAGTCAAAGCGGCCGGACGCCCGATCCGGGGATGGAGAGGCAGATGCCTGAGAACCGCGACACAGTCAGGGTCACACGGAGCAAGGACGAGGCGAAGTCCTTTTACGACCGCATCAGCGTCGTATACGACCTGGTCTCCGGTACGAGCGAGCGCAAGTTCGTCCAGGCCGGCCTGGGGATGCTGGACGTCCGCCCGGGCGAGGACGTCCTGGAGATCGGCTTTGGCACCGGGGGCGGGCTGGTCGCGCTGGCCGACGCCGTTGGAGACGACGGCACCGTAGCCGGCATCGACATATCGAGCGGGATGTCGAAGGTCGCGGAGTCCAGGCTCGAAAAGAGCGGAGAAGCGCCGCGGGTGGAGCTTACGCTCGGCGACGCAACCAGCCTCCCCTACGACAGCGAGACGTTGGACGCCATCTTCATGAGCTTCACGCTCGAGCTGTTCGACGTCCCCGAGCTGCCCATCGTGCTCGCCGAGTGCAGCAGGACTCTGCGACACGACGGCCGCATCTGCGTGGTGTCGATGTCCAACGGCGGCAAGCACGGCCTGATGACCAAGGCGTACCTGTGGGCGCACCTCAGGCTTCCCAGGTACGTGGACTGCCGGCCCATCTATGGGCGAAGGTGCCTGGAGCGGGCGGGCCTGGAGATAGTGGATGACCGCTTGATGTCGATGTGGAGGCTTCCGGTCGAGATAGTCCTGGCGCGCAAGGTCGTCGAGGCGCGCCAAGCCGAATCCCATGTTTAACCGGCGCAAAGCCAACGACTCTAAATACCGGCTATCCTCGCTAAGCCGGGGGAAACCGGTACTACAAGAAAAAAACCGGGAGGCCGAAGTGCCTCCCGGCGTTTCTCCGAATCAGACGGCTCAGTCCTTGACGTACTTGAAGGAGACCTTCACCTTCGCCCTGTACGCGGCGACCTTCCCGTCCTCCAGCTTCAAGTCCAGGTCGGACACCTCGGCGATGCGCAGGTCCTTCAGCGACTCGCCCGCGGTGTCGACCGCGTTCTTCGCTGCGTCCTCCCATGATTTTTCGCTGGATCCGACGAGCTCGATGATCTTGTAGACACTGTCAGCCATGGTCCCCCTCCTTGTCGTTGCCTCTGCTGCTTTCTTGTATTCTAGCAACTGAGCCACACCCCTGCACTGCTCGAGGCGTGTTTGGGCCACTCCCCATCGGTAAATCCTTGATTCTTAAGAATCGTAGAGATATAAACATTACACCGGCTTCTCTCTATTGACGTGCCGGTTTGGGCACGGACTCTTAGCCGTGCCGGTATACAGAAGGTGATCGCATGAGGTACTGCAAAGGTTGTGGATTCCCGATACCTTACGGGAAATTCCTTGCCTGGACGCAGAACGGTACGATAATAGGCCGCGACTCCGCCCACACCCGGTTGGTCTACCTGGAGGTGGACGAGCTCCGCTCGCTGTTCGACGGGGTCTCCCGCTGGGTTAACTTCTCGATCGATCCCATCATCGCGCGCGCCGAGAAGGAAGTCGGCAAGCGGTTCATCCAGACCCTTCTGCCCGGCTTCATCGCGAAGATGCCGCGCGGCAAGATGGCTCGCCCCGAGTTCGGCATCCGGGCGACCAGCAAGTTCATCTTCAACTACATGGCCGGCCTGGGCATGGGCCGGGCCGAGATGGTCGAGTACGTGAGCGGGAGCCACGCCCGCGTGATGCTCATCAATCCCCATTCCGTGCCGCTCATCGCGGGCGACGGCACCGGGGTCTTCGAGTTCATGGAGCGCATCGGAGTGGAGGTCGGCTGGGAGAGGATCAAGGCCGAAGAGTACATGGTGACCATCAGGAAGGTAAGTGACCAACCGCCGGTCGAGGAGCGGCTGACGCTCGCCGAGGCCCAGTACATCCCCGGCGGCGTCCAGCTCGACAAGTGCCCCAAGTGCGGTGTGCCGCGGGAGGTCACCGGCAACATCTACCTCGACCTCGAGAAGGGGGTCCTGCGCCACTCCAAGACAGGGATGCGCTTCGTCGCCCTGCCCGTTCAGAGTTTCCAGGCGGTCCTCCGCGAGCTCGAGGCGGAGTTCGGCTCCGAGCTCCCCGCGCTGATGGAAGGACTCGAGCAGAAGTACATGCGCGAGACCTCCAGCGTCCGCTACTCGATCGGCCGTGACAGGGACATGCTGGACATTATCAACGACTTCCCCTGGATGGGCATCGGCAATCCCGTCGGGGCCTGGCAAAAGGACCGCACCGTCCAGTTCGTGGTGGACAATCCTTTCCACGCCGGCATCGTGGCCGGCAAAGTCACCGGCGTGTATGAGGCATGGACGGGGAACATCGTAAAGACCAGCTGGGCCGAGGACTCACCCGGGCGCCTGCGTGTGACCCTCGAGCTGATGACCTGACCCTTCGGTGAATAAACCGCCCGAAGATCCAAAGCGACCGGAAGACGAAGTCGAGGTCCTCGAATCTGACGTCACGGCCCCGACCCCCGCGCTGGTGCGAGGCACGCTCTTCCACGGGGGGACGCTTTCCGCGTTCGGCCACCGGGACTTCCGGCTGCTCTGGTCAGGAGCTTTCCTCTCCAATGTCGGCACCTGGATCCACACCACGGCCCTCCTCTGGTACGTCAAGGACCTTACCAACTCCAACGCCTGGGTCGGCACCGTCAACCTCGCGAGCTTCCTGCCAATCCTGCTCTTCGTGCTGTACGCCGGGTCGCTCGCCGACCGGGTCGACCGCCGCAGGCTCATCATCGCCACCCAGGTGGTCATGATGCTGGCGGCACTTGGCCTCGCCATTGCCACCAGCCTCGGTCAGCATTCGCTGGCGCTGATCATGGCGCTGACGATCGGGATGGGTGTCGCGTTCGTGTTCAACTTCCCGGCCTGGCGCGCCATGGTCCCCGACCTGGTCCCGCCGAAGGACCTCCTGAACGGGATAGCCCTGGACGCGGCGCAGTTCAACATGGCGCGGTTCGTAGGCCCCGCGATCGGCGCAATCATCATCCACTTCTGGAGCGTGTCCGGAGCGTTCTACATCAACGCGGCCAGCTTCCTTGCGGTCATCGCGGCGCTCCTCATGATAAGGGCGCGGCCGGTGGTCAGCACCGTGCACGCCACCTCCACCCGCGCCCATGTCAGGGAGGGGTTCGCATACCTGCGCGCCAACTCCTGGGCGGTGAAACTCCTTCTGGTCCTCATGGTCGAGGCGGTTTTCGGCATCTCGACCATCGTGCTGCTTCCGTCAGTCAGCCGCGACGTGCTGCACGGGGGCTCGCTGCTTTACGGATTCCTGGTGGGGGCCATCGGCCTCGGCGCGGTGCTCGGCGCTCCGCTGGTCACCTGGCTCAACGAGCGCTTCAAGGAGAGGGACCTGATCAAGGTCTCTCTTTCCGCTTTCTCGGTGGTCCTGATGGTGATGGCCATATCTAAGAGCGAAGCTCTCTCGCTACTGATGGCCTTTTTCATCGGCGTGACTTTCCTGATGGCCAGCGCCTCCATCAACACCGTGCTGCAGTCGCGGGTCGAGCGCAACATGCGCGGCAGGATAATGAGCTTCTACATACTGGTGTTCCAGGGCACATCCCCTCTGGGAGGCCTGCTGCTCGGCTACATCTCCGACAAGACCTCGACGCCGATAGCGATCGGCATCGGCGCCGCCGCCTGCATGCTACTCGCGGTGATACTGATCGCGGTTCCGTCGGTGCTCGAGGACGCGGTCTCCCCGGCCTCTGTCGCGGCTTGAGTGCACCGGGGTCGGGGCCCTACTGGCCGGTGAGGAAGTCCGAGATGATACGGGCCAGCTCGCGGGGGAACTGCAGGAGGAGGCCGTGATGGCCGCCCTCGAACTGGACCAGCTGAGCGTCCGGGATCAGCTCTGAGAGAACGCGGGCGTTCTCCGGCAGGATGACTATGTCATCGCTGCCCGTGATGACAAGGGTGGGCTTGTCCATGTCGGGAAGGCGGGCGCAGGTGCCATTCCAGTTGCGGATGGCATCTGCCTGGCGGGCAAAGCGTTCAACGTCCTGGCCGTCTGAGGCGCCGAAAATGTCCCCGAGCCCGGCCCCGTTCTCCTTCAGCCAGTCGGAGGACAGGAGGAAGTTGCGCTCCCCCTCCCCGCCATCGGTCATCTGCAGCAGGATGCCCGGCTCCTGCCGGACCCCGCCCGCGCCACCGCACTCGGTGCCGAGAAGGACCAGCCGGTCCACGAGCTCGGGGTTCAGGAGCGCCATCTCCTGCGCGATGTAACCTCCCATCGAGTATCCGACCACGTGAGCGGGCCACTCGTCTATCGACCTCAGCAGGCCGGCGGTGTCCGCGGCGAACTGGGAGATGCTGAAGCCCTTCTCGCCGGCCGGAGTCTCCCCGATGCCCCGGTTGTCGACCGTGATCACCTTGAAACCCGACGCGAGCTCCTCGATGAACTCGTCGGTCCACAGCTCCTTGACCGCGCCGAGGCCGGCAATGAGCAGGACCGGGTGCCCGTCACCTTGAATGCGGTGCGCCACCTGTATGTCATCGACATGTGCGCGTGCGGTCATTGTCTCTTGCAGCTCGACCACCCTCTCCGTGAATCCGGGACGGCACTCTCTTCAATACGGCGACCGGCTTACCTTCCGGCCAGCTCGACGGCAAGAGAGATAATGACGGCCGGGGATCCATCGCCGCCAATGAAGCCCGTTGCCGGTCAGAGCAGCACGGCGCGAAGGGAGCATGATAACATGTGGATTCGACCGGAGGGACTTCCGCCACCGATTTCGGTGGCGTCGGTTATCAGCGACAGCATCCCTCGAGCATTTCCGCACCAGACCGGCGAGCCCCCGCTGGAGGTCGCCCGTGGCGAAGACGATCAGGAACAGAAAAGTCGGACCGGGCGTTTACATCGTGGTGATACTGGTGTTCGCGCTGATCACCATCGCGTTCACGTGGCCGATGGTCGCCCACCCGGCCACCCGCGTCGCGGGCGGGTCAGGGGACACCCTCCTGAGCACCTACATCATGTCCTGGACCGCGCACGCCATCCGCGCGAACCCCGCCAGGCTTTTCAACGCGACGATGTTCTTCCCCAACAAGTACACTCTTGCTTACAGCGACCTCCAGTTCAGCAACTCGCTCATCTCCTTGCCGGCGCTGCTGGTGACCTCGAGCCCGATCGCGGCTTACACCTTCGTCATCTTC
>DAIQAV010000088.1:0-9415 GCA_036781505.1 Candidatus Anoxymicrobiaceae bacterium | reverse complement strand
CGAGACGATCCTTGTCTTGGAGAGAGGGAAGTACAGAGCTAAAGCGGCACAACGCATAGCCATAGTCACGGTCGCACTACTGATTACTGTTTCGGGTATCTTGCTGATGCCAAATATCAAGGGGCTCTTCCACAAATCCTCTACGAACGAAGACCCCCAGTCCTACGTCTTTACGGAGAACGAAAAGACCATCAAAATCAACACCGGCGACGACTTCGAGATTCGGTTTCAATCAAACGGAGGAGTCGAAGAAGGGGAAGGGTGGGTTTTGGTGAGTAATTACAGTCAGGACACGTTGTCCCTGATGGAAGGTGTCAACGAGCCCAGTTTTCAAGTGTGGAAGTTTTACGGGAAGGCAAGGGGAACGACTGTGCTCAACTTTCAAAACGGGTATACAACAAAGGACTTCACGGTAATCATCAATTGAACGACGCCTCCTCGGGGTATCCGGCAAGGGTGAGTCTCGATGAAGCAGGAGACTCCCGCCGGCCCCCCGAGGTCGTGGGGCTTACTGACCTTTTCGACCTCCGCTGAATTTCCGGCGAGAAATAGTCGAGGGAAGAAAAAGAACCTGCGTCATTGACCGCCGCGTCCTCCCTCTGATAACCTTTCCCTACTGGCGGTCTCCTGTTGACGACCATTCCAAATATCCCCAAGAGTTGCCGCATTAAGAAGGGTTTGAGGGGGGCCGCCTTCCCCTTATCTATCCTCTTCCGGTCCAGACTACGAACGGGTGATATTTTTCTTCACTTCCTGCGAGATAGGCTGTTTGTGCGGCGCGAGGCAACAGCGCTATGGGTGTGGTGCCGATGGCTGGGCTCCTACCGTCGGACAATTTCCACAACCAGCAACACACCATAAACAACCGCGACCACAACAAGGACGAAAACCAAACCCGTGTTGGCTGTCCTCAATGCTTTCTCGACCGCCACGGCGGTGCTTGAGAGGTTCACTTCCCTGGAGACCATCCATACGATGAAGTAGCCGACCAGCCCCACAACCAAAGCCGTTATCAGGAACGCTGGCAACGCCTTGAGGTCCTGACGGCTCGGGGACAGGCCCAGCGCGATCAAGAACACGATGACCAGGAACAGGTACGTCCACCCGCTTCGAAGCAACTGTTCCCAGGACACTCCCTTTGGCAACATCCATACCGAAAGGCCGTAGATGATCCCGGTGGCCCCGAACAGGGGTGCAGTCGCGATGAGAAAGTTTCGTATCGGGTCGGTGCTGTCGTGTACGACTTCACCGAGTTGAACCGTGCCGTCTGGTTCACGGCGCAATCTGAACAGATGTACCTCGCGGACAGGTACGAGGAGGATAAGGGACATCGTTGCGTGGCACAATTCGTGGATCATGGTTCCCGGCGCGAGAAGAAGATAGTAGACACAGTCTCTCCGCAGGGTTCGGCTCAACAGCCGGGTCAAGAGATTAGATAGAGCCATAAGCCCGGCGAGGCAGGCCATCATTATCAGAATCTGTAGGAGTATCTTCATGCGTCAATTGTAATGGGTCGAGGTGACAGAGGTTCGGAGCCGACGCTTTTGTCTCCATCGCTGGTCGGAGGTGTAGAATTTATCTGCGGTAAGGCAACCAAACGTGCCCGTAAGGCATTAGTGAGAATAGACTCATGTAAAAGGCCGGTTTGACGATGACTCGCAAGAAGAAGATTGTTGCCGGAATCGTCGTTGTCGTGGTCGCCGTAGTGACGGTCGCGGTGGTCTTGGTTGTGACCCGAACCCCCACGCCCAGTGTCGTTGGCACATATGTGGGATTAAAGGGTGCTGAGGAGATGACACTAGCCAAAGACGGGACTTTCACGGAGATTCCAGTTTCCTTTGACTTGAGTGGCCCACCCACACTCCGCTACTGGGTCAGTGGGAACAACGTCACGGTAGGGACCCCCAAGGGACCCCCAACGTACAAGATTGAGGGGCTGGTCGTAGACGGCAGGGTATGGGTCAAGCAGTTGGTCAAACCCAACAGGCCCTCTTCACTCGTCGGCACATACACATCGAGCAACGGAGAGTCGCTGGCGTTGGACAATAACGGGGCTGCTTACGATTCACAACAAACGCCATATGGGGGTTCTGCGCGTGGCGGCACTTGGTTCGCTGGCAAGAACGTGGTTACGGCAATCTTCCTCAACAAGAAGATGACTTACACGATTAACGGCAAGAATCTGGTGGGACAAAGCAAAGAGTTTGTCAGAACGTCGGACACCGCTATCCTCCCTGTAACACCCTAGGCCTAGCGACGACCCACCAGACGAAGGTGATGAAGAAGCAGTAGGAACCAAGGGGGTCGTTTTGAAACACAACTGCAAGGTCGTCCTGCTGGCATCGCTTATCGTTTGCCTGATTTTGGGAATATTAGTGGCGGGTTGTGGCGGTCCCTCGGTAACGCGGGTATATTTGCCTCCTTCTTGGCTTGCTTCTGATTTTCGATTAGAACTCAAGTCGGACGGGACCTATGTCCAAAGGATTAGTGACCTTGAACCCAAGAAAGTCTACTCGGATACGTTCATTGGTTTACATGATATAGAGGTTCCGGAAAAGACCTATCGAGGCACATTCACCGTCAAGGACAAGCGCGTCATACTCAACGGTGAGCCCACTGAGCCCGCTGGAGTAAATTCGTACAAGATTGTAGGTAGGAACCTCAAGGGTCCCTACGGGGTGTGGGTGAGGAAGCCAGCGGCGAAGAAGTGACAAGGCCGTCAGTTGAGTATTAGGCTTTTGAACCCACGACCATCGCTGCACCCCTGCGTTGGTCCAGTCTTGTTGCTGGTTTGCTGTTCAGGAGTTCCGCTCCCCAATGGTGGGGACTCCGTCCCCCCAATGGCGCTCGCCTTCGGCGAGACTGTTACCCCCCCGATGTTGAAGTTCATGCGGGGAAATGCTTTCCCCGGCCCCCTTGGGTCATGGGTTCAAATCCCCTAACGCATAGCGTGGATTCTGATTGGAGTGGTGGGCGTTAGGGGATTTGAACCCATGACCTCTGCCGTGTGAAGGCAGCGCTCTCCCGCTGAGCTAAACGCCCGTTGTCGAAGTGAGAGATATTTTAGCACAGGCGGCCGAGGATTGGCCTTATTGCGGCACGCCGATCGAATCGGTGGCGGCCTGGCGGGGGACGCCTGGGGCGTTCCAGTACATCGCGCGCTCGACGACGACCGGCTCGTTTGATTTCACCAGGGTGGAGACGTCCCAGGTGTCCTTCACGGTCTCCGCGACGTTCACGCTGGTGCGGCTGTTGGGCGCCAGGATGACGCTGGGCCCGGGGACGGTGCCGGAAGAGGTCATGTAGGTGAGCTCGACCATGGCCGGGAACGACCCGGGGTTCTGCACCAGCACCCAGGTCTCGAACGATCCCTGCTCGTTGCTGCCCGTGCTTCCCTCGGCCAGGCACCAGTTCACCTGCGCGGAAGAGACGCCGATCGAGTCGGTGGCTGCCTGGCGGACCCTGCGCGGCCCGCTCCAGTACATCGACCGCTCCGCGATGACCGGAGCATCGGACGTCACCCTGGTGGAGACGTCCCAGCAGTTGGGCACGGTCTCGGCGACGTTCACGCTCTTTCTCGACATCGGCTCCAGTGTCACCGTAGGGCCCTTGACCGGCCCGGTGGACGTCATGTAGGTGAGCTGGGCGTTGGCGGTCTGCGCGCCCGGATTCTGCACCAGCACCCAGGTCTCGAACGAGCCGTCGCCCCCGGCGCCGGTGCACCCTTCGGCCAGGTACCAGTCGCTGGCCGCGGCGGTCACGCCGATCGAGTCGGTGGCGGCCTGCCTGTACTGCGAGGCGGTGTCGAGGTACATGGAGCGCTCGGCGACCACGGGCTTGTCCGAGGCGACCAGCGTGGAGACGCTCCAGGTGTTGGGGACCGCGTCGGCGACGTTGACGCTCTCGCGCGAGCCACCGGCAAGCATGAAGACAGGTCCGGGGGTCGGCCCGGCCGGCGTCATGTAGGTCAGCCGCACCTCGGTGGCTGCGGCACCCGGGTTCTGCACCAGGATCCAGGTCTCGAAGACATTGCCCGCGCCGTCGTCACCGGTGCAGCCCTCCGCCAGGTACCATTCCAGGGCCGGGGCGGTCACCCCGATGGAGTCGGTGGCCGCCTGCCGGAAGCACCCGGCGGCGTCCCAGTAGACGGAGCGCTCCGCTATGACCGGCTGGCTGGACGTGAGCCTGGTCGAGACGCTCCAGGTGTCGGGCACATAATCCGCAACGTTCATGCTCTTCCTCGAGCCGGCGGGCACGTTCAGCAGCGGGCCGACCCTCGAGCCCTTGTCGGTCATGAAGGTGAACTGGACGTCGGCGGAGATGTCGCCGCGGTTCTGCACCAGCACCCAGGTCTCGAACCCGCCCTGTCCGTCCTTGCCCGTGCAACCTTCCGCCAGGTACCAGTTGTACGAAGCCGCCGGCGGCGTCTGCAGTGTGAACTGCAGAGAGTTGGAGCTTCCTTGCGGGGTCACCACAAAGACGTCGCCGCTGGTGGCCTCCCGCGGGACCTGCACCACGATGCTCGAGTCGGTCCACGACTCGCTGGCGGCGACCTCGACGCCCGTGAAAGAGACGTAAGAGGCGCTCCCACCGCCCAGGTTGGCTCCCGCGATCGTGACGGTGTCGCCCGCCACGCCCGCCGACGGGCTGAGCCTGGTGATGAGAGGGGCGCGCTGGACGAATATCCTGCCGTCGGCGGAGCCGGCATACACCGCGTTGCCCGGCCCGCCCGACGCGCACACGCTCCGCCAGGCCAGCGCCGGCAGGTTGCCGGTCATGTCGGACCAGGTGGTACCGTTGTCGTGGCTGGCGCGGATCCCCGTCGAGGCGGCGGCATAGACCGCGGTTGCGGACACGTCGCTGACAGACAGGTCGTTGACCACGTCGCCGGGACTGAAGCCCGCCGACGAGGCCTCCCACGAGGTCCCACCGTTGTTGGAGCGATAGACCGGGCCGGCTCCGGCGGAGTCGGTCGCCAGAAGCACCGGGCCGCTGTTGGATAGCGCGACCACGCCGGTGGTGTGGACCGGGTCCGGCAGCGCGCCGCAGTGGTTCCAGGTACCGCCGGCGTCCGTGGTGAGGTAGGCCGGCAACGTGGAGGCGGCCTCCTCGGCCGCGTAGAACCTGTTCATGTTATCCGGGTCGCCCGCCGCGACGGCCCAGTATGAGGACGGTCCCGCCGAGGCCGGCCACGAAGCCGCGGAGTCCACGCTGTAGTGGATCGGCGCGTTGGCCAGCAGCGTGCCGGTCGCGGCTATCAGTTGCTCCGGTATGCTGCCGGTGTCGATATCGTTCGCCGCTACGGGGATGGTGGAGACGAACTCCCGTGCCGGCGTCAGAGCTGCGGTAGACGCGCGAGGCCGCATCGACCGAGAAGAACAGCCCGGCCGTTACCTTGCTCTCGCAGACCGCCACGAACGAGGAGCCCGGAACTGTGAGCGCCGGGGCCCACGACGAACCGCCGTCCTGGCTCGAGAACAGCGAGCTCGAACCCGCGACGATCGCGCAGAGCCGCGCGGGGTTTCCCGACTTCACCTGGATCGCCACGATTGCTCCGCTCGCGCCGGGGATGCTCTTCTCCACCCAGACCGGGGCGTCGGCGGCCGACAGGCGGCCGGCCGCGGACGCGGTGCCCGGCACCAGCGCGGCCAGAAGGAGTAGCGTGGTCGCCGCGGCCACACCCGCCTTCACCATGAGGCCTGTGCCCCTGTTCACTGCTGACCTTCCTTTTTCCGCGCTGACGCGTTCGCTCAGTGGGTCTTGCGCGCCCGGACGACCGCCGAGTCGTGCGCCTTGAACTCGAGGGAGTCTTCCAGCGGGTCCAGCCTGACGCCTTCCTCCCTGCGGGCGAGCGCCTTCTCGATCAGGAAGTCGGCGACGCCGGGGTTCTTGGGGAGCAGCGAGCCGTGCAGGTACGTCCCGATCGCCCCGCGATAGATGGCGCCCTCGGTCCCGTCCTCGGCGTTGTTGCCGAAGCCGACCGTGACCATGCCCAGCGGCGTGCAGCCCTCGCCAAGGTAGGTCTTGCCCGAGTGGTTCTCGAAGCCCACGATCGTGCCGGAAGGCCCTCCCAGGGCGGAGGTCGCCACGACGTTGCCGATGCAGCGCTTCTTTCCCGCGACCGTGTAGGCGTCGAACACCTCGATGCCGGCAAGCTCCTCGCCCTCGAAGGGACGGTAGTATTTCCCGAAGAGCTGGTAGCCGCCGCAGATCACCAGCGCCGCGGCGCCGCGGTCTATCTCGCGCTTGAGCGCCTGGCCCTTCACCTCCAGCAGGTCGCGGTAGACGATCTCCTGCTCGCGGTCCTGGCCGCCGCCCATGAAGAAGATGTCGATGAGGCCCTCAGGCACGCGAGCGCCCGGGTCCAGCTCGTCCACCTGGACCGGGATGCCGCGCCACTTGCACCGCTGGACCAGGGTCATGATGTTTCCGCGGTCTCCGTATATATTCATGAGGTCCGGGTATAGCCACCCGATGCGCACCGTCAATTGTCCTCCCAGTAAGGCGTGACCAGGCCGCGCTCGACCATCGTCTTGCGCAGGTCCAGCATCGCGGTGTAGGTCGGTACGACGTATAGCGTCCCGGCCCGGCCCGCCGCGATGAGCCCGGCGTCCAGGGCCTTGGCGAGGTCGGGCTCGGTGGCCAGCGACATCTCGCCCACACCCGCGTACTTGATCCGCAGCGCCATGTCGAAGGCGCGCACGCCCGAGCAGACGACGTCCGCGAGCCTTCCCCTGAACATCTCGAAGTCGACGTCCCATATCCATGAGACGTCTCTACCGTCGGCGATGTTGTCGTTGAGCGCCAGCATCACCGTCTTCTTGCCCGGGGCGAACGTGAGGGTGCGGATCACCTCGTTGAACCCGGCGGGGTTCTTGGCGAGGATCATCATGATGTCGCGGTTGCCGGCCTGGACGCGCTCCACGCGACCGAACGCGGCGGTGAAATCCTCGACCGCGCCCAGCACCGTGTCCGGCTCGACCCCCAGGTCGAGCGAGGCGGTCATGGCGGCAAGGATGTTATAGACGTTGTAGAGACCCGGCAGCGGGATGGTGAGATCGCATGTCCCGCCGGGGAACCGCAGTGTGCAGCGAGTCCCCTCCATGCCCAGCATCTCGATGCGGGTCGCGGCCACGTCGGTCTCGGGGCGCGACGCGCCGCAGGCCGGGCAGCTGTACCTGCCGAGGTGCCCGAACAGGTAATAGTCGTAATCGAGCCTGCCGCCGCAGGCCGCGCAGTGCTTGCTGTCGGCCGCGTGCTGCATGGTGTCCGAGGCGTATTTCTGGTCGTCGATGCCGTAGTACAGGACCTTCTGCTCCAGGCCCCTGCCGATTGAGGCGACCAGCGGGTCGTCCGCGTTGAGTGCGACGGTGCGGGAGGGGTCGAGGGTGACGATCGCTTTCTTCATCTTAGAGGCGAGCGTGTCCAGCTCGCCATAGCGGTCGAGCTGGTCGCGGAACAGGTTGTTGACCAGCACCAGCTTCGGAGCGGTCTCGGTGATGGCGTCCGGCAGGGCGGCTTCATCCACCTCGAACAGGCCCAGGCGGCCGGCGAGTGTTCCGCCGGTGTCGGAATCCCTGATGAGGGCCGACGCGATGCCGGCCATCAGGTTGGCGCCCGTGCGGTTGTGGACGGGCGTCATGCCCGCCCGGTCGAGGATGGAGGCGAGCAGGGCGGAGGTCGTGGTCTTTCCGTTGGTGCCGGTGATCAGCACGCACCCCAGCGGAAGCTCCTTCACCATGTCGCTGACGAACGCCGGGTCGAGGCGCCTGGCCACCCGTCCGGGAAGCGTGGAGCCCCCGCCGAACTTGAACGCGCGGCTGGCCGACCCGATTGTTTTTCCCAGAAGAAGGGCTGTCCTCGTAGCAAAACGCATACCAGAGAGTGTACCTCAAAACCGCTCGCGCGGTCTTTCGCCCGGGCGCGCCGCGCGCGGCCTGGAGCCGCTGAGAAAAAGATCGCGAATTAGCGGAAATAGGCGGCGAGGTTACGCCGGGAGCGTGTTATCATGTTCGGACTGAAACGGGGGAGGGAGCCCGAATGGTGGGGCGGCAACGCGACGGTCTTCCTGGATGCGAGGCGGGAGAATGCCTCAGCGCCGAGGAGATCCACGAGCGGTTCGAGTATGTCAAAGCGATCAAGGGCAAGAGCGGTGGCACTCCATTTCTTGTCGTCGAAGCCAGTGGCGGCTTTTACGCGTTCATCCAGAGGAACGGAAAGTACTACGCGACCGGCTGCTATCCATCGCTGGAAGACCTCCAGGGTTATGTCTTCTGACCGGGCCTCATGTGCGGGCCGGGTGGTGTGAGCGATGGAGCCCGAGCCGGCGCGCGAGAGTAAGTGCCCCGTCTGCGGGGCGGTGCTGGAGGGCGTAGCCGAGGACGCGAGCGGCGAGCACCGCTGCCGTCAGTGCGGCTGCACCGGAAGGTATGAAGGTGCGGACCTCAAGGCCCTGTTTATCCCGGGGTTCCACCGGCGCCTGATGGAGCTCGATGCACTGAACAAGGAGCTCGTGAGCGAGATCGAGATGGAAGGAATGAAGGGGCCCGCCCGCGACATGCGATACCTCCAGAAGAAACACCTCGAGCGGCAGGACGTCCTGGCAGAGTACTCGTTCCTCTCCCACTTCACCGACTTCATCTCCAAATGGTAGGTTTCTACTCTTCGCTGTTTGACCTCGGGGCGGGAATCCTTTATATTTCGCCCGGGTGGTCAAAGCATTGAGTTAGGGGGCTGCGATGGGAAACTTCTACCTGAAGGATCTAGCTGAGCAGAAGGAAGCCTCATTCCGGCGGTTGTCCAATTACATCAACGAGGTCATCTACCCTTACCACCCTTATTACCGCAAGCTCTTCAAGGAGAACGGCATCAAGCCGTCCGACATCCGCAAGCCCTCGGACCTCTCCAGGATACCGGTCACCTACAAGGACGATTACCGCCCCGACCCGCTGGCGTTCATCTGCCAGCCGAAGTTCCCGGGGCGCGAGGCGATGTACGACACCGAGCGGATCGGGGGGATGTTCCTGGCCAAGTACCTGGCCCAGAGCATCTTCAACTGGCCGCGCGACTTCGCCGACCTCTACCGGGTCAACTACAAGGAAGGCTTCGCCTACCGCAAGATCGGAAGGCGCGTCGCACTTGAGTGGAACCCCATCCACTTCCACGCCTCGGCCGGCTCGACCGGCGACCCCACCCCCGCGGTGTACACCTACCGTGACCTGCACGGGCCGATCCGCGAGGCGGTCGCCGCTTTCTGGTCGGGCGAAGAGGTCAAGTGGGACATGAGGGCGCTCAACATCTTCCCGGGGGCGCCTCACCTGGCGTTCTTCCAGGTGCTGATGGGCAAGTGGCTGGCCGGCTCCAGCGGCTTCGACACTTTCGGCGGCGGCTTCGTCTACGGCATGCAGAACGATCA
>DAIQAV010000087.1:0-9446 GCA_036781505.1 Candidatus Anoxymicrobiaceae bacterium | reverse complement strand
GCAGGTGGTACGTCCAGCTGCGGGATGACGGCGAGATCTGGGCGAACCGCTGCCCGTCATGCGGTACGGTTTACGTCCCTCCCAAGATCAAGTGCATCAAGTGCTACAAGGACATGAACGACTGGGTGAAGCTTCCCGGCACGGGAACCATCGAGACGTTCACCGTCGTGAACAAGGAGCGGCCGGGGCTCGACCCGAAGAAGCCCCCCTTCGTGTACGCGGTCATCAAGATGGACGGCGCCGACACCGGCATGGTCCACCTGATCGGCGGCGTAGAGCCGGAGAAGGTCAAGGTCGGCATGCGGGTTCAGGCGGTCCTTGCAAAGGAGCGCGACGGACACATCACAGACATCAAGCACTTCAAGCCCATCGCTTGAGGCAGTGGAATCAGGAATGGTGGTGAGATAATTGGAGAGAGTAGCTGTCATAGGCGTGGGCCAGACGAAGTATGAGACGGGCAAGCGCGAGACCTTCCACGAGCTGGTCTGGGAGGTCGCGAACAAGGCCCTCAAAGACGCCGGGATAACTGTGAAGGAGATCGATAACGTCGTCTCGATTTCGAGCGACTTCTGGGACGGCCGGACGATCTCGAGCATGGCGATCTCCGACACGTCCGGGGCGTACGATAAAGATATCTCGACGGTCGAGGGCGACGGCACGTTCGGCGTCCTCTACGGGATGATGAGGATCCTTTCCGGGTCCTTCGGCACCACGATGGTGGTCGCCCACCACAAGGGCTCCGAGAGCGACATGGCCGGCATCACGAATACCTGCTTCGACCCCCTGGTCGAGCGCAAGCTCGGGCTGGACGCGGTCACCTCGTCCGCGCTGCAGGCGCGCAGGTACATGACGGTGTCCGGAGGGACCGAGGAGCAGTTCGCCATGGTGTCAGTCAAGAACCACGGCAACGCGATGCGCAACCCGTTCGCCCAGCTCCCCATGGACATCACGGTCGAAGACGTGATGGCCTCGGAGATGATGTCGAGCCCGCTCAAGAAGCTTGACTGCTCGCCCGTCTCGGATGGCGCGGCAGCGGTCGTGCTGGCGGCCGAGCGCAACGCGAAGAAGCTGACGACAAACAAGAAGAGGGTATGGCTGAACGGCGTGGGCCACTACACGGACGCCTACAGGCTCGGCGACCGCGACCTCGCGGACACCAGGGCGCTGAAAAAGGCGGCCAAGAAGGCCTACGAGATGGCCGGCGTGACCCTGGATGACATCGACGTAGCCGAGATTTACGACGCATTCTCCTACATGGAGCCGCTGTGGCTGGAGGGACTGGGTTTCTGCGAGGACGGCCAGGGCCCGGAGCAGATCGAGCGCGGCAAGTTCACGTTCGACTCCGAGCTGCCGGTCAACCCATCGGGCGGCAGGCTAAGCGCCAACCCCGTCCAGGTAGCCGGACTCGCCGGCATGATCGAGTGCGTCCTTCAGTGCCGCGGCGAGGCCGGCAGGCGACAGGTCAGAGGTGCCGAGATAGCGCTTGCGCACGGCATCAACGGCATGTGCGGCCAGTCCCACTGCGTCTGGGTACTTGGTAAGTAGGGGGGTGTGACATGGGAAAAAGAGTAGGAATAGTTGGGGTCGGACAGACCCATCACGCGGCTCACAGGCTTGACGCCTCCGGCGTGGAGCTGATTGCGGAAGCCGTTACCCGTTGCCTCGACGACGCGCAGATCACGCTGGAAGACGTGGACGCCATCGTCATCGGCAACATGGACCATTTCGAGAACATCAACTACGTGGATATGTGGGCGACCGATGGCCTGGGCTCGTGCATGAAGCCGGTCTTCAAGGTCACCACCGGCGGCACCACGGGCACGACGGTCGGCGGTGCCGCGTATTACAGCGCGGCCTCAGGGATGTTCGACGTCGTCATGGGTGTCGGCTGGGAGAAGAACTCGGAGTCGGACACGCAGGCGGCCATCGCGACCTGCGCGCACCCGGTGCTCGAGCGCGACCCATTCGCCGGAGCCATCGGCCCGCTGGCCACCGAGTATTCGATGTACATGAAGGCCTACGGCGCGACGGAAGAGGACGCGGCTATCGTGGCCGCGCGTGACCGCAACAACGCGCTCAACAACCCGTACGCGCACAACCGCATGGCCGTGACCGTCGAGGACGTAATGAACTCGCCGATGCTTTCCTATCCGGTGAAGTTCCTGGACATGTGCCCCCGTTCGGACGGCGCGTGTGCGGTCATCTTCGCGGTTGAGGAGAAGGCGAAGAAGATCTGCGACAAGCCGGCGTGGATACACGCGTCGGTCGTGCGCCACGACTACACGCACTTCGGAGACCTGGAGTGGCAGTGGATGCCGACCCTCGAGCGTGCCACGCTTCAGGCTTACAAGTACGCCGGCATCACCAACCCGGTGAAGGAGTTCGACGTGGCGGAGCTGTACCAGCCCTGCGCGACGACCGGTGTGAAGTGGCTCGACTCCATGTGGTTCTGCGAGAGGGGCCAGGGGCCCAAGCTGATCCGCAGCGGGGCGACGCACATGGACGGCATCATCCCCATCAACCCGTCGGGCGGAGTCGTCGCCACCAACCCCATAGGCGCGACGGCGCTCATCAGGGTAGCCGAGGCGGCGTGGCAGATAATGGGCAGGGCGGGCGACAGGCAGATACCGAACGTGAAGAAGGCGCTGGCCACCGGCTTCGGCGGCTGCAGCTGGTCTGACGTATTCGTCCTGGGCGCGGATCTACCATAGGTCGAGGGAGGTTAACACGAATGGGTATTTACACTGACAGAAGGAAGACGAGGACCACCCCCGACGGGTACGAACTGCTGACCCACGAGTCGGGACACATCGAGTACGACTTCGGTTGGCACATGGGCCCGTACTGGAGCAAGTACCTCGCCGAGATGAGGGACAACGGCCGGTTTATGGGCGTCAAGTGCCCCCAGTGCGGAATGGTCTACATCCCGCCGCGCAAGGCCTGTGGGCGATGCTACGCCGAGATGAACGAGTGGGTCGAGTGCGGCCCCGAGGGCATACTCAAGGGCTTCACGGTCGTGCGGTTCCCGTACATAGACCCCAACAACGGCCACCTGATGAAGGTGCCGTTCACCGCCGTCTGGATCAACCTGGACGGCTCGGACACGCGGATGATGCACTTCTGTGACGAGCTCGACGAGATGAAGCTCGAGGTCGGCATGCGGATGAAGGCGATCTGGGCCAAGAAGCCCAGGCCGACGTCCATCCACGCGGTCGACCACTTCGAGATCATCAAGGGCGAGCCCATCGTCGAGGAGGTCCTGCCCGAGAGGCTCAAGGGCCCGATCAAGATGGAGCTCCCCACCAAGAAGACGGCCAAGAGGCCCGGCGCCAAGGCCGCCGCGGCCAAGAAGAAAGCGGCGGCCAAGAAAGCCGCGGCAAAGAAGAAAGTGGTCGCCAAGAAGAAGTAGCATGGTATAGAGCAAACAAAATGCGCCATCGGTTCAACGTGCCGGTGGCGCATTTCTTTTTGATACAAGAAGAGGACAGTCCCCTCTATCCATCTTTATGCGAGACACAAAAGTCTAATACAATTATGCGCAGGAACATTCGCCGGCGCCTCGGGGTCTCGCGCTCCGGGAATTCCGCTGAAACCGGGAGGAGAGATGAGAAAGAACAACAGTGCGCTGATCGTCGTCGTGTTCGTTGCGCTGCTCGCCGGCATGCTGGCCGCGGGCTGTGGGAGTTCCGGGACGTCGAAGGCGACTACCCCGACCTCACCAAAGAGCAAGCCGGCGTCGACGGCGACCAGGACGGCCGTGCCGACAGAAGCCGAGCTCGGCGTGCCCGTCTACCCCGGTGCGCAGATGGACGAGAACTCCGCCCTCACCACGACCGACGCGTCAGGCAAGAAAGAGGTCATCGCCGCGCAGATGTGGACCACCGACGGCACGGACCCGGTCATTGCCTGGTACAAGGACAAGCTCTCGGGAAAGCCGGAGTTCAAGGAGATGCCCGTGGTCGAGGCGGGGAAGAACTCCACGATCCTGGCCTGGAAAGAGGGCGACAAGTACAAGATGATCACCATCGGACCCGGGACCGTCGACCACAAGGGCCAGACGGTCATCGGCCTGGGCGCGGGGACTCCGCCGGTGCCTGGCGGTACCCAGTAGAAATGCAAAATTGGTGCCAGGCACCCATTTTGCATATAGCGGGGTTTCCTATCTTTTTCCTATCGGTGTCTTGACCTTCAACGCCGCGCGCAGCAGCTCGACGCGCAGTGTCTGACCTTCCGGCAGGTAGAAAAGGTCGCCGTCCGCCTATGCCTTCACCGTCGTGGCAGGTGTGATCTCAACCCAGTCGGTCTCGGCCACAGTCGCCTGCGGCCAGGCGGTGGCGAGGCCCACCGCGGCCGACGCGAGCACCAGCAGGGAGAGCGGCCTGGGCCCCGGCCTGAAAGCCGCGATCTTCATCACCCCTCCGTCCACGCGCAGGCCGTTGAATATCCGGACGTGCCGCGCGAACTTCCTGGTGTGCCCCACTACGACGATGAGAAACTCGCCGTCCCAGGTGCCCTGCTCGTGCTCGATTCGCATCGGCAGGCGGGGCGGTTTCTTCCAGATGAGGTACAGAGCCGCGAAGACATACCTCACCAGCGGGAAACGCTTGTAGTACTGTGCTCGGTCGGCCACCGACGCGTCGTATCCCAGGCCTATCACGTTGGTGGCGTACCTCCCGTTGAACTTCAGCAGGTCGACCTCGGTGACATCGGCGCCCAGCAGGAACTGCAGCGCCTTGCGCCTGCTCTTGCCGATGCCGATGAGACGCGCGAAGTCGTTGCCCCGGCCGGCCGGGACCACGGCCAGAACCGGGCGGTCGTCCGGCGGCCGCTTCATCAGGCCGTTCACGATCTCCTGGACGGTGCCGTCTCCACCGATGGCGACTATCCCGTCGACGTGGTGGTCGAGCTCGGCCACGATCTTCTCCGCGTGGCCCGCGGTGCGTGTGAGAACGGTCTCGAAGTCGATTCGCCGGATGACGAGCCTGGAGATCAGCCAGAGTGCTTTGCGAAGGCCTTTGCCCATGCGAGACATCGGGTTGATGATCACCAGGTACTTGTCGCTCGAACCACGTCGCAGCCGCACCGGCTCACTCTCCCAGCAGGACTTCCTTGATGTACTGGTAAGTCTCGGCCGTCTTCTCGATTATCTCCGGCGGAAGCGGGGGCGGAGGTGGCTTCTTTTCCCAGTCAAGCGTCTCCAGGTAGTCTCGGAGCACCTGCTTGTCCAGGTTCTCCTGCTCGTGTCCCGGCTCCCACTTCTGACGCGGCCAGAAGCGCGAGGAGTCGGGCGTGAAGATCTCGTCGATCAGTATCATCCTGCCTTCGCAGGTCCCGAACTCGTACTTGGTGTCCGCGAGGATTATCTGGTGGGACTCGGCGATCTCGCAGCCGCGAGTGTACAGCGCCAGGCTGGCGGTCTCGATCTCGCGAGCGAGCGCTTTGCCGATCTGCTCCTCTATGGTTCTCATCGTGACGTTCTCGTCGTGCTCCCCGATGTCCGCCTTGGTCGAAGGGGTGAAGATCGGTTCGGGCAGCCTGTCGGCGAGCCTCAGCTCGGGTGGAAGAGGGATCCCGCAGACCGAGGAGGTCTGCTGGTAGTCCTTCCAGCCGCTGCCGGCCAGGTACCCCCGCACGACGCACTCCACAGGCAGCGGCTGGGCCTTGAGGACCAGCATCGAGCGCCCCTGGAGCTGGTCCTTGAAGGGGAGCAGGTCCGCCGGGAGCCGGCTCATATCGGTCGTGACCACGTGGTTCTCGATGATGTCCGCGGTCTTTTCAAACCAGAATGCAGCCAGCTGGTTGAGGACCTCCCCCTTGCCGGGGATTCCCTCTGCCATGATCACGTCGAACGCGGAGATGCGGTCGGTGCTGATTATGAGGAGGAGGTCGCCCACCTCGTAGATGTCGCGCACCTTGCCCCGGCGGAAGAGCGGCAGGCCGAGGAAAGAGGTATCGGTGATGACTTCCATTGCGCCCCCTGTCTATAGCATGCAAGTTCCGGGGTCAGACCCTCGCCGAGCCAGATACCAGGCTCAGCGGGAGCAAGGCCCACGCTATTCAAAGTCGGACATTCGTACAAAGCCGGCGCGAGCCCGGCGCTACGCGAACGCATAAGTAATATCAGATTGGTCGGCGATTGAGAATCCGCCGGCGCGAGCAAAAAAAATCCGGGGCGCCGCCTGGGCACCCCGGAAAGGTCGTTACCCGTTTTCTAAAAGTCGTGAGCTACTCGCACTTGCCCTCGCCGGCGAGCTTGAAACCAAGCTTGAGCCAGATCGGGTAGGTCAGGAACATCATGGCCGCGAGCGCGTGGCCGGTCGTGCTGACGTTCTCGTGGTCGAAGTTGAAGACGCCGCTGTTTATCATCCAGTCGCGCCCTGACTCCGCGCCGCACATCTCCCACATCCAACGCACCCACTCCAGGTTGAAGTAGAGCGATATGCTGGTGATCCAGAAGCTGAGGATAGTGGCCAGGCTGATCCACCACACCGTCTTCTTTCGCTGGTCCATGTCCTCGATGGCCTTATTGAGGATCTTGCCCACGATAAAGCCGATGGACAGGAGCCAGGGACCGTCGATAAGGAAGCTGTCGTATGGTATCAAGTACACCACCCCTTCCTAGGTAGTATGTCGGTCGACCACGAGAATTATATACGATAACCCCCGAAATCAACCCTGAAAAACATCATCGAGACGGGGGGCGTGACGGCGCCCTCCGCTCGCTCTATCCGGGCCTGCTTTCAATCAATCCTCGTCGGGCCTGATCTCCTTGCGCCGGTCGCAGAGCGCCTGCGCGAAGAGGTCCCCGCCGATGTCGAACGCCATCGGGGACAGCCTCTTGGGGATGTAGTCCATCCAGTTGATGAACGACTGGATGACCCTGCGCCTGCGATGCTTGATGCCCCTGACGATCTTGCGCGCCATGGCCTGCGGCGTCGAGCCCAGAGCGTTTATGTACCAGAGCACGATCTTCTGAGGCAGCGTGCCCGCGTGGACGTCTTTGTAGAATGGCGTGCTGATGAGCCCCGGGAAGACCGTGGTCACGCGGATCTTGAACAGCCCCAGCTCCCAGGTCAGGCACTCGGAGTAGGTGGCGAGCGCGGCTTTGCTGGCGGCGTAGGCGCCCCAGGTCGGGACCGGGAAGAACACCTGCCCGGTGGACATGTTCACTATCTGCCCCCCGCCCTTGGCGATCATCGAGGGCAGGAACGCGTTGACCATGTCCAGCACCGCGAAGAAGTTGATAGCCATCAGGCGCTTCCAGGTCTCGTCGGAGGTGTGGCGCAGGTCCTCGTTGTGGCCGATGCCCGCGTTGTTCACCAGGACGTCGACCGTCCCGATCTTGCCCGTGACCTCGGCCGCCAGCTCCTGGATCTGCTCTTTCTTGGTCACGTCGACTACTTTCCATATGACCTTGGAGCCGAGTGATTCCAGCTGATCGGCGGTCGTCCTCAAGCCGTCCTCGTCGATGTCGATGATGACGAAGTTGGCGCCCTCGTTGACCAGGAGCAGGCAGGTCTCCTTGCCGATACCGCTCGCGGCGCCCGATAAGAGCACCCATTTCCCATGAAGGTCCTGAACCATGGTTAACCCCCTGTATCTTTCTTGGAGAGCCTGCTCTCCTTAATGCACCAACAGAGTAGTTTATACGAGCGAGCCGCCGTTTCCAATAAGAGAAACGCCGGAAACTTAATCTGGCTATAGTGACGGGATTCCGACCCCAGGGCCATGCCGCGACCCCGCGCCAGGCAGGATAAGTTCATTTTCCGGCCTATTCAACAAGGGGAAGCGAGGCGGGCGGGAGGAACGCGGCATCCATGGATTCAGAACCCGGAGGGGGCAAGCAGGCAGAGGAAGGGGCGCGCCGTACCCTGTTCCATGGAGGGGTGCTGTCGGCCCTGGGCCACCGCGACTACGCGATCCTCTGGACCAGCGAGCTCTTCAGCAACGTGGGGACCTGGGTGCAGACCGCTGCGCTGCTGTGGCTCATCAAGAATGTCCTCCACTCCAACAGCTGGGTGGGGACGGTCAACCTGGTCAACTTCGTCCCGGTCATGTTCCTGGTGCCGTTCACGGGAGCTCTGGCGGACAGGTACGACCGTCGCGGGCTGCTCATCTTGAGCGAAATCATCATGATGGCCGGCGCGTTCGCGCTGGCGGTGGCCGCATCCTTCAGCGTCGACAACAAGGCCGTGATACTGATCACTGTCGGGGTCATCGGCGTAGGAGTGGCCATCAGCTTCCCCGCGTGGGAATCGTTGCTCCCGGACATCGTGCCGCGCGAGGACGTGTTGAACGCGATCGCGCTCTCCAGCGCGCAGTGGAACGCGGCCCGACTGGTGGGGCCACTCATAGCCGCGGCCATCCTCGCCTTCTCCTCACCAGCGGTGGCCTTTTACATCAACGCGGTGACCTTCGGCTTCGTCATAGTCGCCCTGTTCTTCATCCGCCCGCAGCGAGCGCCCGAGCCGACTGAAGAGAGGATGATGCACAGCGTTCTGGACGGCTTTTCCTACGCCTGGGACAACAGGTGGATGACCTATCTTCTGTCCGTCCTGTCCGTCGTCGCTTTCTTCGGCATGTCTTACATCGTGCTCATCCCCGGGCTGGTACAGGACGTGCTCCACGGGGGGAGCAGCGCCTACGGCGTCCTGCTGGCCACGACCGGGCTGGGCGCCATCGTGGGCTCACTGCTGGTGAGCTACCTTATCCGCTTCGTGAAAGAGCCCACCCTGATACAGGGCTCTTTTCTATCGCTGGGGATAATGCTCGTCGCCTTCGGGCTGTTCCGGCCGTTTTTCCTCTCGTGCATCGCTTCGTTCGGCTCGGCCGCCAGCTTCATCGTAGCCGGCTCCGCGGCGAACGCGATGCTGCTGAACCGCTCGACGAGGGACATGAGAGGCAGGGCCTCGAGCCTGTTCATAATCGTCTACGTGGGGATATCCGCGATAGGCGGGGTCTTCCTCGCCTACCTGTCGGACGTGCGGTCAGTACCGTTCAGCCTCGCTCTCGGCGGGGCCGTTTGCATCGGCGTCGCGGCGCTGGTGATAGCCTTCCCTCGACTGGTGGGCGGTGGACCTGACGATGCCTGGGCGAGCCCGGCCGTGCCAGGCTAGCGTTTCTGTGAAGCGACGGCCACCTCCACCCCGGGCGGGGATGCTCCTATTCGGTAGGCTTTGCCTGTTATAATCAAGTTCCACGGAGGGGTGCCCGAGTGGCCGTAAGGGAGACGCCTGCTAAGCGTTTTACCGGGAGAACCGGTACGTGGGTTCGAATCCCACCCCCTCCGCCAGATGAGCGAAGCGAATGGACTACTCCTTGCGGGATTCGAACCCGCAGGGGGGGCTATTTATTTCCGGGGGGAGGATTCCCCCACGAATCAGATATGGAGACGCGCCCGTAGCTCAATTGGATAGAGCGTCCGGCTACGGACCGGGAGGTTCGGG
>DAIQAV010000086.1:0-9457 GCA_036781505.1 Candidatus Anoxymicrobiaceae bacterium | reverse complement strand
CGAAGAAAGCTGCGGCGGCAAAGAAGCCAGCGGCCAAAAAAGCGGAGAAGCCGGCGGCGAAGAAGCCCGTTGCCAAGAAAGCCGCCAAGCCGGTAACCGCTGCGAAAGCCGTCCCGGCAAAGGCCACGACGAAGCCCGTGGCGCCTGCCGAGCAGCCGGCGCCAGCCAAGGCCGCTCAGGCTCCCGCGCAGCCGAGACCGGCTGCAAAGCCTGCGACGGCTCCGGCTCGTAAGCCCATCGCGCCACAGGCAAAAGCGCCATCCGGCGGCCCTGCGATGAGGCCCGGGGGGCCCGCGATGAGGCCTGCCGGACAACCCGCGCAGAAAGCTGCTGGGGCGCACGTGCCTTCGCCGCGACGCGTTGCCGGACCTCCGGTCGCCAGGCCGGCGACCGCGGAGCGACCGGGGCAGATCCCCAAGGCCGAGCCCGTTCCCCAGCGCCCGGCGCGCAAAGGCAAGGGCAAACAGACCCTGCGGGTCGCGCCGGCGGACAGGCGGCCCTCCGAGCGAGGGGCTCCCGCTGAGCGCAAGCTCTACAGGTACGTACCGCGCGGCAGGGCGGCTCCGCCCAGAACCAAGTCGGCTCCGAGCACGGTCGCGCCCAAGTTGCTGCGGGTCCCCTCGGGCATCACCGTAAAGGATTTCGCGCAGAAGGCCGGGCTCACCCCCGCCGAGGTCATCAAGAAGATGATAGGCTTCGGGGAGATGCTGACACTGAACCAGCCAATCACAGACGACGCCCTGAGGCTTCTCTCGGAAGACCTGGGTGTGGAGATAAAGATCAAGGCGGCCAGGGTCGATGAGTTCGAGGAGATAGTCGAGGACAGCGAGGCTCTGCAACCGAAGCCACCGGTGGTAACGGTCATGGGCCACGTCGACCATGGAAAGACCTTGCTCCTGGACGCGATAAGAAAGACCGACGTCGTCTCCAGCGAGCACGGGGGCATAACCCAGCACATCGGCGCCTACCAGGTGGCGTTCCACGGCAAGCCTATAACGTTCATCGACACGCCCGGCCACGAATCATTCACCGCGATGCGGGCCCGAGGCGCGCAGATCACGGACATCGCTGTACTGGTGGTCGCGGCCGACGACGGCGTGATGCCTCAGACAGTGGAGGCCCTGGACCATGCGCTCGAGGCGGAGGTCCCGGTCCTGGTGGCGGTCAACAAGATCGACAAGCCCGACTCCGACCCCGGCCGGGTCAGGCAGCAGCTTTCCGAGAAAGGGCTCATACCCGAGGAATGGGGCGGAGAGACGGTCTTCGCCAACGTGAGCGCCAAGACAGGCGAGAACATCGACCACCTGCTGGAGATGCTCCAGCTGATAGCGGAGCTGCAGGAGCTCAAGGCGAACCCGGACGCGCCGGCAAGCGGCGTGGTCGTCGAGGCGAAGCTCGACAAGGCCAGGGGCCCGGTGGCCACCGTGCTGGTACAGCGCGGCACCGCAAAAGTAGGAGATGTAATCGCCGTCGGATCCGCGTGGGGCAAAGTGCGAGCGATGTTCGACGACAAGGGCGAGGCGGTTGATGCGGCGCCCCCCGCGTATCCCGTGGAGATACTGGGGCTCTCCACTCTGCCGATGGCCGGCGACGAGTTCCGCGTGGTCGAGGACGAGAAGAAGGCCAGGCAGATCGCCGACAAGCGACGGATGCAGAAGAAGATCGAGGAGCAGGGCGGGACGCCCAAGCACGTCTCCCTGGAAAACCTCTTCGACCGGATAAAGGAGGGCGAGCTCAAGGAGCTGAAGGTCGTGCTCAAAGCCGACACCCAGGGCTCCCTGGAGGCGGTGGGCGACTCACTCGCCAAGATCTCCCGCGACGAGGTCAAGCTCCACATGATCCACGACGGGGTCGGCGGCATCACCGAGACCGACATCATGCTGGCGGACGCCAGCGACGCCATCGTGCTGGGCTTCAACGTCAGGCCCGACAGTAAGGCCTCGCGCCTGGCCGAGCTCGAGGACGTCGACATCCGCACCTACCAGGTGATCTACAAGCTGACGGAGGACATGGAAGCCGCGCTCGTGGGCATGCTGTCTCCGATCTTCGAGGAAGAGGTGATCGGCCGCCTCGAAGTGAGGCAGACGTTCAGAGTCCCGGGAAGCGGGACCGTCGCAGGCTCCTATGTCCTGGAAGGTGAGATAAACAGGAACTCCAGGGTCAGGCTCATAAGGGAAGGCGTGGTGACGTACGACGGCAAGGTCGGCTCGCTGCGCAGGTTCAAAGAGGACGTCAAGTCGGTAGCCTCCGGGTTCGAGTGCGGGGTAAGCCTGGAGGACTTCAACGACATCAAAGAGGGAGACATCCTCGAAGCCTATAAGATGAACGAGATCCCCCGGACGTAGGCCCGCTCGGGCGCCGCGGGACCCGGGAGGCGCGATTGAAGTTCTTCGTGGGCATCGCAAGGTTCAGACTCGACTTCGCCGCATGCTCGTCACTCAAGGACAAGAGGCGGTACATGAAGAGCATCCTGGACCGGCTCGGAAACAGCCGCCTGGTGGGGGCGGCCGAGGTCGGAGACAGGGATTTCTGGAAGAGCGGAGTGGTCGGATTTGTCTGCTTGTCCTCGTCCCGCACGCTGGTCCTCAAGGCGATAGACGGCGCCCGCAGGATGATAGAAGGTTCAGGGATAGAAGTCATAGACTCAGAGACGTGGGTCCTCAAGCCAGAGGACCTCTAGGCGGATGTCATGTCCAGGCGTACAAGCAGGGTCGAGGAGGCCTCGAGAGAGGTGCTCGCCGAGGTCCTGGCCAGGGAGGTCAAGGACCCGCGCGTGGGCTTCGTCACCATAACCGGAGTCAAGGTCTCGCCCGACCTGCGCCACGCCAGGGTCTTCGTGAGCGTCCTGGGAGAGGACGAGGAGGTTGCCAGGTCCATGGCTGGCCTCGAGAGCGCCAGGGGTTACATGAGGTCGGAACTGGGCAAGCACCTGAGGCTGAAGTACCTGCCCGAGATCGAGTTCGTGCTCGAGCACGGGACCGAGGAGGCGCTGCGCCTGGCAAACCTCATGCGCGAGGTCGCCAGCGAGATGGAGGAGGGCGGCGATGGAGATGACCTCGGAGATGGATAAGGCGGCCGCCATCGTAAAGGCGGCTCGGAGTGCGGTGGTGCTGGGGCACCAGTTCCCCGATGGAGACGCGATAGGGTCGGTGCTCGGCCTGGGGCTGATGCTCACACACGCGGGCTACCTGGTCCAGGCGAGCTGGGCCGAGCCGTTCGACATGCCACAGAAGTATTCTTTCCTGCCCGGCTCCGGACTGCTGCGCAGGCCCGGCGACGTGGACTTCGCGGGCTCCATAGCCATAGCGCTGGACTGCGCCAACGAGAAGCGGCTGGAGGAGCTCAAGGAGCGCGCGCTGGCGGTCCCGCTGGTCAACATCGACCACCACCCCGACAACACCCGGTTCGGGGCGGCCAACCTCACCGATCCGCTGGCTTCATCGACGTCGCAGATAGTCTGCTCGGCGGCCGGGCCTTTCGGCCTGGAAATATCAACCGACGTCGCGACCTGCCTCTACACCGGGCTGGTGACCGACACCGGGCGCTTCCAGTTCAGCAACGTCACCGCCGACACGCTGCGGATCGCCGCGGGGCTCATCGACTGTGGAGTCGACCCCCACAGCGTGTACGAGAACGTCTACCAGAGCGATACGCTCAACTACCTCAGGCTCTCGGGAGAGGTGCTGTGCCGCTCGGTGTACGAGGCCGACATGGGACTCATCTACGGGTACGTCTCGCAGGCCGACCTGGAGCGCTTCGGCGTGAGGATGAACGAGACGGAGGACCTCATCGACAACCTGAGGACGCTTCGCGGACACCGCATCGTGGCTCTCTTCAAGGAGCAGCCCGACGGGCGTGTAAGGGTCTCGCTCAGGTCGCGGTCCGACGTGGACATCGGCACCCTGGCCAGGAGCTTCGGGGGAGGCGGGCACAGGGTTGCGGCGGGATACACCTCGTCGAGGAACGGCTTCGACGAGGCGCTGGGCGAACTGAAGGAAAAGATCATTGCCTCAGGATGGGGTCCTGATAATAGATAAGCCGGCCGGCATCACCTCGCGGCGAGCCGCTGAAAGGGTCAGAGAGATCACGGGCGGCTCCAAGGCGGGACATGCGGGCACGCTCGACCCGCTGGCGACCGGCGTGCTGGTGGTGTGCCTCGACAGGGCCACGCTGCTCACCAGCTATCTTGGCGGAGGCACCAAGCGGTACGACGTGGAGGCGCTGCTGGGGACGAGCACCGACACCTACGACGTCGACGGCAAGGTGGTTTCGATGCGGTACGCATCCGGGGTCACGGCCGCAGCGATCGAAGCCGCGCTGAGCGAGTTCGTGGGGGAGCTCCAGCAGGTGCCCCCGCCCTTCTCGGCTATCAAGCACCAGGGCAGGCCACTCTACAGCTACGCGCGACAGGGCGCCGATGTCCCGCGCATCACCAGGACGGTCGTGATCGAGGAGATCGCGCTCGAGGGCCTGGCGCCCGGCGAGGCGGGGCCTGTCGCCCGGCTCATCGTGGCCTGCGGGCCCGGCACTTACGTTCGCAGCATCGTGCACGACCTGGGCGAGAAGCTGGGCTGCGGGGCCTGCGTGGCCTCGCTGCGCAGGACCGCTTCTGGAGAGTTCACCATCGACGATTCCGTCAGCCTGGATGAGCTGGAGCAGCTCCCCGCAGGTTCCGCGACGTCGCGTGCCATGAGCATCGAAGAGGCGACCCGGGGAATGCTGAGCGTAGCTGTTGAAGGTGACCTGGCAGGAGCCGTCGCGATGGGCAAGCCGCTCGAACCTGGCGCGGCTCAGGTACCGCCCGATGGCGTCTTCCGGGTGCTCGACGGTGCCGGCAGATTGATCGCGCTGTACGGTCCCGCCAGGCCTGACGACGAGGGTATCGCGGCCAGGGCAGTGCGAGTGCTCCGTCCGTGGAGGGAAGGAAGCGGCGGTGAAGCTTCTTAAACACACCAGAGACTTCGAGAAGTACGGCACCGACTCGGTGGTGACGATCGGCGTGTTCGACGGCGTCCATCGCGGACACCAGGCGATCGTCGCCGAGTGCGTTAAGGAGGCCGCGAGGCGAGGCGTACCGTCGGTGGCGCTCACTTTCGAGCGCAACCCGCGAGAGGTCGTTTGCGGCGATTCCCCCTGCGTGATCACCTCGCCGGGCAGCAAGCTCGAGGTCCTGGCCTCCCTGGGCATCGAATACACCATCTCCGTCTCGTTCGGCCGGTCCTTCGCGTCGATGTCCCCCGCCGAGTTCTGCCAGAATGTGCTGGTGGAGCATCTGGGGGCCCGGCAGGTCTGCGTCGGCGAGAACTTCCACTTCGGCAAGAACGGCGCCGGCGACGTCGGCACGCTCGCGTCCGAGGGCGCGCGCCTCGGCTTCGACGTGGACGTGGTGTCGCTCGTTGCGCTCGACTTGGGCCCGCTCTCCAGCACTCTGATAAGAGGACTCATCTGCGAGGGGCGCGTCAGCGAGGTTTCCGAAGCGCTGGGCCATCCTTACACCGTAACGGGCAGGGTGGTGCCGGGTCATCACCGGGGCAAGAGCCTGGGGTTCCCCACCGCGAACCTGCGCCTGGAGCGTGACTTCTGCGTGCCGCCGGACGGCGTCTATGCGGGCATGGCCTTGCTGGGAGACGCAAGGCACCTCTGCGCCATCAACATAGGCAGCAACCCCACATTCGGGGACGGCGCGACGGCGCTGGAGGTGTTCCTCATCGATTTCGAGGGCAACATCTACGGTGAAGCGCTCGAGATCGAGTTTCACCACCGCCTCCGCGACGAGATCGCGTTCGAGGGCGAGGAAGAGTTGGTCCGGCAGATGCGAAAGGACGTCAAGAGAGCCAAAGCGCTGATGGGAGGGCGCGCGGCGCCATAGGAATCGCGGCCGGAAGGCCGCCCGCAGTACCTCCTTCGCGGGTTTCTGTTATACTTATCGCAATCAAGTGAACAAACGGGAGAAAGAATGCTGGAAAAAGTGGAGAGAAAGCAGATTATCGACGAGTATAAGATGCACGATACGGACACCGGATCGACCGAGGTCCAGGTCGCGCTTCTTACTCGAGAGATATCTGACCTGACCGAGCACATGAAGGAGCACAGGAAAGACCACCATTCGCGCAGAGGTCTGCTGATGAAGGTGGGGCAGAGGAGGAGGTTGCTTAACTATTTGAAGAAAGAGGACATTGAGAGGTATAGGACTCTCATAAAGAGGCTGGGACTGAGGAGATAGAAGAGAAGTCGCGCAGGTGCGCGGTAGCACGACTCCCATCCAATCTCGTTCTTGAAAAACACAAGTTCATATTGGTGTCGTGTTATGCAGAAAGGGCTAAGGAGGCTCATTTTTATTATGGGAACTACAAAAAAAGAGGTTGAAATTTTCGGGAAGAAGATCGAGATCGAGACTGGCAAGATGGCCAGGCAGGCAGACGGAGCGGCGCTGGTGACCTGCGAGGGGACATCCGTGCTGGCGACCGTGGTCGCCTCGGACGATGTCAGGCCTGTCGACTTCCTCCCGCTGACGGTGGACGTCGAGGAGAAGCTCTACGCCAGGGGAAAGATCCCCGGCAGCTTCTTCAGGCGCGAGGGAAGGCCCACGGACACGGCCACCCTTACCGCCAGGATCATCGATAGAACCATAAGGCCGAACTTTGACAAGGAGTTCCGCAACGAGGCGCAGGTGGTGTGCACGGTGCTGTCCACCGACCAGGTGAACCCGCCTGACATGCTGGGGATAGTGGGCGCGGCGTGCGCGCTGCAGCTCTCCAACATACCGTTCCACGGCCCGCTCGCGGGCGTCCGCGTCGGTCGCGTCGAGGGTAAGTGGATAATCAACCCCACCTTCCAGGAGATGGGGCTCTCGGACATAAACCTGATCGTCTGCGGCAGCCACGAGTCGATAATGATGGTCGAGGCCGGGACTCAGGAAGTGACCGAGCAGGACATAGTCGAGGGGCTGCGGGTCGGCCATGAGGCCATCAGGGAGCTCGTCGACGTGATCGACCTGGTCGACACCGAGCACCGCCGCGACACAGGGCAGCGCTCCAAGGCCGAGATCATCTCAGAGATAACCTCCTGGCTCGAGCCGCGCTACAGGGAGATCGCGGTCAAGACCATGGCCGCTTACGAGTCCGGTAACGGCGAGGAGATCGAGCAGCAGCACCAGGCGTTCAAGGACGTGGTCGGAGAGGCCAACGACAAGTTCCCCGACGATCTGCGCAAGTTCGTGGCGATCCTGGCGAGGATCACCGGCAACGCCAGCCTGTTACACGGGCTCGCCGAAGCCATCGAGCCGCAGATAGCCGAGAGCATGCGCAAGACGCTGCAGGACGCCTCAGTGCCGGGCCTGGGCAAGCAGGAGCGCAGCCTGATACGCAAGGACGCGCGCAAGGCGCTGGGCCAGCCGTTCATGGACAAGTACCAGGGGCTCGAGGTCATGGTGAAGCAGGTGCTGAACTCGCTGGAGAAGAAGCTGCTGCGCAAGCAGATAACCGAACTGGACATGAGGCCGGACGGACGCAAGTCTTTCCAGATAAGAAAGCTCACCACCGAGGTGGCGCTGCTCCCCAAGACGCACGGCTCGGGCCTGTTCACCAGGGGCGAGACCCAGGTGCTGACCATCGCGACGCTGGGCGCCCACGGAGAGAAGCAGATCCTGGACGACCTGGGGATCGAGGAGTACAAGCGGTTCCTGCACCACTACAACTTCCCACCGTTCTCTACCGGCGAGGCGCGGCCGCTGCGCGGCCCCAAGCGCCGCGAGATCGGGCACGGCGCGCTGGCCGAGAGGGCACTGCTGCCGGTTATACCCAATGAGGCCGAGTTCCCTTACACGATAAGGCTCGTCTCGGAGGTGCTGGCATCAAACGGCTCTTCGTCCATGGGCAGCGTGTGCGCGAGCAGCATGGCGCTGATGGACGCGGGCGTGCCGATGAAGGACAAGGCGCACGTCGGCGGCATCGCCATGGGACTGGTGCTGGAGGGTGAGTCGTACACGATCCTCTCCGACATCCAGGGTCTCGAGGACTCGACCGGCGACATGGACTTCAAGGTCGCCGGGACCAAGGAAGGCGTGACGGCGCTGCAGATGGACATCAAGTGCTCCGGCATCTCTTACGCGATCCTCGAGGCCGCCCTCGAGCAGGCGCGCCAGGGCCGCTCGTTCATCATCAAGGCGATGACGGAGGCCATCTCCGAGCCGCGCAGCGAGGTCAACGAAAACGCCCCCAGGATGCTGCAGCTGGAGATCCCGGTCGAGAAGATCGGCGAGCTCATCGGCCCCGGGGGCAAGAACATCCGCGGGCTGATCGAGAAGTATGACGTCGAGATCGACGTGGAGAACGACGGCCGCGTGTTTGTGTTCGGAAGGGACTCCGCCAAGGTCAAGGAAGTCCAGAAGGCCATAGAGAGCATCGCCAAGGACCCGGAGGTGGGAGACAAGTTCCTGGGCACGGTCGTAAAGACGACCAACTTCGGGGCCTTCGTCGAGCTCGCGCCGGGCAAGGACGGACTCATACACATAAGCAAGCTGTCCGACAGGCGCATCGACAGGGTCGAGGACGTTGTCAACGTCGGCGACAAGGTCGAGGTCGAGGTCGAGGCAGTGGACAACCTGGGCAGGATAAACCTGCGAGCGATCAACCTGCAGCCCGACAAGTGAGGGATCATGGCAGCCACATTCGATAGGACTGAGCTTCCGTCCGGCGTGAAGGTGCTTTCCGAGCGCGTGGCGGAGGTGGAGTCCATATCGCTTGGGGTATGGATAGATACGGGATCGAGGGATGAGACCCCTGCCGAGCAGGGGCTCTCCCACTTTCTCGAGCACCTTCTCTTCAAGGGCACACCCACGCTAACCGCACTTCAGATAGCCGAGGGCTTCGACTATCTCGGCGCTGACATCAACGCGGCGACCGGCCGCGAGCACACCAGCATCTACTCCAGGGTGCTTGGAGAGTACCTGCCGCAGGCGATCGACATGGTCATGGACATGGCGCGCAACTCGGTCATGGACGCTGGTGAGATCGACTCCGAGAGGCAGGTCGTGCTCGAGGAAATCAACATGCACAACGACTCTCCCGACGAGTTGGTGCACGATTACATCGCGACCGTCCTATGGGGCGACCACCCCATCGGGCACAGCGTGCTCGGCACCGAGCAGGTCATCAAGACGGTGGAACGCGACTTCCTACTGGATTTCTATCACAACAGGTATGTGGCCTCGCGCATCATCGTTTCCGCCGCCGGCGCGGTCGACCACGACCGCCTCTGCGAGCTGATCGGCAAGCACCTCAACGACCTGCCCGCCGGGAAGCCCGCGGACAGGAGTGCCGCCATGGCGGAGCCGGTGGCCGGTAAGCGCATAGTCAGGAAGGATACCGAGCAGGCGCACATAGTGATCGCGGGAAAGGGCCTGCCCAGAAAGCACCCCGACCGCTTCGCCCTCTCGGTGATGGACAACATCCTGGGC
>DAIQAV010000085.1:0-9477 GCA_036781505.1 Candidatus Anoxymicrobiaceae bacterium | reverse complement strand
CGACATCGGCCAGCTGGACGAGGACGATTTTCTGTTCATCACCGACCGCAAGAAGGACATCATCATCACGGCCGGGGGCAAGAACATATCGCCGCAGAACGTCGAGAACGCGCTCAAGCTCGACAGGTACATCGAGCAGGTCGCGGTGATCGGAGACAATCGCAAGTTCGTGAGCGCGCTCATCGTGCCAACCTTCCCGGATCTCGAAGCGTGGGCCGTTAAAGAAGGCATTGACACCGCCGACAGAAAAAAGATGCTTGCCGACGAGCGGGTGCAGAAGCTGTTCAAGCAGCACATCGACTCTGCCCTGGCCGACTTCGACCGCCACGAGCGCGTCACCAAGTTCGCGCTCCTGCCCGAGGAGATGACGGAGGACTCCGGTCTGCTCACGCCGACGCTCAAGGTGAAGCGGAAGGAAGTGTCCTCGCGGTACGCCGACCTGATCGAGAACATGTACTCCGGCGACTAGCGCAAAATAGGAGCCAGGCCCAAATTATTCAAGAATGGGGTCAGACCCCTTTCTTGAATTTTCCTCATACTTACGAATCCGCCCCCTGTGGTAATATTTACGAAAATCACCCTGGAGGCGTTCCATGAAAAAGACGGGTCTGACACTTCTGACAGCACTGCTCCTGGTCACACTGGTGATCTTCGGCGCCGGGACGGCCGCGGCCGCGCCAATACCCTTCATTAATAACATTGTTCCCAATCAAGGCCCTATCGGAACTCCGGTCCTCATAACGGGCGGAAGCTTCGGCACTCCCGACTCGACGTCAAGCGTGACATTCAATGGAGTCCAGGCTCAGTACTTTAGCTGGAGCGACACCATGGGCATACTCACCCAGGTACCGACTGGCGCCACCACTGGCCCCGTTGTGGTACGCACACAAGGTGTGTCGAGCAACACGGACAAGGTATTTACCGTGACCGGCAACCCTATCCCGCCGATCCCGACGGCGGCCCAGACGTGGTACCTCCCCGAGGGGTCGACCGCCTGGGGCTTCGAGACCTACCTCCTGATGGAGAACACCACCGACATCGACGCCACTGTGACGATCATCTACAACACCGCGCAGTACGGGCGGATACCGAGGCCCCAGCAGCTGAACGTGCCGCCGAGCTCCCGGGTGACGCTCAAGGTGAACGACGACATCCCCAACGTCGACCTCTCGATAGAGGTCCAGTCCACACAGAAGATCGTCTGCGAGCGCTCCATCTACTGGAACAACCGCATCGAGGGGACCGACTCGATCGGCACCACCACGCCAGCTAAGAGCTGGTACCTGGCGGAGGGCTGCACCACCTACCCGTTCGAGACCTGGGTCTGCATCCAGAACCCCAGCCTGACCTCGACCGCCAACGTCGACATCACCTATATGACCTCACACGGGGTAGTGACCAAGCCTACGCTCACGGTCGGGGCCGGACAGCGCAAGACCCTGGACGTCTCCAAAGACGTCGGGCAGTGCGATGTCTCCACCAGGCTGGTGAGCGACCAGAACATAGTCTGCGAGCGCGCGATGTACTGGGACGGCAGGCGCGGCGGCCACGCGTCGATCGGCGTGGCGGCACCCAGCAAGACCTGGTACCTCTCGGAGGGGTCCAGCGCCTGGGGATTCCAGACCTGGCTGCTGCTGCAGAACCCCAACAGCAAGGCGGCCAAGGTCGACGTGACTTTCATGACTACGCACGGTCCGGTCAAGCAGCCGACCATCAACATGGGCGCGAACACTCGCCAGACCATCAACGTCAACCAGGGGGTCCCCAACACGGACACCTCGATCGCCGTCTCCAGCGACATCGAGGTGAACGCCGAGCGCGCCATGTACTGGAACAACGGGACAGGGAAGGCCGGCACCGATACCATAGGCTTCACTGCGCCATCCAAGAGCATCTACCTCGCCGAGGGCTCCACCGCGTGGGGCTTCGAGACCTTTGTCTGCATCCAGAACCCCAACAGCAAGCCCGCGGACGTGAGCGTCACCTACCTGACCAACTCCGGTGCGGTCGCCGGCCCCGGCTGCAGGGTGCCCGCAAACAGCAGGGTGACCATCAACGTGGCTAACGAACTTCCCAACAGGGACACGTCGGTCAAGCTGATGTGCTCGCAGCCGATAATGGCCGAGCGCGCGATGTACTGGAACAACCGGGGCGGCGGGACAGCCTCGATAGGGTGGGTGCCCCAGTAGGGGTCCCTCTTACGGTGCTATCATAAAGGGTACGGCTCGGGAGAAGCGGTGATGGGCATAGTCTCCGGGTTCGCGGCGGATGCGGCGCGCCGCCAGCTCTACAACCAGTTCAAAAGGGTGTTGGTCGGGGAAAGCCGCACGGTGGACAAGCCGGCGGCTGAGGTGACGGATGGCGAGGTGGTAAGCATGATCCTGGAGATAATCGGTCGTGTCACGGGAACAGTCATCGGCTACGGGAAACTCCTTTCCAACGCCATGGCCTCCCTGTCGCCCAAAGCGGTAGCCGACGCCATCAACGACACCCGGGCTTCCTTCCGGCCGTGATGGAGAAGGTCGACCCCTCGGTCATCGCGGGCGCCTTCGAGGGCAACCCGCAGATCCTGGTCGACTACCTTTCCGAGATCGATCCCCGACCGATCGCCGAGGCGCTCAACCTTAGCCCCGACTTCCTGATGGGGACCATCGACGCGCTCTCCCCCGAGGTGTGCGCGGGCGTCATCTACGAGACTCCCGAGTTCATGATGGGGCTCGTCCGGGCGCTGGACACTGATGTTGTTGCGCGGGCGATCAACGAGAACCCCGAGTTCATAGTCCGGCTCACCTCGAAGATATCCCCCGCGGTCATCGCGGACGTGGCGAACGCGAACGCGTCCTGGGTCAACGACCTCATGACCAGGATTGACCCCTCAGTCATAGCCGACAGCGTGAACGCCAACGCCGGCTGGCTGGTCGAGGTCACCAAGCGGATCGATCCCAAGGTGATGGCGGAGACGGTGAACGCGATTGGTGACTGGACCACCCAGCTCATCCGGGAGCTCGACCCCGCGGTGCTGGCAGGCTCGATGGACGAGTTCGCGTCGTTCATGGAGAAGCTTCTCGACTCGGTGAATCCCGAGACCCTGATATCGATCGTCAACAAGCTGGCCAGGAACAGGGTGCTCGAGCAGATAACGATGGACATGGCATACGAGATACCCATGCGGCACAAGTTCCTCACCGGGAGCGTCCAGCTCATGGGCGCGAGCAAGATGGACGCGAGCCGCAGGCCGAAGTCCAACAACCACGTGAAGGTCCTGCCCGAGACGAAGTGATCTGCAGCCGGGCGGACCGACAGGGCTGATACCGGGGGAGCGCGACACCCTTGGACGTATACCAGGCACTCGCATATGAAGTCGGCGTCACCACTGTGGGGCCGATAGTCTCCGCGCTGCTGCGCCTCAAGGGCGAGGGCGATTGGAACATACCCGCCGAGGGGGGCGCGCTGCTGGTGAGCAACCACCGCAACCCGGTGATAGACCCGGCGGCCATAGCGCTCAACGTCACCAGGCCCATCAACTTCGTCGCGGCCTCCGTGGCGTTCATGATCCCGGGGATCAGCCAGCTCTTCAGGATGGTCGGCGCCCAGTCGATGGACGTCTTCGGCGGCGCCCGCAGCCAGGAGAACCTCAGCGAGGCGGCCAGGCTCATCCAGGATGGCGAGCTGGTCGGCGTGTTCCCCGAGGGCATCCACACCATCGCCCACCTGCACAGCGTCTCCAAGATAAGGACGTTTCGCACGGGGTTCGCCCGCATCGCGCTGGAGGCGAAGGCCCCGATAATCCCGATCGCTGTAATCGGACAGGGGGAGCGCAACCTTCCCACCGTGCCGCCGTGGTTGGTGAAGCCGTTCTTCGACCACCCGGAGTTTCAGAGCGGCGTGAGCTGGACCTACTACAAGAGGGTGTTCGTCCGCATCGGAAAACCGCTGGACCTCTCCGGGTACTACGGCGAGGTGATGGACAAGGCACTGATAAGCCAGATCAGCGGCAAGGTGCGGCGCGTGATAATCAAGCTCTACAACGGCGAAGACCTCGATCGCTTCCTCACCGGGGAAGCGCCTTTCGATATCGCGTACGACCGGGTATGATTCTCTCACGAGTAAGGACTTGTGATGAAGATCTTTGAAGCCCCAAAAATCAAGATAAGGGTGTCGCCGCTCACGTTCGTGGTCGGAGGCTTCATGGTGGCCGAGGTCGTCCTGGCGATCATATGCTTCAGCCTGCCCTGGGGTAACTCGTCGTCGGGGACCGATATCCGCTTCGGACTCGCCGGGCTGCTGCCGTGGTTCGCCTTCATCCCGGTGCTGCTCCAGGCCGGTTATATGGCGGTGGATTCGGGCGTTCTGCAGGGCTTTTACATTATCATGAACTTCCTCATCGGGGCGTTCATCATATTCGTGCAATACCTGACATTGCTCAAATACTCGACCTTCCAGACCGGCTTCTACCTGGTCTTCGTACTGGGGGGCCTGGTGATCCTCACCGGCTTCATCTGCATGATCGAGAAGCGGGTCCACAACAGGCTCGTGGAGAAGGGCAAGGCCAAGGTCATCCCCGTCACCTTTGGGTAACGCTCGGTATACCTTCTCCAGCGTCCGTTCGCGGACTCAAGGTCCGCTGGAGAAGGTATACCTCGCCCGACTGAACTCGTTGGCCTAGCGCCAAATGCAACACAAGGGGTCTGACCCCCGCGAAGCCGAGTATCAGGCCGGCTACGATTACACGCCAGGAATCATTTCTACTAGTCAGCAGTCATCTTAGATTTTTCTTTTATAGGGGGGTGTCAGACGGGGGCAGGGTTAGTATTTTGCGTAGCCTCCGCAGCGGCGCTGCGGTTTACCGGATATGTGTGTATTCGCGAGGACAGCAAGCAAAATGCTTACCCTTCCCCGTCCCCATTAACGCCAATGCGACACAAGGGGTAGGAATCGAGACCGCTGTACCGAACCAAGCGTGAGCAAACAGCAAACGAACATCGCGTGGTGGAGGAGTGGAACAGTGGCGGTAGCCGACACATCCGAGAACCAGCAGAAGTGCATCTGCATGAGCTGCCCGAGCTACCCGCGGGGCGGCGACCCGATCCTCTACTGCGCCAGGGGCAAGAGCCCCAAGCACATCGAGCAGGTGCGGTGCACCTGCCCCGGCTGTCCCGTCTGGCACGAGAACGACCTCTCCGGACTCTATTTCTGCGTCAGCGGCAAGGCGCCGTAAGCGCCGTCAGCCCGAACCGAAAGGAGCGCTGCCATGCCTGTCGTCCCGGTAAGCGACGAGATTTCGGCGAAGTGCATCTGCCCCGGGTGCCCCAGCTATCCCGGAGACGAGCCGTGGCTTTACTGCGGCCGGGGAAAGAGCCCCCAGGAGGTCAACCAGGTGACGTGCCTGTGCCCGGGCTGTCCGATTTGGGAAGAGTACGGCCTGTCCATGACGTTCTACTGCGTTGAAGGGACGGAGGAGGGCTAACCCGCTCCCGCGTCATCCGGTGGCGAGAGCCGGGTGGCTCCTCTTGAAGAACATGAGCTGCATCTCGGACAGAACGCAGCGCCCGTCGATATTGGATGCCGTCAGCTTTCCTTCCGCAACCAGCTTAAGGGCCTGCGGCGTGCTCAAGTGCAGCTCGCGCGCCGCTTCCTCGATTGTCAGCAGTCTTATAATTCGGTCCATCTCGGCCTCCTCGGTCTCTACAAGTAACAGACGCTGCGATGGCCGGATCGGTTACACGGACTCGATGCCGGACCTCGGCAGCTTAACGAGGTACACTAGTCGGCAGGACATCAGCGACGGAGAAGGGCGTGTGATGGGCGAAGAGACCAGGTCGGTCTACCTGGACAACGCGGCGACGACGTACCCGAAACCGGAGGTCACCTACGAGGCGGTCGCCGGCTTCATGCGCGGCGTCGGCGGCAGCGCCGGCCGCTCGGGCCACTGGCGCTCGGTGGAGACCGGCAGGATGGTGTACGCGGCAAGGGAGGCGGTCGCTTCCCTGCTCGGCGCTCCCGACCCGCTTCGCCTCGTGTTCACGCGCAACGCCACCGAGGCGCTCAACCTGGCCATCCAGGGCCTGCTGGAGCCGGGAGACCACGTGGTGACGACCTCCATGGAACACAACTCGGTGATGCGTCCTCTGGCGGCGGCGGGCTCGCGGGGCATCACCAGCACGGCGGTGCGATGTGCGCCCGACGGCAGGCTGGACCCGCCCGACCTGGAGAAAGCCATCAGGTCTTCGACCGGGCTGATCGTCCTCAACCATGTCTCCAATGTGACCGGGACGATACAGCCACTCGACGAGGTCGCTCGCATAGCGCGCGCCGCGGGAGTCCCCCTGCTGGTGGACGCGGCGCAGAGCGCCGGCCGCCTCCCGATAGACATCTCCTCGTCGGGCGTCGGCCTGCTCGCGTTCACCGGACACAAAGAGCTGTTCGGGCCGCAGGGCACCGGCGGCCTGTACATTGGCGCGGGTCTGGACCCGGAGCCGCTCTGCTGCGGCGGCACGGGGAGCAGGTCGAACGAGCTCGAGCAACCGGCGGAGCTCCCCGAGCGCTACGAGAGTGGGACGCTCAACGCGCCTGGCATAGTCGGCCTCGGCGCCGGCGCGGACTTCGCGGCCAGGGTGGGGGTGGATGCGATCCGATCGCATGAACTGGCTCTGCTGGACGGGCTCGTGGCCGGCCTCGCCGAGATGAAGAACGTGAAGGTCCACGGCCCGGCGGACCTTCGAGACCGCGTGGGCATTCTGGCCCTGACGTTCGAGAACGCCACGCCGCCGGAGGTCGCAGCAGCCCTGGACAGCCGCTTTGGGATCGCCGTGCGCGCGGGCCTGCACTGCGCCCCCTGCGCCCACCAGACCATCGGCACCATCGCGACGGGGGCCCTGCGTGTTTCGCTCAGCTACATGAACAGCGCCGACGACATCGACTATTTCCTGGAGTGCCTCGCGGAGCTCCGGCTGTAGGAGCAGGTCTCACTTCACGGGGGCCGACTTCGCGTCGGCGGGGACGATCACGTTGACCGGCTTGTTAAAGTCGTAGAGCTTCGCGCTGAGGGTGCCGGTGGTGTTCCCATCGCCGGTGACGTCCGGCATGCTCATGTCCAGGCTGGCCGCCTGCACCAGTTGGGTATCCCTCGCGATGGTGTAGACGGCGCTCATGTGAAGGCCGGGGACCGCCCCGCCCTGGGCGCTGGTCCCCGACGCGGCGCCCGTGCCCAGCAGATCGAGTTTCTGAAGAGTCTTCGGGTTGACGTCAAAGGTCACCCGGTAGCTCGCGGAGGTCGTCGAGACCCGAGGTTTCTCCGCCCCCTCCGTGAGCGTGACAAGGTCGGCCGGGGTCAGCGAGGACGTGCTCGAGGACTTCACCTTTTGCCACTTGCCGTTCTGGAAGGTGAAGAGGAAGCCCCCTTGAGAGTAGACGTCCACCACGTTGCCGCTTCTTTGCAGCACAGTGTGGCTGAGCGGCATCGCCGGGTCGGTCAGGTCCATCTCCGAAGTGAAAGTGACCTTCTGGTAAGGGATAGAAGCATCCTGTGATGTCATCATGTTGGAGCCGGCTTCCTTCAGCGACTTCACCGAGTTCATGGCGATGCCGGCGCGGTCGATGACCTGGCGAGCACGCGATTCGGATGTCGATTGCACAGAGGTCCCGCAGCCAGCCAGGCAAGTGAAGGCAACTGCGATAAGCAAGGCAAGTGCGGGGATGCACGCCCGGCGGCCTCTTTCGCTGACCGGTCTTGCTCTGGTCCGCAACGCCTGAACCGTCTAGATGCCCAGCCCCGGGATGCTCGGCAGGCTCGGTATTCCACCGTTGTCCTGAAACGGCGCGTTCTGCGCCTCGGGCGGGAGAGTGATCGTGACAGGTGCGTTGTAGTCCGAGAAAGTCAAGTTGATGTCGGCCGTAGCGTCACCAAGCGCCGAGCCTTTCAGCGACACCTTGATGGAGGCGCTGTCGGCCAGCCCGCTGGTCTTGTCGATCTTGTAGGTCATCGACATGGTCAGCCCGCTCAGGAGCTCCTTCATCGCCTGGGCAAGCTGCTGCGTCGACTGACCCGCCGTGCCCGTAGGAGTGGACGACTGCGAACCCTGCGCCGCGCGCTTGAAGATCTCGTCGAAGAACTTCGAGCCGATGTCGAACTTGAGGACGTACTTGCCGTTCTGCACGGGTCCGAGCTTCATGTTCTCGGCGAACTTGGTGAGCTCGGAGATGGAGCCCGGCGTCACTATGCCACTCGACTGGAGGTCTGTAGCCGAGGACACCTTGGACTTCGACCAGCCTTTGTTAGGGTTGTAGCTGTACTGGTAGCCGTCGACCACGTAGATCTCCGATGGCTTTCCTCCGCCGTCCGGCGTGGCGGTGACGTGCGCGCGCACGTCATTGGCGCTTACCATCTGGACCTCACCGGTGACCGTCGCGCCCTCCGTCTTCACCTCTGCAGCAGGCGTGGTGACGGTATAGGTGCCGTTTATTTTGAACGACTTGACGGCCTGCATCTTGGTCTGGCTGGCTTTTAAGATCTGCTGGGCCGAGCCGGCCGTAGGCGAACTGCTTGATTTGCTCCCTCCGCATCCGGCTGCCAGAAGAGTTGCTATCGCCAGGGCGGCGATGATCGCGACGACGAGTTTTTTCATCAGAGACCTCCTGTGTCTGAGCCGATTCTAACAGATAGACGCTCGCGCGGGCATGACAGGTCTCGTGCTTGTTGACGTAAAGTCCGGCTGGATAGTACATTAGAAGACCTTTCGCGCGGAAGAGGGAGCGGTACGGTCGGGCTGCTGCATCCGGCCATGATGATTCGGCTAGGCGGGAGTGATCTGAAGATGGACGTGAAAGAGATCCAGTACCTCTTCGAAGGAATTTCCAACACGCTTGGCGGCCTCAGCGGCGAGCTCTACGCGACGCTGGTCGCGAAGGGCAAGAAGCGCATGGGCCAGGAGGACGCGGCCGACACTCCTCAAGTGTCCGAGCTGATCAAGCGCACCAGGGAGAAGCAGACCGTCGCCGAGCTGATATCCAAAGGCCAGAAAGGCCAGGAGGAGCTGATCCAGTCGATTGGCGGCGAGGTGAAGAAGATCCTCTCCTCGGCGGGCATAGTGACCAAGTCGGACCTCGCAAGGGTCGAGCGCCGCGTCGACGAGATCGACAAGGCCCTGGGCAAAGGCGAATAGGAGAAGCCAATGGCGGCAAAGATGGACCTGTCGGACATTCCTTTCCTCGCTGTAGGTGCGGTCGTCGCTCTTCAGGAAGAGGTCGAAAAGGCTGCCGAGCGGCTGGTGGACAAGGGTAAGAGCCTCACCCCCGAGGGACGCAAGAAGATGGCCGGCGCCAAGAAAGGCCTCATCTCCAAGGGCGACGAGTTCTCGACCGTGGTAGCAAAGACGGTCCAGCGCGCGCTGGAGAACACCGGCATCGTGACTCACGCCGACCTCGACAGCATCGAGAAGAGGGTTACGGACATCGAGAAGAAGGTCGCGACCAGAAAGA
>DAIQAV010000084.1:0-9491 GCA_036781505.1 Candidatus Anoxymicrobiaceae bacterium | reverse complement strand
GAAATCAACCCTCTCGGCCAGGCGGCGGCGGTCGTGAAGAGCGATGATGAGCACCTTGCGGGCGAGCGAGCCGATGGAGTTGGCGCCTCCGCTCCCGGGCAGCCGGCTCTTAGGGCGCGCGTAGTCTCCTATGGCTGTCGTGTTGATGTTGCCGTACTTGTCCACCTGGCTCCCCGACAGGAACCCGACGTCCACCCAGCCGCCCTGCAGAAACATCCCCATCACGTTTACCAGGCCGCCTATCATCGCGGCGCCGGGGTTGAGGCACGGGTCGCCGACCGACAGCGGCGGCCGCTTCGGGCGCGCGTCCAGGACTCCGGACTCCTGCATCATTATGGCGCGGGGCGCGTGCGTGTGACGCGCTATATCCGCCGACATCATCGGGAATCCCGTGCCCACGATCACGACGTCGCCGTCGGTGATCTCGCGTGCTCCACAGCACGCCATGAGCTCGGGCTTTATCCAGTCCTCTTCTCTTACGCTCATCGGCTCACCCTATCTGTCTATCTCGAACACGCTTGGCGATAAGGGGCGTCGTGGATATCGAAAGCCGTGTTCCCCTTGAAGGCCCTGGGCAGCACCTTCAACCTCCTCGAGAATACCGGAACCCTCGACAGCGGGCGCAGGAATCCACGCACCAGCAACGGGTGCCGCTCGAGGAATTCCATCCCGTAAAGGAGCGCTCGCACCTGTGCTTTCTTTGACACGCCATCTCCTGTCTTCCCAATGCCTTTCAGGCCAAACGCACCACGGGGGTCAGGCGCCGGTGGTGCATCTTCAATACGAGTAGCTCACCGGGTAGCCGTAGTCGAACTCCGCCTTGAGGTCGTCGAACTGCTCGTAGCCGAATCTATCGATGTAATGCCCGATATATTCCTTACGATCGGCCACCCCGAACACCCACTCGTCGAGGAACGCCTGGAACCCCTCGACGGTCTCCGACGCCTGCTGGTAGAGATAGCCGAAGCTCTGGTCCACGTCATAGAAGCCGGGCGCGTAGCCGGGGTGGCACGCAAACGGCTCCTCCACCACTGCGGCGACCTTGAACGCGGGGACTATCGTGCGCGACGGGTCCTTGCCGATCAGCTCGCGGCTCACCAACCGCTCACAGGAAACGATGACTTTGGACGCGGCGTTGGCGCCCATCTGGCAATCGCCGCCTATTCCCCACATCTGGGCGTTCCCTTCCTCGTCGGCGTGCTGAACATGGATGATGGCGACGTCCGGATTGAGCGCCGGCACCAGAAGGGTGCGACGACCGTCGAATGGCGAGTCGATTATCTTGTACTTGTTCTCGCCCATGAAAGAACGGACGTTCAGCAGGTCACTGCCCATCATGTCCCGCACCGGCACGAAGGGCATCCCCATCGCCCCCGCCATCAGCATCATCGGCAGCGCCAGGTTGGTGTACTCCTCGACCTCGATAACCCGCGGGATGCCGTGCTCCATGGCGCGCCGGTAGCAGCGCCCCAGGCCGTACAATCCCAGGGAAAGGAACGTGCCGATGAACTGCGCGACGACCCCCGCACCGATCAGCATGTCGAAGTCGTCCGCGGCATTGCTGCGGGTGATGGTCAGGTCCTTTCTGCCCTGACGGATCAGCTCGTGGACCGCGCTGAACGGCGTGCGGCAGATGTAGCCACCCACGAAAAGGAAATCGCCATCGCCTACGTTCGCGGCGATCGCCTCTGACATCGACATGACTTTGCTCATCGGAGGGCCTCCCGGTCACCGGAAAACGCACCACCGGCGCCTGACCCAGGTGGTGCATTGCGGTCGGTTGTCGTCACGGGGCCGCGATCTCGAACTCTGTGCGGCTGATGATCTCGTCCTGGGCGGTATCGCTCAGGTCGATGAATTGCGCAGAGTACCCGCTGACCCTGACGACAAGGTCCCGGTGAGCGTCGGGGCTGACCTGCGCATCTCGAAGCTCGACCGAGTCGACCATGTTGAACTGCACCTGGAAACCGCCGCTGTCGAAGTAGCCCTTGACCAGGTCCATCAGTATCTCCGCATCGAGCCTCTCTCCCGGGAACCTGATGTTGAGGTTCGCCCCGTTGTACAGCCGCTCCAGGGGCAGCTTGGCGACCGAGTTCATTACCGCCGTAGCTCCGGATACGGCAGTTCCGTTTGTCGGAGTGACCCCGTTACCAAGCACGTCGCCTGCGGCCCTTCCGTCCGGCGTCGCGGCGGTAAACGAACCCATGGCCAGGTGAAAGCCCACTGAGAAGATACCCGGCCAGTAGAAACCGCCGCGGTAGTTCCGGTGCTTCGCCAGCTCGTCCGCGAACTGCACCACCACTCTCGCGGCCATCTCATCCACCTCGTCGTCGTCGTTTCCGAACTTCGGCAGCTTGTGCAGGAAGAATCTCTGCATCTCCTCGGCGTCCATCCAGTCCTCCGCGAGCCACCGCGTGAGGTCGGCCATCGAGACTTTGCCCTCCTCGAAGACCGCCTTGTTCACGGCGTACAGGCTGTCCGCCACGTTGGCGAAGCCCATGAGCTGAACCCCGGTCGAGTTGTAGAGGGCTCCACCTCTGGTGAGGTCGAGGCCCTTCTCCATCGGTCCCTGGATCATCGCGGACGCGAAAGGCGATGGCACCCGCTCCGCGATCGCGCGGTCGAGCTCGTGCATCCCGCGCGCGACCTGGTTCACGAAGTAGGCCACCTGCTTGCAGTATGCTTCCCAGACTTCGTCGAAGCTCTTGAAGCCCGCGGCGTCGCCGGTCTCGAGCCCGGACTGGTACCCGAAGATGTTGTCGATGCCATCCGAGAGAGCGAACTCCAGGCACTTGATGCCGTTGAACTGGACCGCGAACGTCGAGGCGAAAGTCTTGCCCTGCGCGTTGGGTTCGAGGCAGCCAACCACTCCGTAGTCCCGCGCATCCTCGAGGGTCAGGCCCGCGTGAACCAGCGATTCTACGATGGCGTCGTCGTTGAAGAAATGCATCAACACGCCATCCTTGCAGTATTCCGCTGTCTTGAGGAACAGGTCGCGCGGCGCCTTCGAGCCCAGCCTCACGCCGAAGTTAGGCTGGACGGTGCGCACGTCCGCGTACGCGTCCAGGCCAACGTAGCTCAGCTCGTTGGTGGCGTCCTCGCCGTCGATGCCGATTCCGCCCACAGTCACGTTCTGCGTCGTCTTGCCCTCGGTGCCTTCCCCTCCGGGGATGAACGCTTCTTCCAGCACGTTCCAGATCTCGTTGGTCTTGATGAACAGGAGTGACATGAGCTCGCGAGCCTTCTGGGGAGTGATCGCGCCCGACTCGATGTCGGCCTTGTAGTACGGCCACAGCACTTGATCGATCCTCCCCAGGGAGATCGAGTTGCCCCCGGACTCGAGCTGGGACACCAGGTGGATAAAGTACACGCTCTGGACGGCCTCATGGAAAGAAGCGGCCGGGTTCTCGGGAACGCGCCGGCACACGCGCGCAACCTGGCGAAGCTCCTCCGCCCTGGCCGGGTCGTCCTCGGCTTCGGCCATGGCCTCCGCCTGTTCGGCGTAGCGGTTGGCGAAGCGTATGGTCGCCTCCAGCGACCGGATGACCGCGTCGTAGAACAACTTCTTCTCCCTCGAGGCCTCGTCGTCGCCGATCATCTCCAGGCGCGAACGGGCGTCATCGATCATCCCGATGAGGCCCTCGCGAAGCACCCGGGGGTGGTCCATCGTGAAGTGACCTATGCCGTAGGTGATCTCGAGCATCATCGTGAACACGTACTTGTCCATGTCCTCAACGACGTCCGCGGGGAGCATCTCGTCCAGCAGGTCCTCAACGGTGCGTCCCTCCCAGAAGGGCAGGACCTCCTCGCGCAGCGCGCGCTTCTCATCGTCGGTGATAAGCGCCCTCTGCAGCACCCGCAGCTTGAAGCTGTCCAGGTCGCCCTCGATCCAGCGCGACTTGTTCTCCGGGAACAGGGGGGCGCCCTTGAGCTTGCTGGTCCTGCAGCCGACTATGACCTCGTCGTCCCTGATGATGACGCTGATGTTGTCCAGGATATCCGCCAGCGCCATGCTCATGCGGGTGAGGGGATGCTCATCCCAGTTGCGGCTCATCGAGCGCGTGAGCTGCACGGCGCGCTCGGCGCAAACCTCCTGGGGAGCGTCGATTATCCTGCGCTTCAGCCGCTCGACCCTGGCCGAGGGCCCGGCCTGCTTCTCTTTCATCTGGAGTCCCATGGCTTCCTCCCACGAAGTACGAGAACGTGTGTCACCGGTGCCTGGCACCATTTTCCCGTCAGTCAGAGTTTGATGTCCATGTGGTTGATCAATATGCTGTCTCGCACCCGCGTTGGCAGGATCTTGTTCAGGAAGAGGAAAACGCTACTCATCGTGTCCACCTGGTTGTATAACGCGGGTTTGTCCGAGTGGATAACCTTTACTATCTTCGCGGCCGCCGAGACCGGGTCGGGGGCCGTCTTGATCAACTCGTTGTCGCGGTCGATGAACCTGCGCGCGCGGTCACGGTAGGGCGAGCCCTCCGGCGGCAGGACGTGTATCTTCGCGGCGAACTTCGTCGAGACCTGTGCCGGCTCGACGAGAGCGACCCTTATCCCGAACGGCTCAACCTCGTAACGCAGCGACATCACCATCCCGCCGATGGCGAACTTGCTGGCGGAATATATCGACTCGAAGGGGAACGGGATGCGCCCGACAAGCGAGGACATCGCGATGAGTTTTCCTGCGCCGCGCTCGCGCATCGACGGCAAGAAGGCCTGGAATATCGCCGCTGCCCCTATCACGTTTATCTCAAGGCATTCGAGCGCTTTCTCGAGATCGACCTCCTCAAACGGGCTGAAGAAGCCGATGCCCACGTTCGACAGAACGGTGTCGACGTGCCCATACTTCCGAAGCACCTCGTCGCGGAACTTCGCTATTCCCTGCCTGTCCTTGATGTCCAGCGACTCGACGACGTGGTCGCCGCCGATCTGCTCGAGCTCCCCGGCCAGAGTGCCGCAGCCTGACGAGTCGCGGTCGAAGCCGGCGACCCGATCGCCCGACGCGGCAAGCATCTTGGCGACCTCCCTGCCCATCCCGTCCGCAAGCCCGGTTATCACAACTACATCAGACATCTTGAACCCCCGTTCTCGTCCGCGCTCAACCGGCGCCTTTGGCCGGTGCTGCGCTAAGCTCTGCTGGTCAAGCTCCCTGTGCCGATCTCGCAAGTGCCGCTCTCGTAAAGCTCCTTTATCTGCAGCATCGAAGCTTTGAAGTCTGGGAACATCAGCTTGTAACCGGTCGCCTTCAACCTTGAGTTGTCCACCACATAGTCATCGTACAGGTACCTCACCGCGTCGTACTCGAGGTCGGGAATCTTTCCTTTTCGCGCTGCCAGGTAGCCCTGCACCCGCGCGACAGCTTTGACGACCCCGAGAGGCATGTGCATTCGTGGAGGTTTCTGTCCGAAAGCCTGGGCCGCCAGCACGAGCGACTCCTCGATAGTCGGATGGCTGTCCTCGGCCAGGTTGAAGGCCCTGCCGACCGCGTCGTCCAGGTGGGAAAGGTATTCGACCGCGGCGGCCACGTCCTCTGCCCTGATGTTCGAGAGCAGTTGCGTGCCCTTGCCGGGGATCGCGGTTATAGAGGTCGGCCGCGAGAAAGCCTTCCCCGCGCCCTCTGTGCACCTGGGCCCGTAGACGGTGCACGGCCGGGTCAGTATCGCTGGCAGTCCCTCTTTGATGCGCCTGAACAGGACGTCTTCGCCATCGCGTTTGCTGCGGCCGTAGTCATCCTGCGGCTGCCGGCTGTCATCCTCCTCGAAAGGCTTTCCACGGTACGGGCCGTAGGCGCTGGTCGAACCGACATGCACGTAGCGTTTGACGCCGGCCTCGATCGCGAGCCCGGTGATGCGCTCCACCCCCAGGACGTTGGTCGGGTACAGTTTCTCGTATGGGGTGGAGAAGTTGCAGATAGCTCCGAGGTGAAAGACCCGATCGACATCCCCCTTGAAGAGCGCCGGCAGCGTTTCCGGCCTGGTCAGGTCAGCTCCGACGAACTCTACTCCCAGCGCATCGAAGAAAGGTGTCTCCTTGCGGGGCCGCGCCGTCGCGCGCACGCGGACTCCCTTATTCGCGAGGTGTTCGACCAGGTGGCTTCCCATGAATCCCGCAGCACCGGTCACCAGAGTTATTCCATCGAATTCCATCGGTAACCCCCTCGCGGCGCCGTCGCGCGCCGCCGGCTCAGTCTATCAACGCGGCTGTGCCGGTCGCTTTCCACGCGGCGTCATCGCTCTCGTTTATCTCGGTGTAGGCCCGCTTCAGCCATTCGAGGTACATCTCGTTAAAAGTCAACCCCAGGTCTGCGACAAGGCCGACGTAGTTTCCCTGCCGCTTCCGGCGCGTCACGTTGTCGCGGCGCCTAGCGAGCTGCTCCTCGTAGATCTCTATCTGTCCCTGGATTATCTCGAGTGCCCGGGCCCTGTCACCGAAGCCAAAGAACACGAACCGGGTGAGGAATGGGTCGCGCAGCAGCATCTGCCCCTCCGGGTCGCTTGCGAGCCAGCGGGCGAACTCTCCCTTGCCCTCGTCGGTGATCGAGTAGAGCTTCTTGTGAGGTCCGCCGTTGTCGGACGGAGCGAGCTCAACCATTGTCACCAGGCCTTCGCCCTGCATCTTCTTGAGGCTCTGGTAGATCTGTCCGTGGTTGATGGACCACATATGCCCGAAGTTTTTCTCGATGTGCTCTTTGATTCGGTAGCCATGCATGTCTTTGTAGTTGAGCAGCCCGAGGATGGTATGCTTTACGGCCAATGTGCCTCCGCTTGTAAGCGCCCCTACGAAAATGCCGGCTCTCCTCGGCAATGCGATCAGCAAGTATGTTTATAGTACATAGTCATCGAATGCGTCAAGGTTCGAGCGCGTTATTGGTCGTGCAAAAGATCGTGAGACCTCAGCATCCCACTTTTCCCGACGATGCAGGCGCTAAGGAACGCATTGTCGATGCCGGCGGAACGCCGGCGCTGCGCGCTAGAGGCCCTTACTGCCGTAGTATATCGAGTCCGTGGTGCACATCCAGACGGCCTCGGGGCCGACCACCGCAACGGCCGGTACCTTGACGGAGCCTGACGGGCCGGAGACGTTCTTCCACTGCTTGCCGTCGTAGCGCCACATGGCTTTCGACTGGGTCGGGTTCTGAGAATTGGCCTGGCTTGTAGCGCTGGAGGCGGCGACGTCGCTGCCGACCGCCCAGACGTGACTTCCGTCGGTGGCGGAGATGTCGAGGAAGGAGACCATGTTCGCCTCCATCGACTGGCCCCACTTGCCGTTCTGGAAGCTGAAGACCCGGCCGCTGACCTTGTCCGTCCCCGAGCTGACCGCCCAGACGTGGTCTTTGTCCACCGCGCAGAGCCTGGTTATCGGCACCCGGGTGTTGGTCTGCAGGACCCAGGCGCTGCCGTTGTAGACGAAGATCTCGCCGGCCTTGCTTGCCACCCACACGTGGGTCGGGTCGGCCGCCGCAACCGCCCCCAGTTGTGTCTCCGGGCCGAGTGCGACCAGCAGCCTCCAGCTCTTACCGTCGAACGTGTAGACGACCCCTTGTGTGGTCCCGTAATCCGTCGAATTGGCCAGGAAGGTGCCGACCGCCCAGGCGTGATCGCCGTCAGTCGCGGCCACCGCGCTGAAGGAGTCGCTGTCCCTGGGCATCCCGTACAGTCCGGTCGTGTCGAACTGCTGGCTGAAGGTCACCCCGTCCCAGAAGTAGATCTGTCCGTCTCCGCTGGTGATCCAGGTGTGGCCACCGTCAGTGGTCGCCACGTCCGTGAGACGGCTGCCGCTCCTCTGAATGATGGTCCAGCCCTTGTCGGTCTTGGTGTACAGGAAGCGGGAAACGCCGTTGTTCAAGAGCGCCACGGTGTTTCCTCTGGCGCTTGCGAGCCTGGTGAATGCGTTCCCGCCCGGACTGTACTCGGGTTTCCACTTGAAGCCGTAGCCGGCCAGCAGGATCAAGGCAACGATGACGGCCGCCGTACCCACCACGATGCTCGGCAGCAGGACCTTGTGCCTCTTGATGAACGGCCAGACCCGGGCCGGTCGCTTCTTCCGCTTGTACTCCTGGGGCACGGGCGCCGGGATGAGGTCGAGGTCGGAGAGCTGGAACTTGCGGAAGGTCAGCTCCTTGGACATGACCACATACTTGTACTCCGGCTGCGACTCGTTGGGGACTATGTCGTCGACGAACACGGACTCGCCGAGCCGGAAAGCCATCTGGCCGTCGATGAAGATCTCGTGGGTGATGTTGCATTTCATGCCGACCTGGATGGGCCTGATCGCCACTTCAGCCGGCGGTGCGCCGCTCTCGCCCTTCGTCTCCCCAGTCATCTCTTCTCCAGTCCCAGGAGTGGACGCACGGAGCTTATCGCTCGAGTGCACAATCTGTTGCCGTCTTGCCATGCCACGGGTGAAGATTATCGCATCGTCCGGCACCCTCGCAAGACCGCCGGAGGTCCGCGGGTGGGCAGGCATGCCAGACATTGCCGGTGTAGTATCTTATTACAGCGCATAGCAGCGGCACGAAGTCACAGGGAGGCACCATGGGCGCCGAAGGCGAGAAAGAAGATGGCGAACTCAAAGGCAAGGCGATAGTCCTGGCGTCGCTGGTGGAGTACCAGGACGGCGCGGTCGTGAGCCGCGAGATCATGCGGAGCAAGGCCGGGACCGTCAGCGTGTTCGCCTTTGACGCGGGAGAAGGGTTGAGCGAGCACACGGCGCCTTTTGACGCGCTGGTCCAGGTGCTCGAAGGCTCGGTGGAGATAGTGATCAGCGGAGAGCCGGTCGTCGCCGAGCGCGGCGAGTCGGTGATCATGCCCGCGGGGGTGCCGCACCTGCTCAGGGCGCCCGAGCGGTTCAAGATGCTGCTCACCCTGGTCCGTGGCGAGTGATACTCGACCTCATATTACTTAGGAGTACACGATGATGATCAGCAGGTTCGACGACCGTGAGGAGATCGTCGCCGGAGACGGTGTGACCCTGCGCGAACTCCTGAGCCCGACCTCGATGAGTGGGCTCGAGATGCGATACAGCCTGGCGCACGCTAAGCTGGCGCCCGGGCTGACCTCCTTCCTCCACGTCATGAAGACCTCCGAGGTCTACTACCTGCTGGCCGGGGCCGGCCTGATGCGGATCGACGACGAGGAGACCGAGGTATACCCCGGGGACTCGGTCTACATCCCGCCGGGGGCGAAGCAGCAGATAACCAGCATCGGCGAGGTCGACCTGGTGTTTCTGGCGATAGTGGACCCGGCCTGGCGAAAAGAGGACGAGGTCATCCTGTAAGCGTTAATCGGTAAGCGTTAATGGGGACGGGGAAGGGTAAGCCTTTTGCTCCGCCGGGTCCTCGCGTCTTTACATCAGCAGACTTTCTATATCCCGGGACGCTGCGGGGCTGCGCAAAAGGCTCACCCTGCCCCCGTCAGGAGTTCCCCTTATAAAAGAAAAATCAAACAGGACTTTAAGAGATAACCCCCACCCATAACCCAAAAAACCCGCAACCA
>DAIQAV010000083.1:0-9593 GCA_036781505.1 Candidatus Anoxymicrobiaceae bacterium | reverse complement strand
TTTCTTTTTGTACCGCAATTGCCGTCGGAATTCAACGCCTGGGGAGCGCGCCCGGGGCGGTGGTGGGCGGCCTGGTGCTGGGGGTGCTCGAGATGATCACCGCGGGGTTCGCCCCGTCCGGCTACAAGGACGCGGTCGCGTTCCTGATCCTGATACTGGTGCTGCTGATCAGGCCGCAGGGCCTGCTCGGGAAGCCGGCAGATGTGAAGGTCTGACATGGACAAGCAGCTCGCCAGGCCTTTGGACGATGGCAGGGACTACCGGACGCTTGGCATAGTCACGGCTTTTATCCTGCTGATACCGGTATGGGCCAGGTTCATCCCCGGTGACGTGCTTCACATCGACATCGTCAACGTCATGGTCCTAGCTGGAATTTATGCCTGCGTGGTGGTCGGTCTCAACCTACTGGTCGGATACGCGGGGCAGATATCGCTGGGACACGCCGCGTTCTTCGGTATCGGCGCTTACACCACCGCCATACTCTGCACGCGCATCCACGGCTTCCCGACCTGGCTGGGAGTAATGGCCGGCGCTGCTCTCTCCGGGGCGATCGGCTGGCTGGTCGGAAAGCCGGTGCTGAGGCTGAAGGGCCACTACCTGGCCATGGCGACGCTGGGCCTGGGGGAGATAGCCTTCATACTGTTCCAGCAGCTGAAAGGGCTTACAGGCGGAACTGTGGGGATACTGGACATACCCCCGCTGTCGATCTTCGGGCTGAAGTTCGACACCGACCTGAAGCTCTACTTCGTGGTCTGGATCATCGTCATGGCGCTGATGCTGCTCTCGATAAACCTCATACGCTCGCGGGTGGGGAGGGGCCTGAGGGCCCTGCACTCGAGCGAGGTCGCCGCGGACGCCATGGGCGTCAACACCAGCACTTACAAGGTGCAGGTCTTCGTGCTCAGCGCGGCCTTCGCAGGGCTGGGCGGCGCGCTGTTCGCGCACTTCCAGAAGTACATAAACCCTGAGTCTTTCGTTCTGGCCGTCTCCATCATGTTCATCACCATGGTGGTCGTGGGCGGAATGGGCAACATCTGGGGCGGGCTGATCGGCGTGCTACTGCTGACATTTCTGCCGCAGGTGATACAGGCGATGCCTCAGTGGATACCGGGCCTGCCGTCCGCCCTCCAGAACTTCAGCAACTACGAGCTGGTGCTGTACGGGCTGCTGCTCATCCTATTCATGATGTTCCTGCCCAAGGGGGTAGCCGACGGGCTGGGGCGCGCCACGGGCTTCACCGAGGTGCGAGCCAGGCGACTTGGAGACCGCCGCAGGGCGAAGAAGCTGGAGGGAAGATGATGGCCGCCGACACCCTCCTTCAGATCAAACAGGTGACCAAGCAGTTCGGCGGGCTTGCCGCGCTCAAGGACGTCTCTTTCGACGTGACATACGGCGAGATAAAGGCCATGATCGGGCCGAACGGCGCCGGCAAGACGACGATGTTCGACGTGTTCACCGGCATACTCCAGCCGACCGCGGGCGAGGTCATGCTGAAGGGGGAGAGCATCATCGGGCTGCGCCCCGACCAGATAACCGCGATGGGAATGATAAGGACGTTCCAGACCATACAGCTCTTCGAGGGCATGACCGCCCTGGAGAACGTGATGGTGGGGTGCCACTGCAGGACGGCCTGCGGATTCACCTCCAGCGGGCTGCGCCTGCCTGCCTCGAGGCGCGAGGAAAAGGCCATCAGCGAAAAGTCGATGGACGTGCTCAAGGACGTCGGACTACACACCAGGGCGGGCGAGATAGGGACCAACCTCCCGTACGGGCAGCAGCGCATGCTGGAGCTGGCCCGCGCGCTGGCGAGCGAGCCGGACATCATCCTGCTGGACGAGCCCGCGGCCGGGCTGAACCAGTACGAGACGGGCGAGCTGGCGGGACTGTTGGTCAGGTTCCGCGAGCGAGGGCTGACCATCCTCATCGTCGAGCACGACATGGGCCTGGTCATGCAGATATCGGACGAGATAGTGGTGCTCGACTACGGGGAGATAATCGCCAAGGGGGCGCCACAGGACGTGCAGAACGACCCCAGGGTCATCGAGGCCTACCTGGGAATCGAGGCGTAGATGCTCAGGGTAGAGAAGCTTTCGACATTCTACGGAAACATACAGGCGCTGCGCGACATCACGATACGGGCGCGGCGGGGCAGCATCACCACGATCATCGGCGCCAACGGCGCGGGCAAGTCCACGCTCCTGCGCACGATCGCCGGCCTCAACAGGGCCCGGCACGGACTGGTTATCTACGACGACCACGACATAACCAACCTGAAGGCGAACAAGATCGTCCGCGACGGCATATCTCTGGTGCCCCAGGGCCGCCAGGTCTTCAGCGACATGACCGTGCTAGAGAACCTCCAGCTGGGCGCTTACGTTCGCCGGTTCTCAAACCGCGGCGACACGGCTCAGGAGCTCGAGATGGTCTACGAGATGTTCCCTGTGCTCTCCGAGCGAAAGAAGCAGACGGCTGGCACACTCTCAGGCGGCGAGCAGCAGATGCTCGCGGTCGGCCGCGCGCTGATGTCGCGGCCGAGGCTTCTCTTGCTGGACGAGCCGTCGATGGGCCTGGCCCCCAAGGTCATCCAGTCCATATTCAAGACCCTGAACGCCCTGCACGAGCAGGGTCTCACCATACTGCTGGTGGAGCAGGACGCGAAGATCGCGCTGGAGACGGCCGACTACGGCTACGTGATGAAGACAGGAAAGGTCGCGCTCGAGGGCCAGGCCGGCGAGCTCCTCGAGAACGACGAGGTGAAGCGGATCTACCTGGGATAGGTGAGCACCGATGAGCGAAGGCGAAACGAAGGTCGAGGGGCCCGACGACATCAAGTACGACGAGCGCGGGCTGGTCCCGGCTATCGTGCAGGAGGTCGGCACCTGCCAGGTGCTGATGCTCGCATACATGAACCGCGAGTCGCTGGGGCGCACGCTCGAGACCGGCAGGACCTGGTTCTACTCGAGGAGCCGCCAGGAGTTGTGGCCCAAGGGCGAGACCAGCGGGAACATCCAGAGGGTCAAGAAGGTACTTTACGACTGCGACGCGGACACACTGCTGGTCCTGGTCGAACAGATCGGCGCGGCCTGCCACACTGGCGAGAAGACCTGCTTCTACCGCGAACTGCCTGGCGGCTAGCGCGGGAGATGTCCCGACGGGCGCTGATGCTATAATCCAGTTGGCACTATTCTCCTGACAAACGGTGGAAAGACTTGCCGCTAGATGACCTTGCTCCGGAAATCTTGGGTTTCGTTGACGAGTACATCGACCAGTTCGTCACGTGGGACGTGCTTGCTTACTTTCACGAGAACCCCGACGTCGAGCGCAGGGTGGACGGCATCGCCATGGACATCGGCCGCAGGGTAACCGCCATCAGCCCGGTCCTGAAAACACTCGAGGACAAGGGCGTGCTGGAGGCCGATATCGACGAGGCCGAGGACCCAGCCTACGGGTACTCGGCGCCCGCGGAATTCCGCAAGAACATGGACGGATTCCTTGCCGCCACGCGCGACCGGACCAATCGTCTCGCAATCGTCAGCCGCATTCTTCAGAAAGAGGCAAAGAGGCTTTAGGAAGCGGATTTGCGCGTTTGACACTGCCTGGAGCCTTACTTAGAATCAATGCCTGAGCGGGAGTAGCTCAGTTGGTAGAGCGCGACCTTGCCAAGGTCGAGGTCGCCGGTTCGAGTCCGGTCTCCCGCTCCACTCTTATCTCCACTACACATCCTCCGGACTCGAACCGGCGACCCATGCTCAATCATTTCTGCTTTGGCTTTTGCGACTCGTCCAGCAGATCCTGAATGGACCTCTGCGACTTGGCCTGCCTGGGGCCTTCCTCGACCTCCGCGGCCACCACGACCTCCAGCAGGGAATGCAGCGTCTCTCTCTCTTTAGGGTCGAGCTGCGCCTTGTCGAGGAGGATGTTCAAAACCTGTCGCAGTGCATCCGACTCTTGCTCGAGTTCGAGGATGCGCGTCTTCAATCCTTCGATGGTGATGACTATCTGATGTTCGTTCATTGTTGCGTCCTATTCATCCAGGCCCTTCCTGTAAGCATCCAGCAGCAGCATGAGCCGGTAGTCGCGACGCTTTATGACCTCGTCGGGGCTGGCGCCCGCATAGTCGTAAAATCCTTTGCCGGTCTTGACCCCCAGTTCACCGCGCTCGACCCTCTCCGCCAGCGGCGGTGGGGGAGGCACGCCCATTGCCTGCGCGGAGGCCGCCATCACGTCCAGCCCACCCAGGTCCATGGTGGCGAACGGGCCACCGACGGCCAGTCGGAGGCTGATGGAGTTCTCGATCGCCTTGTCGATGTCCTGCGGTTCGACGATTCCTTCGTTGAGTATCATGTAGGCCATGGCGTTTATCGAGAGCTGGATGCGGTTCACGACGAAGCCCGGCAGGTATCGCTTGAGCAGCAGCGGGTACTTTCCCACCGCGCGCAGCAGCTCCATGGCCGTTTCCACGGCGCCCTCAGAGGTGCGTTCTCCCTTCACGACCTCCACCAGCGGCACCAGCTGCGCCGGGTTGAAGAAGTGCGTTATGAGGACGCGACCGGCAATGTCGTCGGGCATCTCGGACATGACGTCGAACGTGGAAGTGTTGCTGGCCAGGACCGCATCTGGCGGGGAGAGTTCGCCCAGGCTCGCGAAGACCTCTTTCTTGAGGGCGAGCACCTCGGGAACGGCTTCGATCACAAAGAAAGCCTCCGCGACCGCGTCCGACAGGCTGGTGGTCGTCTCGATGTTACCAAGCGCTCCAGCGACGCCGGACGGTTCGATCCATCCGAAGTCGGACTGCATCTGAAGGTTGGTCCGCGCGCGCTCGACCGCCCTTGCCAGAGCATCCTCGCTCAGGTCATGCAGGCGAACGGCGTAGCCGTTCTGAGCGAACAACTGGGCCAGTCCCGCGCCCATGATTCCCGCTCCGATAACCGCCAGAATCTTTTTCTCAGACGCCATCAGCGCCTCCCTTCGCACATACGCAGTAGCCTTACAATATCACTACCTGCACACCCTATCGGTCAGAAGGGTGGTGCAGGAAAAGGTTCACCGCCCGGAGTCGCATCTCAGACGGCGTCCCCGCTCACCAGCGGATAGGGATTGACCGCGGTCGGCCGGTGGTCGGCGTCACAGAGATCGCTGGAGCGGTCGCCCAGATAGAGCTTGCCGTCTTCCAGCTTCACGATGTCGTACTCGGTCGGGCAGTCACATACCGAAGGCACGAACAGGCAGCCTTCCTTACTGACGTCGTGCTCCTCGTCGACGGCCCAGGAGCCAGAGCACAGCGACCCCCTGAACATGCCAACGTACATCTGGTTGTGCGGAGTGAGCGTACGGGTCTCGAAGTTGAAGTCGGCTATCCTGGCGCCGGGCGCGTCGAGCGGCTCGCCGCCCAGGTCCAGGGTGCCCGCGCCCCGTATGGAGTAGGCCTTTTCCCCGGACGAATCGCCAGCGAGAACGGTAAACGTTATCGACCACGAACCGCCCTCGATGGAGAGCTCGCGGCTGACGTAGACCTTGCCGCCGCTGGCCGTGAGGAACTCCTCGGTCGACTCGCTCGCCCAGCTGCCATCGAGCTCTTCTTTGGTGAACACTGCTGCCTCCTCGGGCCTCTCGGCCGGTCGCCCAGGTGCTTCTTCGATACGCGCGTCGCCGAACCTACAAGCCCTCCTCACCAGGCGGCGGGGCGTATGGCTTTGTAGTAAAATGGGCTGCGCCGGGCGGCGTAGCCAAGTGGTAAGGCAGAGGTCTGCAAAACCTCCATCGTCGGTTCAATTCCGACCGCCGCCTCCAACCGATCATCGCATGCCTGTCAGAGAGTATGTCCTTTTAACCCGCTGTCGCAGTGTGCTGTGACCCTGGCCTGCTGCTGATTCGACGGATTTGAGATGCCGGAAGACTTGAGGATGTAGTCGTGCCCGGTGGTGGGGCAGGTGGGAACGTTCTTGATGTACCTGTCCACGACCAGCGGGCTCTGGGTGGTCAGCTTGCCAGGGGGCGGGTAGAGGTGGCTGTTCTGGTAATACTTGTCGATCGCCTGCTGGATGCTCACAAGGTTGCGGTGGCAGATGTTGGCCTGAGCCTCGGTCTGGATCTTCTTGCTGTTGGGGAGCGGGGTAAGCATGGCGTACCCAAGCCCACCGACGATAGCGAAAAGGACCACCGCCAGGACTATGAACGAGACCGTCTTGTGCTCTCTGCGCGGCTTGTATTTGCTCTGCGGTCCCGAGAGTGCATCCCGCGTCTCGCGCTCGCCCAGGGCGCCACATTCCTCGCAGAATTTCCCGGGCGGGTCTATCTCTTTTCCGCACTTCAGGCAGACCGGCATCGGCACCTCGTTACGTTGAAGTTTATAAGACCATAAGATACTATAAATCAGTCTGAATCAATGACTTTCGTGGTGAAGACGTGGGCGCGTAGCTCAGTGGGAGAGCGCTTCCTTGACGCGGAAGAGGTCGGTAGTTCGATCCTACTCGCGCCCACCATTTTTTTTGCTCTGAAACCCTGAAAACAAGTTGGAGAGCCGCATGGGCGACGAGATGATAAAGGTTTCGATCCCAGATGGCGCGGTCATAGAGACGCCGGTCGGGACCACGCCGGTCGAGATAATGAAGATTGCGGGGGAGAAGCTCCCCAAGGCGGCGTGCATCGCCGAGCTTGATGGGGAGTCCGTCGAGCTCAACAGGCCACTATCCTCAGGTGGAAAGCTTGCCTTCCCGGGATTCGACGAACCCAGGGGAGCCGAAGCCTACCGGCACACCACTGCCCACGTCATGGCGCAGGCCGTCAAGAGGCTCTATCCGCAGGCGAAGCTCGCCATCGGCCCGGCTATCGAGGACGGCTACTACTACGACTTCGCGCTCCCTGACGCATTCACCCCCGACGACCTGCCCGCGATCGAGGAGGAGATGGCGCGGATCATCAAGCAGAACCTGCCGATCGCGCGCCGCGAGGTCTCCAAGGCCGAGGCGCTGGCGCTGTTCAAGGACCGTGACGAGCCCTACAAGGTCGAGCTCATCGAAGACATCGCTGACGAGGTCATCACCCTCTACCAGCAGGGCGAGTTCGTCGACTTCTGCCGGGGGCCGCACCTGACCTCCACCGGAAAGATAAAAGCGTTCAAGCTCCTTTCCATCGCCGGGGCCTACTGGCGTGGCGACGAGGCGCGGGAGATGCTGCAGCGCATATACGGGACGGCGTTTGACAGCAAGGCGGCGCTGGAGGAATACCTCAGGCTGCGCGAGGAAGCGGAGCGCAGGGACCACCGGCGCCTGGGCGCGGAGCTCGAGCTGTTCTCCATCCGCGAGGAGATCGGCCCCGGGCTGGTCATCTATCACCCCAACGGCGCGATACTGCGCACGGTGGTGGAAGACTTCCTCAAGGTCGAGCACGCCAGGCGCGACTACCAGCTGGTCATTTCGCCCCACATAATGCGCCGCGAGGTCTGGAAGACCAGCGGGCACCTCGACATGGAGTACCCCATGTACTTCTTCGAGATCGACGGCGCCCCCTATGGCATCAAGCCGATGAACTGCCCCGCCCATATCTACGTTTACAAATCGCGCACGCGAGGCCACCACGAGCTCCCCATCAGGTACTTCGAGCTCGGCACCGTCTATCGCCACGAGCGCTCGGGGGTGCTGCACGGCCTGCTGCGCGTGAGGGGTTTCACGCAGGACGACGCACACATATTCTGCACGCCCGACCAGGTGGAACAGGAGATCAACGAGGCGCTCAAGTTCGCCTTCGAGGCCCAGAGGACCTTCGGGTTCACCACGTTCAAGATCGCGCTCTCCACCCGGCCTGACCACTTCGTGGGCTCGGACGAGGACTGGGAGATGGCGACCAGCGCGCTGCAAAAGGCCCTCGAGGACCAGGGGCTCGACTACGTCGTCGACGAGGGCGAGGGTGTCTTCTACGGCCCCAAGATCGACGTCAAGCTGCAGGACGCCATCGGGCGCTACTGGCAGGGCCCGACCATTCAAGTCGACTTCAACCTGCCCAGGCGCTTCGACATGACCTACGCCGGCGCCGACAACCGCGAGCACACCCCGGTGATGATACACCGCACGGTGTTGGGCAGCCTGGAGCGCTACCTGGGGATCCTCATCGAGCACTACGCCGGGGCGTTTCCCACCTGGCTCGCGCCGGTGCAGGTCGAGATCCTCCCCATCGCCGACAGACACGTGGAGTATGCGCGCCAGGTAAGGGAGAAGATGGTCGCCCGGGGGGTGCGCGCACACGTCAACGAGGAACGCGAGACGACCGGGAACAAGATCCGCAAAGCCTGGAGGATGAAGGTCCCGTACATGATCATCGTGGGGGACAACGAGGTCGAGGCGGGGAACATCAGTGTCCGCTCGCTCGCGGGGCGCGACGAGCGCGGGGTACAGGTCGCGAGGTTCAGCGACGAGCTGGTCAGGGAGATAGAGTCCCGCATGTCGCTGGAGGCCTGACTTGGACATCATCTACACGCCCTGGAGGTACGATTACGTGAGCAACGTGGACAACCGCAAGGAGGGCTGCATATTCTGCAGCAAGCGGTCCGAGGACGACGACCGGGCCAACCTCATCGTCTACCGCGCCGAGAAGTGCCTGGCGATACTGAACCTTTTCCCTTACTCGTCGGGCCACCTGATGATAGCCCCCTACATACACACGGGCACAATCGAAGAACTCGACGCTGAGACGCTCACGGAGATGATGACACTTGCCCAGAAGTGCATGCATGCCGCACGCCAGGCTTTTGGTCCGGATGGCTTTAACGTCGGGATAAACATCGCTCGCGTGGCCGGCGCGGGGATAACGGAGCACGTCCACATGCACCTGGTGCCACGATGGGCGGGAGACGCCAACTTCATGCCCGTGTGCTCGGACACCCGCGTGCTGCCCCTGAGCCTGGACCAGGTCTGGGAGAGGCTCACCGAACAGCTCAATAAAGAGGCCTGACCTCAAAAACGCACCACCGGCGCCTGACCCCACTGGTGCATACTCGCCCTAGGATTCCTCTTTCTCTTTCTTCGCCTGCTCGATGATCTTGGAAGCGATGTGCTCGGGGACTTCCTCGTAGTGAGAGAACTCCATCGTGAACACGCCGCGGCCGCCGGTGATGGAGCGGAGGTCTATCGAGTAGCGGCGCATCTCCGAGAGCGGGACCTGAGCGCTGACCACCTGCATCTTGCCCTTGGGCTGCATGCCCAGTATCCGCCCGCGCTTGGAGTTGAGGTCGCCGATGACGTCGCCCATGAACTGGTCGGGGACGGTGACCTCCACATCCACGATCGGCTCGAGGAGGACCGGGTCGGCCTTGGCCACCCCGTCCCTCATCGCCTTGGACGCGGCCATCTTGAAGGCGAGCTCGGAGGAGTCGACCGCGTGGAACGACCCGTCGTAGAGGGTGACCTTCATATCGACCAGCGGGTAGCCGGCCAGGTAGCCATCGTTCATAGCGGCGACGACGCCCTTCTCTACGCCCGGGATGTACTGCCGGGGGATGGAGCCGCCGACGATCTTGTCCTGGAACTCGTATCCCTCGCTGCGCTGGCGCGGCTCCAGTCGCAGGAAAGCGTGGCCGTACTGGCCGTGTCCGCCGGTCT
>DAIQAV010000082.1:8947-9655 GCA_036781505.1 Candidatus Anoxymicrobiaceae bacterium | reverse complement strand
TCGCCGATTCTCCCGGTCAGGAACGCGGTCTACGTGAGGAGGCTCGCGCAGTAGGCGGTCGACTGCGGGGCAGTACTGGAGACGGAAACCTCGGTGCTGGGCCCACTCATCGCGGGTGACTCAGTCGGCGGCGTGCGGTTGAGCGCTCCCTCCGGGGAGATGGTGGCAACCGCCTCCATCACGGCGGACTGCACGGGCATCTCGGGCGCGATCAGGCGCAAGACGCCGCCTGCGTGGCACCTGTCCGACGGACTTGCGCCGTCGCAGATCGTGCTCGCCCGCCGCGAGACCCGCCTGATAGACCGGGACTCCGCCCGCGAGAACATCCGCGACGGTCACATGATGGACCGCGCGCGGCTGGACAGGGTAGGGACGCAGGGGCCTTACTCCATCGAGACCTGCTTCCTCGATATCGAGCGCGGGTTTGCCGACATCCTCATCGGGGTGAAGCCGGGAAGCGGGCCGGACGCCGACGAGCGCTTCGCCGCCTTTCTTGCCGAGCGACCGTACATCGGGGAGAAGGTGTTCGGGGACGGCGGGCCCATACCGATCAGGCGGCCGCTCGACACCTTTGTGGCTGACGGCCTGGTGGTCCTGGGGGACAGCGCCTGCCAGGTCATCCCGGCGCACGGGTCCGGGACCGCCTCGGCCCTGCTGGCCGCGGACCTTTGCGCGGAGTCCGTCTTGAGGGCGCTGGAGACGGGCAGG
>DAIQAV010000082.1:0-8937 GCA_036781505.1 Candidatus Anoxymicrobiaceae bacterium | reverse complement strand
TCGGACCGCGAGGCGTTGTGGGGATACAATCACGGCTTCATGACGGCCAGGGGGGGCGGTGCTCGCATACTACGACGTGATCCGCCGCCACGCCGACACGCAGGACGTGGCCGACCTCAATACGATGCTGAGGACCGGCGTGCTGGGGCCGGGTGAGGTCTTCAGCGGCCTGTTCCCGGAGGTTCCCAAGCTGGGTTTCAAACAGCTCGCCCCCAAGCTGCGCGGGATGATGAAGGTCATCGGAGCGATGCCGGGCATCATCCGCGCCGGGCGGCTGGCCGGCCGCACGATGGACCACTACATCGATTACCCTCCCTTGTACAGGCCGGGCAGGCTCGAGGAATGGATTGCGGCGATGCCGCGCGGCGCGCGGGAGGACTCAGTCGGCTGACGGCGCCTCGAGCAGTTGCACCTTCGCATCTGCCCGCGTCTCGGTCATCATCAGGTAGCCGCCAAGGCAGCAAAGGAATCCCGCCACGCTCCCTCCCAGGACCATGTACAGGCCGTTGCCGGGGCTGACCACGCCGGAGGCGGCGAAGAGAGAGATGAGCTCGTAGAGTATGAAGCCTGCCACGCAGATATCTGCGGCCAGCGCCACCGCGTAAAGTGCCCGGCTCTGGAACAGCACTCCTGCGATGAGCGCGACGGCCATCAGCGCGCCCAGCGCCATCGTTATCTTGCCGTCTCCACCTGCGATATTGGAGTACTTCCAGCCTGACTGGTTGTACAGGCCGAGGATGCGGTCCGACCGCCAGGTAAGCGCGCTGCCCGCGACGATCAGGCAGGAGCCGAACGTTATGCCCAGCAGGCTTATGACTGAAGATCCGATGATGACCCTCCGTCGGCTCGCCGGCTTGGAGACCCCAACTTGTGCCACCGCCATCACCTCAGTCTGCCCGAGCGAAACGCCTTCATGTAATCCTTGCAGTACTTGTCGCTGCCCGCCACTACGACGGCCGCCAGTACGGTGGACTGGAGAGCGGAGTCGGTCGGGTCGACTATCGCCGCATCGAGCCCGAAGTAACATGCCACCGACAGTAGCGCCCTGTTGATCAGAGAACGTGCCGGCAGGCCGAACGACGCGTTGCTGGCGCCCATCACGGTCCGGCTGCTCTCAAACTCCCTCTTGATGGACGCCAGCGTCTCGATCGTCACCCTGCCCTGGGTGAAGTCCGCGCTCAGCGGCAAAACCAGCGGATCGAAGAAGAGGTCCTCCGCGGCCACGCCGGCCTTCAGCGCCGAGGCGAGTATCTTCTTGCACACTGCGAGACGCTCCCTGGCGGAGGCGGGAATGCCGGCCTCGTCCATCGGCAGCGCCACCACGCCACAGGAGTGCCTGGCGGCAAGGGCGAGCACCGGGCCCATGCTCGCGGCCGTGCCGGTGACGCTGTTGATCAACGGACGCTCCTCGCCGCAGGCTTCAAGGCCCGCTTCCAGGACAGCCGGGTCTGAAGAGTCGATGCAGAGGGGGAGGGAGGTCGCGCCGCGAACTACGCCGATGGCCCACAGCATCGCATCGCGCTCGTCGCTGATCCCTGTGGCCACGTTGACATCGATATAGTCGGCTCCGGCCTCGTCCTGCGCGTGGGCAAGACCGCTTATGAGATCCGCGTTCCTGTCCAGGACCGCGTCTCTTACGTCGGGAAGAGTCCCGTTTATCTTCTCTCCGATGATAATCAATCCAGCCTCCGTTCCGGTGAGTTCGCGTATGAGTTTATAACAACAACCCGCCCGCTTGAACAGGCTTGCGAACAGGGGAAAGGCGGTGCGGATACGTAGTATACTCTCTGCGTGAATGTCCTGGAGGAAATGACGGGAAGGCGGTGCCGATGTCTTACTTCACCAAGTTCAAGCTGATCGCCGATCCAAGGCTGTCCATGTCGAACTTCTGGGACAAGGCGGCCTCCGTCTACGGCGATGCGCCGCTCGCCTTCCTGGACGAACCCCTTGACTACGGTTCCATCTCCACGGATTCCCTCACCTTCAGCCAGAACCTCGTCTTCGTCAACAAGCTCGCGAACGCGCTGACCGAAGTGGGCGTGAAGCCCAGTGACAGGGTGGTCATCGCGATGGGCAACAGGATCGAACTACTGATGCTCTGCTACGCCTGCTTCAAGATTGGCGCTATCGCGGTCCCTCTGAACTACATGCTCAAGGGCTCCGAGATAAAGTACATCACCGAGAACTGCGGCGCCGCCCACGTCGTGACCGACCCCGACGTCTTCAATACCAACATCAAGGACCGCGACGTGATCCCGGGGGTTCGCAACTGGGTCATGGCCGGACCTCGCAGCGAGTGCCCGCGAAGCTTCGCCTCCCTTGACGAACTGATGGAGGAGGCGTCCGACGCCTGTGTCCCCTTCAGGCTCCACCGGGACGCCACCGCGGCCATCTTCTACACGTCGGGCACGACCGGTTACCCCAAGGGCGCGATGATGACCAGCCACAACCTGCTCACCACCCAGCGCATAACCGCCGCCGTGCTGCCGATAACCCCCCGTGACATGGGGCTGTCGGCGCTCCCCAGCGCCCACCTGATGGGCTTCTGCGTCGGCCTCCTTTGCTTCATGATGGGCACGCCGGGATACTTCATGAAGTACTTTCACCCGGTAAGGACGCTGGAGCTGATACAGGACAGAAAGATAACCGTCTTCGTCGGGGTGCCGGCGATGTACGCGATGCTCGTGCACAGCCGGATCGACGACTACGACCTCTCTTCAGTGAGGCTCTGGGCCAGCGGGGCGGACGCGATGCCGCTCGAGCAGATACAGCAGTTCATGGGCTACGGCGGGATGTTCTTCGAGGGCTACGGCCAGGTGGAGACCAGCCCGATAACCGCGCTCAAGCTGTCCACAAAGTTCAAGTCCTTCGAGCAGGGCTGCGTGGGCATACCGGTCTTCCCCGTGAGGACCCAGGTCTGGGACGAGGAAGGCAATCGCGTGGCCGCCGGAGAGCCCGGGGAGCTGGTGGTCAGGGGGCCCAACATCACCAAGGGATACTGGAACGACTCCGAGAAGAATGAAGAAGCCTTCGCCGGCGGGTGGTTCCACACCGGGGACATGGTGCGCAAGGGTTCCTACGGATTGCTCTATTTCGTGGACCGCAAGAAGGACGTGGTGAAGGCGGGAGGCTACTCGGTCTTCTCCAAAGAAGTGGAGGAGGAGATCCGCAGCCACCCCGCGGTGGATGAGGTGGCTGTGGTAGGCATACCCCACCCGACGAAGGTGGAGATCGTGGCGGCGGTGTGCACGACCGTCGCCGGCGCCGAGCTGACCGATTCGGAACTGATGGCCTGGTGCCGCGAGAACATCGCGCAGTACAAAGCGCCGCGATACGTGGAGGTCCGCTCGCAGATGCCCTACGGGATGACTTTGAAGGTACTGAAGCGAGTGCTCAGGGACGAGCTCGCGGCAAAGATCGACGTCTCGAAGCTCTAGTGTTCCGTCCCACAGGGAGCTTGAAGCACCGAGAGCGTCTCCTCGCCGCGCCGGCAAGGCGCGCGACCGAGTCGTACTCACTGAGTACTCCAAGGGAGCGGAACGAAGCAGGCGTGGAAGCAGCGGCGCTCGAATGCCAGGGTATCTGTGGGACGGAGCACTAGATAGCACGCAAGGGGGAAGTCGTGAAGAAGAAGGCTTACGTTTTCATCAAGGTGGCGGCCGGAAAGCTCGACGAGGTCATGCGGCTGCTGTCGGGGATGCCGCAGGTGATATCGGCGGAGGGCGTGTCGGGACACGTCGACGTCGTGGCGGTCATGCGCGGACCGGACCTGGAGACGCTGCAGAACACCATCCTCTCCACCGTGAGGGGAATAGACGGCATAGAGTCGACCGAGACCTGGATCGTGATGGTGCCCCAGCCGGACACCTGGACCCAGGGCGAGCTCGACCGATACGTGGCCGACCTCAGCGAGAACGAGCTCACCGCGATAAAAGTGCTGCTGGCCAAGAAGCGCGGCATGATGATACCGGAGTTGATCGACTCCATGGCCGAGACCCTGGGCGACGACAAGTATGACATACACGACCTGACGGTCGCGCTCACCAGCATGACCAGGCGGGCGGAGGACCAGTACCGGCGTGAGAACGCGATCGAGTTCGACCAGGACATGGGCTATTTCCTCAACGAGCGTTACAACGAGATGCTCGAGAAGAGCATCGGGAAGCTCGATTCTTAGCGCGGCCTGAGCTTCTCCATGTAGAGGAGCTTTATATCGTCGCGGATGTCCCGGGCCTTGTAGGTCCTGTAGCCCATCTTCTCGTAGATGTGTATGTTCTTGTGGCTCCTCGAGCCGACGAACAGCTCCAGCCGGGGGGCGTCGCCGCAGCGAGCCTCGGCTTCGGCGAGCAGAGCCGTGCCGATCCCCCTGTCCTGGAGGTCAGGCTCGACCGCCAGGCGCCCGATCAGGCACGTTCCATCCTTGCTGGTGGCCCTGACGACCCCGACGATCCGGCCTTCCATCTCGGCCTTCAGGATAGTGCTCTCGGCGAAAGCCTCTCTCACCTCCTGGACCGTCTCGGTCAAAGGAGGCATCGAGTAGGCGTCGTAGCGTTCAGCCTCCAGCAGAAAAGCCCGCTTCTGCACGTCGAGGAGTTCGGGGGCCTCGCTCACGTCCGCCTCGGCTATAAAGATGTCCCGCTCTGGCAGAGTGCCTTCCATCAACACCTCGCGATAGGGTAGGGGACCAACCGCGCCCGCCCGCCTGCTGACTGCTCGTCCAAATTCTACGACTTGCGGACCTTACTTCCTCCAAACGGCGTTCGCGAAATGCATTCCAGATGTTTGATGTGTGACTTAACGTAAGAAAAGAGAGGAGGGGGGAGTTTAGATGAGGAAAAGAGGAAAGTACGCCACAGGTTTACATAATATATATTATGGGACATAAGCGCGAAGGGGGCACTCCGGCTCTCAAAAGCTCCAGAATCTCTTGTAATACCTGCTTCAAGGCCCTTTTCATCTGTATGCGCTATCATATCTGACGGGTGGCGGACTCTTGAGTCACCTTTTTACGTCTGGTGGCCCGAACAAGCGGCCGGTGGCTCTCGTCAAGATTATTGTGTCCTGAGGTAAGCCGGGACCGGAACGGACGGACCGTGAAGCGTTTCAAGAGGCCCGAGATGAACGCCATGAGCACCAAGCTCCTGCGCGAGATCCTCGGCGCCAAGGTCAGGTTCATAGCGATCACGATGGTGGTCATGATTGGCGTGATGATATTCATCGCATCCTCCATGTCCTACCAGAACCTCAAGACCTCTTATGAATACACCTACCAGAAACTTAACTTCGCCGACTTCACGGTAAAGTCCGAGCAGATACCCCGCTACGTCGCCGACAAGGCCGCGAAGGTGCCGGGCGTGACGCTTTCCACCCCCAGGACGCGCTCGGACGTCTCCATGTTGATGCCGGACGGCAAGAAGCTCATCGGGCGCGTCACCGGCATCCCCTACCAGAGACCCATGGTCGACGACCTCCTGGTGAAGGAAGGCAGGTTCTTCAAAAAGGGCGATACCCACGTGTGCATCGTGGAGAAGCACACGGCGGACTTCTATAAGCTGAAGCCCGGCGACTACCTCACCTACGTCCGCAACGGTGCGACCATCCCGATCAAGGTCATAGGCATCGCCGGCAGCCCGGAATACCTTGTGCTCGCGGGCGAGAAAGGCGACTTCAGCCCCATGCTTTCCTCGAGCACCATGGCAATTCTGTTCGTCCCCGTTGCCGACGGGCAGTGGATGTCCAACACGGGCAGTTCCTACAACCAGATGGTCTTCAAGGTCAAGGACTACAAGAAGGTCGACACGCAGATCGCCGGCGTCGAGTCAGTCATGAAGGACACCGGCATCCAGGAGATAACCACCCTCGACCAGCACCAGGGCAACAAGATGCTGCAGATGGACCTCAAGGGCATGAAGAGCTTTGCTCTCTTCTTCCCCCTCCTCTTCCTGGGTATCGCCTGCTTCAGCATCTACATACTGCTGTCCCGACTGGTGTACACGCAGCGTCCGTTCATCGGGGTCATGCGGGCGATGGGCTACAAGCGCAGCCAGATCCTTCGCCACTACCTCTCCTTTGCTCTCATCATCGGGGTGTTGGGCGCGGTCCTGGGGGTGATGGCCGGCTACGGCCTCGCCATCGTGATTACCAGAGTGTACGCAGACACCCTTGGTTTCCCGCTGGTCAAGATAAAGACCTACTGGACCGTCCTCGGCGACGGGGTGCTGCTGTCGCTCCTGTTCTGCGCTTTCGCCGGCCTGGTGCCGGCGGCGAGCTCCGCGCGCCTGGACCCGTCAAAGGCGATGCGGGGCGAGACACTGGAGACGATCTACCGCCGCCCTCTGCTGGAGAAGATATTCCCCTTCATGAAGAAGGCGCCGATCTTCATCAAGCTGCCTATCAGGAACATCTCCAGAAACAAGCGGCGCACAGCCTTCACCCTGCTCGGCCTGACCTTCTCGGTGATGATAGTGCTGGTGTTCCTGGCCGTTCTCAACACAGCGGGCGACGCGCTGAACCGCGGCTTCAGCCTCAACAACCGTTTCGACATGGTGGCTATCTTTCTGGGAGGCCGCGACGCGGCGGTGATAAACCGCATCCAGCGCATCGACGGGGTCTCCGAGGTGGAGGCCACGACCGGTTCCAGCGTCCACGTGTCCTGGCAAGGAAGCGGGTCGGGGGCGGACACCGTCATGATGGGGCTCGACGCCAACACCAACATGCGCAAGTTCTTCACCGCGTCGCGCCAGGAGGTGCGCCTCACCGACAACCACGTGCTGTTGAACCAGTTCTTCCACATCAAGAAGGGCATACAGACCGGGCAGGTGGTCACGCTCACGACGTCCTGGGGCTCAAAGGACTTCATCGTCAGCGATTTTATCGAGGAACCCATGGGCAACATCGTCTACCTGGAGAGGAAGTACGCCCAGCAGTTGTTGGACTACGGCGTTGCCTCGCGGGGCAGCTTCTACGTCAGGACTCTGCCGGGCGCGCAGGCTAGAGTGCGCCAGGAACTGCAGAAGATACCCGGGATGTCAGCTATCATCGACCTGGCCGAGATCATGAGAGAAGTAGACCAGTACATGAGCCTCATGTACATAATCATCTACGTCATGCTTATCTTCGCGCTGCTGATGGCCTTCACACTGACGTTCAACACCATAACCATCAACATACTCGAGCGCGAGCGAGAGATCGCCACCATCAGGACGATCGGCACCGAACCCTGGAAGATCTCCGCCATGACGACCTTCGAGAACCTTATCTTCGGCCTGCTGGCGATCGTTCCCGGACTCATCCTGGGCGTGGAGTTGGGCCGCTACGCGATGACGCTGCAGGCGACCGACTACATGAGCCTTTCTCTGGTCGTCTACCCTCGCAGCTACTGGATGGTCAGCATCGGAATAATAATCATCCTCCTCATCTGCCAGGTCCCGTCCCTGCGCTACGTGAAGCGCGTCGAGCTGGCCCAGGCGACCAAGGAAAGAGGGGGTTGAGAGGCCCCTCTCCCCCGCCCGGCGATGCGCACCGCGTTCTGCTATACTCACCAGTTAGTGACACGCTTTTGCCTGATAGGGAATTGGCCTTATGTTCACGCAATCAACCATCAAGTCGGTCTGTATCGCCATGGCGACGGCGGTCATGGCCTGCCTGATGCTCCTCTCCCCCGTCTCCGCGGCCGCGTCCTTGGCGACCGTGAACTTCACGTTGAGTTCGGACAGAGCGAGCACGGCGTCTGTCGATGTAAAGTTGACCTTCAATATGAAGAGCGGGCAGAAAGCTCTACTCAAACCCTCAACGCCGACAGTCCAACTCGGCGTCACCGCCGCTGCGCCGGACATAGCCATGCAGACGCCGTCGAACCCGGCCTTCGTCGTCCAGCCCGTGACGGGAACATCCAACGCCTGGACCGTGACCGCCTCCGCGGACGGTCTTGCGGAGATCCCATACAAGGTGAGTGTCGCCACTACCTCCGGTGTGACCGCCGTTGCGCCAGGAGGGCCTGCAGGCGCCTCTTCCCCCCGGGCCGTGGCCCAGCCTGACCTGAAGGCGTTCATGGCCTCAGATGTCCTCCTGGCGCCTCAGGACGAATCTGGGGAGTACCTCACCGAACAATACGGGGTGAAAGTCCAGACGGCCAGCGGGCAGACGTCGCTTGCGCCCTGGAAGTCGCCCAGCACCGGATCGTACACTGTGGACTCGACGAGCGCACTGCTGTCGAACTACCTTGCCTGGGGCAAGATAACCACGGTAGTCAAGCGGGCCGCCAACCCGGCGATAACAATCGGCTTCACCTCCGAGTACGACAGCTACAAGGATTCTGACAGGAGCGGATACGCCGACTCCCTGATCAAGCTCTACGACGAGTGCGTGCGGGTGATGGGGCCGAGGCCCGAACAGTCCTACGCCACCATCCTGGTGTCCGGGTCGGTGAAGCGCGGTGCCAGCGGTCCCGCTTCCGAAGGCCTGCGCGACTCTTTCCTCCTCTTCCACGGCGGCGCCGACCTCACGGGACTGGCGGCTGCCGCGGCCGGGCGCGGCTGGTTCGAGATGTGGAACCGCTGGTCGCTGCTGCCGGCATCGGGCGGCGACGCCGCCTGGTTCCAGGAAGGGATGCCCTGGTTCTACGGCTACAGGCTGGCAGGCAAGCTCGGACTCTCCGGCGCTAACACCGCCTACTCCGGGTTCTCGCGGGTCTACGGCGACTACCTCACGGGTCCCGGCGCCACCACGACGAGCTTGTCCAAGGCTGAGGGGTCTTCAGCGACAACGCTGCTCGCCACCAAGGGAGCCGCGGTGGCGGCGGACATCTCGGTGAAGCTGGGTGCTGAGGGCACGGGCGCTGCGAAGGACATCGAGTGGTTGCTGGGGCAGATGGCAAAACAGTTCAACGGATTTAAGGGCCAGAAGTACTCGCTGCCGGGCATCAGCGCGATACTGGAG
>DAIQAV010000081.1:0-9700 GCA_036781505.1 Candidatus Anoxymicrobiaceae bacterium | reverse complement strand
TGTCCAGCGTCAACCATTCCTGAGTTCGACGACAACCATAACTGAGGTTTCCCCTCTTCCATTTCCCTCCACCCCCTAGGGGGTGAGCTTGCACTGCTTATCAGGTCTGCCTTCGTTGCTGTTCACCCCCCTTCTTGCCCGCCTTCTTCCCGCCGCCCTTGCCCATGGACGCCTTGCCTCCTGAGCCCCCTGAGTGCTCCAGGCGGTAGCTGGGGATGTTGAGCTCCAGTATCACAGCATGGTGGACGAGGCGGTCAATGGCCGCCGCCGTTGTCATGGGGTCCTTGAAGATGACCTCCCAGCCGGAGAAGGGGAGGTTGGAGGTTATCATCACGCTACGCCGCTCGTAGCGGTGGGCGAGGAGGGAGAACAGCACCTCCATCTCCTCGCGGTCGTGCTGGACGTACCCTATGTCGTCAATTTGGATGGCGTCGAAGCGGTCCAGGCTCTTGAGCTTGTTCTTGAGCTTGAGCTCCCTCTTGGCAATCAGGAGGTCCTGGACCAGGATGCTGCAGGTGGTGAACAGGCCCGCAGTAGATTAACTGGGGGACCAGGGGTCGCCGGGGAAGTATTCCCCCGCATGGATTTCAAACTTGGGGGGTGACAGCAACCCGTAGGGTTGCGCCATCAGGGGGGCGAGCAGCCCCCCTATGGGTCGCGAAACCCCTGATGAGCAAACCAGCGACAGGACTGGACTGAGGCAGGGGTGCAGCGACGTCGCCGGTTCAAATCCGCCAAACTCCAATATGCCTTCACCGCAGCTTCCACCTTGAAATCAGGGTTGCAGCGACGTCGCCGGTTCAAATAGCCGTCCCGGCAGGCGCCGCCTATTTACTTCCCCTAGCTTCCGGAAACACCGTCTGATCCGCCGCTTCCTGCAGAACTTTTGCCTGGGCGGGATCCAGGCTCAGGGGACTTGCCCCCATCACACTCGCGTTGAAGAGGACGTCGTAGAAAACACACGCTGAAAGATAATTCCCTTCATCGGACGGGTGGCTTCCATCGGCTTGATAGAGTTCTATCCCGGGGTGAGAATGGCGAACGCTTGACCAGGCTTTGCCGACGTGAGCAAGAGTGGCTGGTAGAGCCGCGGCCAGTTGTTCGTAAGTAGCGCTTATCAACGCCTGATCGCCGTTGTAGTCGCCTACTGCCGGAATCCGCATGAAGTATTCGGTGTCACCGTTCTTCCTTCCCCAGGTTTCAAACAGGACAGTCCTGGCGGATCGATTTGACTCGTGGATCATCGAGTCTAACTGTCTCGCGTAAGGCGTGATATATCTCGCCTTTTCGGTGTCGCTGTAGATGGCGGGGATCTAGCTTTGCTCCTGGAGGACCACGGAATCCCACTTCTTCGACTGTATCTTCGAGATCGTGTTTTGATAGGTGGCGTGCTGCTGCAACGTAAAGCCTCCGGGCGCTGACATTCCGTAAGTAAGATTATTGCCGAGCGATTTGGAGATCTCGGAGACAGCCAGAGGAAAATTCTTGACTGACGTATAGCTGTTTCCTATGAAGAGCACGCTGAGGTTCCTCGGTTTCTTCGTCGTGCGCAGGTCACGCAAAGCGCGAGATGTTGTGCGCGCCCACGCTCTCGCTCCCGTGCATACTTAAGTAAGCTGTGAACCGACTCCTTCCTGTTCTACTCTCACGATTAACCGCATGCGTCCGCGACTCACCTTCGCGCTCGGACACGCCCCGCGGAGTCTGCTAGAATTACTGGATACCAGAGTAAGCGAGGGACCTTTGGTCCATCCGGATCGGCCCCGGCATCTCTTGCCGACCTACCTGAAAGGACAATGGATGGAGAACGTCGCAAATGTAGTGACCCTGATGAGGGTCGCGATAACGCCGCTGTTGGTAGTCTTTATGGTGATGTCCAACTCGCACCCCGGCTATCGCTGGGTGGCGCTGGCTGTCTTCATGTTCGGCGCCTTCACGGACTTCGCCGATGGACAGATCGCCAGGCGCACCGACACCATCTCGAGGTTCGGGATAATCGTGGACCCGCTCGCCGACCGCCTGTTCATCGGCGCCACCATCATAGCGCTCTACTCCATGCGCATAATCCCGCTGCTCTTCCTGATAGTAGTGCTGGGAAGGGACGTGCTGATGGCCGCGGGATACCCGTTCATCGGCAAGATCGACCCCGACAAGGTCGCCGTGCACTGGTCGGGTAAGGTGGCGACCGCGACACTGTTCGGCGCACTCACCTTGCTGATCATGTCCACTCCCACCGCCTTCGGGGCGGGACTATACGGCTTCTCCGGAAGCCGTGCAGGGTTCTCGGGCTTTCCGTTCACCTCACCAGGCGGGCACTGGGCACAGTTCCTGGGGTTGTGGCTGTTCATCGCAGGGATGGTCTGGTCACTCTACTCCGCTGGCATCTACGTAAAGAGGGCGCTGGCCGCGGTCGCTGAAGAAAAGGCGCAGGGCTCCGCTGACGACGGCGCGGACGCCCCGGCATGAGCATGGGAGAATAGCGAGATGAGCGGATCGCAGCCAGTCAACATGCAGACGGTGCTGATGGCCGGCGGCCAGGGCACCAGGCTCAGGCCCCTCACGTCCAACCAGCCCAAGCCGATGATAGCGGTCGCCAACAAGCCCCTGATGGAGCACACCCTCGAGCTGCTCAAGCGCCATGGCTTCACCGACGTCGTTGTGACCCTCCAGTTCCTGCCCACCCTGATAGCCAACTACTTCGGCGACGGCTCCGCCTTCGGAGTCGACATGAGCTACGTTACCGAGGAGAGCCCGCTGGGTACGGCGGGGAGCGTCCGCAACGCCCGCAAGCTCATAGATCGCAGCTTCATCGTGGTGAGCGGCGACGCGCTCACCGACATCGACCTGACCGCCGCGGCCGCGTTCCACAAGGAGCGGGGCGCGATGGTCACCATCGTTCTGAAGAAAGTCCCCAACCCCCTGGAGTTCGGACTGGTCATAACGTCGCCCGAGGGCAAGATCGAGCGCTTCCTGGAGAAGCCCGGATGGGGAGAGGTGTTCTCCGACACCATCAACACCGGGATATACATCATCGAGCCAGAGGTCCTCAACCTGATACCCAGCGACCGTCCCTACGACTTCTCCAAGGACCTGTTCCCCGAGATGCTGGAGAAGAAATACCCGCTGTTCGGTTACGTCGCCGACGGCTACTGGACTGACGTGGGAAACATAGAGCAGTACCTGGCCGCGCACCGGGACATACTCGACGGGCTGGTCGACATCAACGTCCCGGGCCACCGGATGGAGAACAACGTGTGGATGGGTGACGGGGTCGAGATTGACGAGTCGGTCAAGCTGTCGGGCCCGGCGCTCGTCGGCAACCACGTGAAGATCGAGGCGGGCAGCAAAATCCGCGAGTACACGGTGCTAGGCAACAACGTGGTCGTCAAGCGCGACAACTTCATGCACCGCTCGGTGGTGATGGACAACACTTACATCGGGCCTTCGTGTCACGTCAGGGGAAGCGTGCTCGCCCGCAACTGCGACGTGAAATCAGGCGTGCGCATCGACGAGGGCGCGGTCCTCGGCGACGACTGCCTGGTGGGGGAGAACGCGATCATAAACCAGGGCGTGCTCATCTTCCCGTTCAAGACGGTGGACTCGGGCGCGACAGTCAACACCAGCATCATCTGGGAGTCGAGGGGCATGCGCTCCCTGTTCGGCAAGCGGGGCATCTCGGGGCTCATCAACGTGGACATCACCCCCGAGATGGCGGTGCGGCTGGGGTTGGCCTACGGCTCCACCATGCCAGTGAACGCGCAGGTGGTCACCAGCCGCGACGGAACGCGCGCCACCCGCATCATCAAGCGCGCCTTCATGGCGGGCATGAACGCCGCCGGCGTCCACTGTCGCGACCTCGAGGTGAGCGCGGTGCCGGTCAACAGGTTCACGGTAGAGAGCCACAACGACCAGGGGGGCGTGGACACCCGCACCAGCGAGCGCGACCCCCAGTGGATCGACATAAACTTCTTCGACGAGCAGGGCCGCGAGCTCGACCTCAACGCGCGCCGAAACATGGAGCGCATCTACTCGCGAAACGACTTCCGCAGGGCCTTCCTCGACGAGCTGGGCGAGATCTATTTCCCCGCCAGGGCGCGGGAGTCGTACACGACCGCGCTGGTCGAGAAGCTTAACCTCGAGGCTATCAAGGCCGGCAAGTTCAAGGTGGTGTTCGACTACGGATACGGCGCCGCCTCACTGATAATGCCGGGCCTGCTGGGCAAGCTCGACTGCGAGGTGCTCAGCCTCAACGCCTACACCGATGAGAAGCGGCTTATCACCGCGCGGCCTCGCAGGGAGGAGTCTCTCAAGAGCCTGGGCGAGGTCGTGGTGTCGTTCAAGGCGGACATCGGGCTGCTCTTCGACAATGGCGCCGAGCGGCTGGCGGTGGTCACCAACGAGGGCGCCATGCTGGCCGGAAGCGACCTGCTCGTCGCGGTGATCGAGCTGGTCACCCGGACGATGAAGCCGGGAGGCAGGATTGCGGTGCCGGTGAACCAGCCGTCGGCTATCGAGAAGGTCGCTTCCTCGCGCGGGTTCGAGGTGCTGCGCACCAGGGTGGACAGGTCCAGCATCATGGGCGCCGCGCGCGAGAAGGGCGTGGTGTTCGCGGGAAGCGGCGACGGGGGGTTCATCTTCCGGGACTTCATGCCCGCCTACGACGCGATGATGGCATTCGCGAAGATACTGGAGATGCTCCAATTGGCAGGCCTGAGCCTCTCGAGCCTCGTCGCCGAGATGCCCAAATACTCGCTGATGAGGCGCGAGGTCTTCACCTCCTGGGAGAACAAGGGGACGGTGATGAGGCACCTGCTGGAGACGCACCAGGGCGACGGCGTCGATTCGACCGACGGCATAAAGATCTCCTGGGACGACGGCCGGCGCTGGGTGCTGGTGTTGCCCGACCAGGAGGAGCCCGTGCTCCACCTGGTGGCCGAAGGCGACGGCGAAGCGGACACCCGGGCGATACTCGACACCTACGAGACCGAGATAAAGAACTTCGCATCCTGAGCGACTCAGGAGTGCTATACTTTTTCGACCGGCTTGCTTTATCCAGGGAGTGGTAGACGTGACTTCGATTTCCTTTGGTACGGACGGCTGGCGATCGACGGTGGAGTCCGACTTCAACGAAGCCAACGTGCGCCTCGTGACCCAGGCTATCTGCAACTACCTGTACGAGAAGGGGCTCTCGCAGAAGGGCTGCGTGGTCGCCTTTGACACGCGGGTGTCCTCCGAGGGATTCGCCCACCACGTCTGCGACGTGCTGATGAAGAACGGCATCGCCGCGCTGCGGATGGAGACCTTCTGTCCCACGCCGCAGGCCGCGTTCGCGGTCAAGCAGGTCGGCGCCGCCGGAGCCATAATGCTGACTGCGAGCCACAACCCCCCGTCCTACAACGGGATCAAGTTCATACCGGAGTACGCCGGGCCCGCCACCAACGACATCACCGACGACATCGAGTGGGAGATCGGCACTATAGTGGAGGACGGCGACCTCGAGCCGCCCGCCGACCGCACGCTGGCGCCGGTGAAGAAGCTGGACGTCTCCAACGAGTACATCAAGCAACTTCTCAGCCTGGTCGAGCGCTCCGTCATCGAGAGGTCGAAGGTCAAGGTGCTGTTCGACCCGATGTATGGCGCGGGGCAGAACATCTTCATGCGCACGCTCGCCCACATGGACTCCTTCGTGATCCCGCTGCACTGCCACCTCGACCCGGACTTCGGGGGCCTGCTGCCCGAGCCGACCGAGGTCAACCTGAAGGAATGCAAGAAGGCGGTCCTCGACAACAAGGCCGACTGCGGCGTCGCTCTCGATGGGGACGCCGACCGCTTCGGGGTCGTGGACTCAAAGGGAATCTACCTCACCCCGAACAAGGCGCTCACCTTGATGCTGTGGTACCTGTTGACCTACAAGCCGACGGGAGGCGCGGTGGCTCGCAGCCTGGCCACGACCCACATGCTGGACACCATCGCCGAGCACAACGGCTGCCGGGTGCTGGAGACGCCGGTGGGGTTCAAGTACATCGGGGAGCTGATGCGCAAGAAGATGATAATCCTCGGGGGTGAGGAGAGCGGCGGCATGAGCGTGGCCGGACACATCCCGGAGAAGGACGGCCTGGTCGCGGACCTGATCCTCATCGAGATAGCCGCGCGCTTCAAGAAGCCTTTCTCGGAGCTGCTCGACAACATCTACCGCGAGTTCGGCCCCTGCTACGACGAGCGCATCGACGTCGAGGTGGGTGAGAGGCGCAAGGAAGAGCTCATGGATTCCCTCCGAGAAAGCCCGCCCCTGAAGATCGCCGACGAGGAGGTCGTGAAGGTAGACCTGCGCGATGGCGTGAAGGTGGTGACCGCGTCGGACACCTGGATGCTGGTGCGCCCCTCCGGCACCGAGCCGCTGGTACGAGTCTACGTGGAGGCGCGCGACAAAGCCGCGTTCGACAAGGCGCGCAAGGCGGCTCTGCATATAGTGAAGAGCAAGTAGCCCGCCACTCCGCTCCGTTGCGCTGGATACGTAACCGGGCCGCGCACGAATAACACCGAGTCGCAGAACAGTGCGGGCGCGCAGGGGCGGCTCGCCCGCCATCGTATTTACTAAGTGGGTCACGAACTGAGGCGGTAAGGGAGGGTTTCGATGGAGTTCCTCAAGCTCTGCTGTGTCGCGCCGCACCCGCCGATCATGGTCCCCGAAGTGGGCGGGCCGGAGGTCGAGAAGGTAGCCGGCAGCACCGGCGCCATGGAGAAACTGGCGGCTGAGGTGGAGAGCCTCGCGCCGGAGACGATCGTGATCATGTCCCCGCACAGCCAGATCTACGCGGACGCCTTCACCGTAAAGACGGCCCCCATGCTCTCCGGATCGTTCTCCCAGTTCGGTGCGGCGCACGTCAGGATGGACACCACCCCCGACCTCGAGCTGGCGCAGGCGATCATCGAGATGGCCTCGGTGGCGGGCGTACCGTGCAAGGCGGTCGGTGGGGCGGGCAGGGTCTCGCTCTCCGCAGGGGAGCTGGACCACGGCATCATGGTCCCGTTGTACTTCCTGGCGCGGAAGACCTACCCGCTGGTCTGCCTGTCGATGTCGTTCCTCGACTTCCGCTCGCACTACGTCATGGGCATCGCGATCCGCGACGCGATCGCGTCGGTCGGGCGCCGCGCGGTGTTCGTAGCGTCGGGAGACATGTCGCATCGGTTGATCCCGGGCGCTCCGGCTGGCTACAGCCCCAGGGCCGCCGAGTTCGACAAGCAGATAGTCGAGATCACGTCGAGCGGAGATTATGGCCGCCTCTTCGAGCTGGACCCGGAACTTACAGAGGAAGCAGGGGAATGCGGGCTCCGTTCGATAATTACTATGGCAGGGACGGTGGACGGCTACGCGAGGTCCAGCGAGGTCCTGTCCTACGAGGGCCCGTTCGGGGTTGGCTACATGGTGGCGAGGATGGAGCCGGGTGAGACCGATCCAACACTTTCTCTGATCAAGGACGGTGGTCCATGAGCGCGGGCGAGCCGGAAAGCGAGCACGCGAAGCTTGCCCGTAAGTCGGTGGAGTCTTACGTTAAAGGCGAGGGCAGAGCCGATATCAGTGACGCGCCCGAAGAGCTGCGCGGAAGGAAGGCGGGCGTGTTCGTCTGCCTCAAGAAAGAAGGCGAGCTGAGGGGCTGCATAGGAACGATCCAGCCGGCCGCGAACAACATCGCCGAGGAGATCAGGGACAACGCGGTCTCCAGCGCGACCAGCGATTTCAGGTTCCCCCCGGTGGGACCCGACGAGCTCGCCAGCCTCACGTACTCCGTGGACGTGCTGGAGGAGCCCGAGGACATAGACGGAATGGACAAGTTGGATCCGGCGACCTACGGCGTCATCGTGCGCTCGGGCGGCAAGGCCGGCCTGCTGCTGCCGGACCTGGAAGGCGTGGACACGGCCGAGGAGCAGGTCCGTATCGCCACTATGAAGGCGGGCATAAGGCCCGAAGAGTCGGTCAGGCTGCAGAGGTTCAAGGTCACGCGACACGACTGAGGTGCTTACTTGGAACCAATGATCACCGCACGCATCGAGCCGGGCACCAAACTGGCAGCTATCGTCGGACCCACCGCGGTGGGGAAGACGGCCGTCGCCCTGAAGATAGCGCCGCGACTGGACGCGGAGATAATCTCCGTGGACGCGATGCAGATCTACAAGGGCCTGGACATCGGCACCGGCAAGCCCACCAAGGATGAGCTGAAAGGCGTGCGCTTCCACATGCTGGACATCGCCGACCCCTCGGAGAGCTTCTCCGTGGCCAGGTTCAAGGAGCTGGCGGACAACGAGGTCTTCATCACCACCTCGCGAGGCAAGCTGCCGCTCCTGGTCGGTGGCTCCGGCCTCTACTACCGGGCCGTCGTCGACGACCTGGACTTCGCCAACACCAGCGGGACAGACCTCTACCGCGTCGAGGTGGTGGAGGAGCTCGGGGAGATGGACGACATAGAGCTCCACGACCTCTTGAGCGACCTGGACTCGGCCGCCGCGGCCGAGATCCCGCCCAGCAACCGCCGCAGGGTCCTGCGCGCCATAGAGGTGGCTCGCGAGGGCGACAGGCTGATGTCCGAGCACCAGCACTCCTGGAGCGACTACGAGAGCCCCTACAACGGCGTGGCGGCGGGCCTGGAGATGGATCGCGAGGCGCTCTACCGCATCATCGAAGACCGGGTGGACTCCATGATAGAGCGCGGCCTTGTCGACGAGGTCGAGAACCTCGCCAAGTGTGGCCTGGCGCGGGGAACCACCGCGGGCGAGGCGCTGGGCTATCGCCAACTGCTCTCATACTTCGACGGCGAGTCAACGCTCGACGAGGCCGTCTCCGAGATCAAGAGGCGGACTCGCAACTACGCCAAGCGCCAGCTTACCTGGTTCCGCTCGGACCCCCGGATCAAGTGGTTCACGGTGCGCGTGCCGCGCGAGGACCCGTCCGCCGGCCTTGCCGAAGCCCTCGGCGAGACGGCCGAGGCCGTACTTGAATATCTCGCTGGTAATCTGGAAAATTGAGCGAAGATGGATTTTTCCAAATACGAAGCATCGGCAAACGATTTCATAATGCTCGATCGCACCTCCGGGGGCGCTCTCACAGGCGCCGATGAAGCGTCGCGCATGTGCGAGCGGCGCACCGGAGTCGGGGCGGACGGCGTCATTGAGGCCCTGCCCTCGCAGGAGTTCGACCTCAAGTTGAGGATCCTCAACGCCGACGGCTCCGAGGCCGAGATGTGCGGCAACGGGCTGAGGGCGCTGTTCCTGTTCGCCCTCGACCGCGGGTTGACACAAGCAGATGAGATGACCTTCGAAACGCTCGCCGGACCACGCCGGGTCAGAGTCGCGGGCGAAGGCCCCGGCGGGCGCCTGTTCTCCGTGGAGATGGGGGAGCCGTCCTGGCTCAGGGGTGACATCCCCGTCCAGGGGCCGGCGGATCAGGAAGCGATAGACATCGAGATCACGCTGGGCTCATCCGTCGTCGAGGCGACGTGCGTCTCCATGGGCAACCCGCACTGCGTCGTCTTCGTCGACGACCTGGCGGCCTACCCGGTTCAGAGCGTCGGGCGCGAGATCGAATGCCACCCGATGTTCGCCCGGAAGACCAACGTCGAGTTCGTCCACGTGGATGCCGCCGACCGGATGCAGGCGCGCGTATGGGAACGCGGGGTAGGGGAGACCATGGCCTGCGGCACCGGAA
>DAIQAV010000080.1:0-9736 GCA_036781505.1 Candidatus Anoxymicrobiaceae bacterium | reverse complement strand
CGGTGACGGTGGTCGCCGTGGTGATGATGTACTCGACCTCGCCGTCAGATCCCAGCAGCAGCGCGTGGTGGACCGCCATGTTGCGGTCCTGGCCGTCCTTGGTGCGCCAGACGGTCTCGTAGGGCTCGACGTCCTCACCCGCGGTGAGCCTCCTGGCGATCGAGCGCGCGAGCTTTGACGCGGCGGACCCGAGCATGATGTCCCAGGGGCGCTTGCCTCTGACCTCGGCGAACGAGTACCCGGTGACGGTCTCCGCGGTCTTGTTGAAGAGCACGATGCGCGACTGCCTCTCCTGCACCACCACCAGTGCGCCGGCGGTGTCGAGAACCTTGGAGATGAAGTCGCGGTCCTTCTTCTGCGCGACCTCGACCAGCTTGCGCTCGGTCCGGCAGGTCGGTGGCGCGCACGTTGTAACCTTTGCGTGCGAGCTCGTCGACTATGTAAGGCGCGATGAACCCGCAGGCCCCTGTCACAAGAACGGTGTCCGCCATGGAGATCACTCCTTCGATGGGTGCGCGGCCGGGTCCTGGCCGCTGTCGGGCGCGCAAAAGCGTCGCGTGTCACTGGTGGTGATAAGGACGGGGGGTGCAGCGGCTCTCGCAGGCCCTTTTACAGGCTTTTGCGAACCGCCCCACCAACAGTCACCATCTCCTCGATCAACCGCTGACCCCCCGGTTCCAAGGTGATTCTCTACTGGCGCTCGCGAGGATGTCAAACTGGACATGCCGCTTAACACTCGCGGGTGAAGCGCGCTTCGCCGGTGCGGTCACTCAGGAGACAGCCTGGCTTATAATCCTGTTGGAAGCGCGGATGGCCTCGAGCTTGGAGGTGCGCATGTACATATCGGTGATAGGCGCGGGCGAGTGCGCCTCTGAACTGGAGGAGGCCGCGTTCGAGGTCGGCTCGCTCATTGCGAAGCGGGGGCACGTGCTGGTGTGCGGCGGGCTGGGTGGCGTGATGGACGCGGCCGCTCGCGGCGCGAGCGTTGCGGGCGGCATGGTTATCGGCATCCTTCCCGACGAGGACCGCAGGCGCGCGAGCAGATGGCTCACGGTGTCGATACCCACGGGCATGGGGCAGGCGCGCAACGCGCTGGTCGCAGGCTCAGGCGACGCGGTCATCGCCGTCGGCGGCGGCTACGGGACGCTCTCCGAGATCGGGTTCGCCCTCAAGCTGGGCAAGCCGGTCATCGGGCTGAAGACCTGGGAGCTGGACGGCCGAGGCGCCAGGCCGGGTGGCATGCTCAAGGCCTCGAGCCCGCGGGACGCGGTCGACATGGCGGAGCAGCACCTGGCGCTCTGATCAAAGCCCCTGACCTCCGGCGCCGGCTGGAGGGGTCGCGACACGAATCGGATACTATATATACATGCGCATCCTGATAGCACCGGACAGCTTTAAGGGCAGCCTCAGCGCGGTCGAGGCCGCGCGCGCGATGGCCGAGGGAGTCGCGCTGGTCGACCCGGACGCCGAGGTGGTGCTCTCGCCCATGGCCGATGGAGGCGAGGGGACCGTCCAGGCCGTCATCGAGTCCGTCGAGAAGGCCGAGGAGAGGCATGCGCTGGTCGCCGGGCCTTTGCCGGGACGGGACGTCCGCGCAGCGTGGGCCTACCTTCCCGCGGACACGCCCCTGGCGGCTAACCCCGAAGACGAACACTACGCGCTGCTGCGTCAGGGCGAGCCGACCGCGGTCATCGAGATGGCGCAGGCTTCGGGCTTCAACCTGGTGCCGCCGAGGAAGCGGGATCCGTTCGAGACCACGACGTACGGCACCGGCCAGCTGATACGAGAGGCGCTCGACGCGGGGTGCCGCCAGATAATAGTCGGCATGGGCGGCAGCGCCACCGTGGACGGCGGCATGGGCATGGCGAACGCGCTCGGCTTCAAGTTCCTTGACGGTGAAGGCCTCGAGCTGCCACCGACCGGCGCCTCGCTCTGTCGCGTCCGTTCGATCGACGCCTCCGGGCGCGACTCCAGGCTGGCCTCGGCGCACTTCATTGCCGCGACGGACGTGGACAACCCGCTGGCCGGGAACGACGGAGCGGCGCGGGTCTTCGGCCCGCAAAAGGGCGCCACTCCACAGCAGGTCGAGGAGCTCGACCGCGGCCTGGAAAACCTGGGCAAGCTCATATCGGACCGGGGCCTGGACGTCGGCGACCTGCCGGGCGCCGGTGCCGCCGGAGGCCTGGGGGCCGGGCTGGCCGCGTTCTGCGGCGCGTCTATAATCAGCGGCGTGCGTCTCATCGCGGCCATCACCGGCCTGCGCGACAAGGTCGCGGGAGCGGACCTGGTGCTGACCGGAGAGGGGGCCTACGACAGCCAGACCGAGAGGGGAAAGACGCCGGTGGGAGTGGGCGAGATAGCGGAGAAGGCCGGGGTGCCGACCGTCGTCCTGACTGGCGCGGTGGCCGGCCACGACCACCACTACCCGGCGTTCTGCGTCCTGCCGGGCCCCATGAGCCTGAGCCAGGCGATGAAGGAGGCGCGCCTTTTCCTGGTGACCGGAACGGCGAGGCTGATGCGCCTGCTCTACCTCTTCAAAGACCCCCGCGCTTGAGGCCGCCGCGGCGGGCTCGAGGGCCGACCGCTTGGTAAGCTGAAAAGCCTTTGGACAATCGCTTCCGGAGATGGCATGCTGGTCTAGAGTCTGCGCAAGATTACGATATAATGTAAGTCCGAAACGACTTCTCCAACAGGGGTGGCGTGCACCTATCGGACGCCCTCGAGGCGCACAAAAGCCACGATGGAGTGACCTTGAACGAGGATGAGGACAAGCAGCCGGGAGTCCGGGCATCACTGCCCCCGGAGGAAGCGAGAGCCGCGCTTGCGTTCGTAGTGAACGCTCACGCGGCGACCGTCAACATGCGCCTGTATCCTCTCAGCAGCTCGATGGTCGTCGAGACCTTCGAGAAGGCCAAGGAAGCGCTGGACCAGATCTTTAAATCCTCCGAGAGGATCGGCGTCGCGACAGTCGAGAACAACCTCCTCATCAACGACACCCGCCTCGATGACATCGACCAGCAGAAAGCCCCGGTGCGGTCGTTCATCGCCTGGATGAACGAGCGCGGCCTGTCCAACATCGAGTTCAACAGAGGCGTCACGGGCGACGAGCTCCAGAACGTCTTCTTGGTGATGGGCTCCGTCACCGATATGGCAGACCGCAGCAAGCTGACCGACGAGCTCGTCGAAAGGGGAGTCGAGCACGTCAGCGTCAACCAGCGCGTGTACGTGGCGGTCGCGACCAGTGACACCGGCGAGATCATCGGTACGATGTCGGGGCCCTCCGCGCCTCTTGACGCGCTCAAGGACGAGCTGTTGATGCGCTACCTCATGGGCAAGATCGACCTGGGCAGCGTCGAGGACAGGGAGCTGCTCGAGGTGCTCTCGGACCCGGGCAAGGTCGGCGGGCTGCTCTCCACCTTCCTGAGCGAGGAGGGCAGTGAGGGCGGCGTCCTCATGAAGAGCCAGAAGGCCGAGGAGGCGCTCACCTCGCTGGCGGAGATGGTCGACCAGATCGAGGACGAGAGCCTGCGCGAGTCGATGGCTTCGCAGATAACCAGCGTGGTGGCCGAGATGAGCCCCCGCGAGATGACCAGCGTGCTGACCGGCCACGCCCCGGAGACCCTCAACATCAAGCACATCCGTGAGAATGTCCTCACGATGCTCTCCGACAACCAGCTCCTCGACATGATCGACTCTCTTATCGACGAGTACGTGGAGATTAAGGAGGAGGTCGGCGATCTCCAGCCCACCTGGACCAGGGAGCGCCTGAACGACCTCAACGAGCTGCTGACCGAGGTGCGTGGTGACCGCGGAAGCGAGATCGGCGCCGCCATCGACAAGAAGCTGGACGCGGCTGGCATCGCCGAGGAGCGCGACCCCCACACTGGAACCCGGGTGCTCTCCGCCTACCAGATGCTGGGAGGCAGGCTCGAGGAGGAGGACGTGCGGCTCGACGACGACGTCGACAATACGGTGCCCAAGCAGATCCGGCAGCTCTACGCGATGGAGGAGTCCGACCTGGCCGCGGGCATGCTGCTGAAGCTGGCCGAGAACTTCAAGAGCGACTCTCCGACCGTGCGAAGGTTCGCCTCGCGCCTCGCCGACGAGACGCTGGACGGCCTCGACGAAGAGCATGGCGCGCTGGCCGTCGACGTCCTGTACAACGAGCTGGTCAGCGCGATGGGACGCGAGGACGATTACGAGAGCTTCCAAAACATGGTGCAGACCGCCTCGAAGACGGCGCAGCTGTACATGAAGGCAGGAAGCGCCGAGCAGGCGGGCTCGATCCTCGAGCTGCTGATGTCGGCGAGCTCGGCCGAGTCCGGCAAGGGAGAAGAGCTGAAGAAGGTCGCCGTGGATGCCACCACGGAACTGATGGGACCCGAGGGGATGATAGACCCCGAGGCGCTGCTCCTCGAGCCGGACGCCGACAAGAGGCTCAAGACCATCAAGGCCCTCGCCAGCCTGGGGCCGGACGCTCTGAGCCCTCTGGTCGACATGGTCAAGGACAGGGGACGCATCGAGTTCCGCGACGGGGCGCTCGAGGCCCTGCAGTCGGCCGGCGCGCCGGGCGTCACCGCGATAGTCCGCGAGCTCGAGAAAGAGAACCCCTGGTACGTATACCGGAACATGTTGAACGTGGTCGCGGACCTTCGCCTGGCCGAGGGGCTCCCGCAGGTGTCCGCGCTGGCCTCGAACCCTGACGAGCGCATTCGCAGGGAGGCCATAAGGACGCTCGCGCGCATCGGCTCCAGGGACTCGCTCGGTGTGGTCATGAACGGCGCCAACGACGCGAGCCCGGCGGTGCGCCGGACCGCGGTGAGGGTGCTCGGCCTGTTCGGGGACTCGAGCGTAGCGCCGTTCCTGCTGGAGATAATCAACGGACAGGGGATGCGCGGCAAGGAAGAAGACCATGCCGTCATGGAAGCTGCCTGCCTGGCCGTCGGAGACCTGCGCGACAGCAGCTACGTGCCGCAACTGGCGGAGCTCATGAGCAAGGGAGGCTTGTTCAAGAAGGGAAGGCCCGACGAGATCCGTGCGGCCGCCGCTGTCGCGCTGGGCACGATCGGCGACCCGGTGGCGATACCGGTGCTGGAGAAGGCCGCGAAGGACCAGAGCGTGATGGTGCACAGCAGCGCCGATAAATCGCTGCGCAGGCTCAAGGGCGGGCTCATGGCGGCCGAGCCGGTCGCGGCCGACGAAGAGGCCACCGTACTGGGGTTGACCGGACCGCACGAGAGGCGCTCGCCGACGGTCACGTCGCAGTCGCTACCGTTCCAGCAGCCGCCTCAACCGGTTCAGCCGGAGTTCGCGTCGCAGGGACGCGATGTGGCCGCCCCGGCACAGAGGCCCTTCGAGCCACATGTGTATCCGCCTGCGGCGCCGGAGGCGCCGGCGCAGCAGCCTGTGACCCGCCAGCCACAGCCAACACCGCCGGCGGTGGATCAGCCGCCACAGGAGCCGAAAGCCGAGGCTTCCCTGCCGGGACACACGCTGCCTTCGGAGGCGCCCGTCCCGCCGGACCTCGCCAAGATGTGGCCCCAGGGCGGGTCGTTGAACGGCCACGATTTTCCAGTGCCGCCCGCGCCGCCTGTCGCGGCTGAGCCCGCTGAGGTCCTCGAGCAGGCCCCGCCGGGAGCGGTGCCGCCGAAAGATCCGCAAGAGCCTCTGCCGCCGCCGCCCGCCCCGCCCACGTCCCCGTCAGGCTGGAAGTAGAGCGAAGGGCCGGCCCGCGCGCGCTACTTTATCCAGCCCACCTTCACGAACCACTCGACCATGTCGCGCAGCCCGAGCTTGAAGTCCTCGTACTCCCACTCGAAACCGAGGCTCTTGAGCTTGCCGCTGGAGATCCAGTAGCTCGACGACAGGTAACGCGCGCTCGATTCCTCCCAGATGCGTATGCGCTGGTAGTTGGTGAAGCGGTTCTCCATCCAGCGCACGATGCGGGCCGACCAGATGCCGAGAGGCATCAGCCAGGGCATCCGCAGGAAGGGGATCAGGTGCACCTTGCGCCCCACCAGCAGCGCCCCGATCTTGAGGAACTCGAGCTGGTTTATAAGGGTGGGGTCGGACACGTTGTAGTCCTGGAACACGGTGTCCTCGCGCTGCGCCAGGAAGTAGCCGGCGCGCCCGATGTCACGGACGTGGCAGTTGACCATCAGGTAGTTGCGCAGGTCGAGGGGCAGCATCGAGGTGAGCCCCTCGGACATCGCGATGACGATGCCGCCGATGCCGTAGTCGCTGCCGGGCCCGTAGAGGGGAGCCGGCCGCATGATAGTCCACTTAAGCCCCTGCTCGCGGCCGAAGCGCTGGACGATCTGCTCCTGCTTCCACTTGGTGATCGAGTAGTCGTTGACCAGGAACGAGCCTCGCGGCTGGTCGGCCGGCGTGTTCAGCGGCGTCGAGCCCTCCTCGGTGAAAGGCTGGTTGGCGGGGTGCGCCATCGGCCGCTTGTACTCCTTTTCACCAAGCCATGGCCGGACACCTATGCCCCACGCCTGCTCGTACATCATGCGCAGCGGGTTGATCGATGCCCGCGGCATGTAGGGGTGGCCGTAGACACCGGCGGTCGACCAGTGGATGAGCCTGTCCACTCCCTCCTCCACCATTGCCTCGCAGAGGTTGAGGGTGCCCTCGATGTTGACCTTCTCCAGCGCGGACATCGGCGCGGAATAGTCGTACAGGCTCGCGGTGTGATAGACGGTCCCGATCCCTTTTAGGACCTCCTTGAGAGACTGCTTGTCGGACAGGTCCGAGGGGACGAACTCGACCCCGGGCGCGTTCCAGTCCACTCCGATGTTCTCCTGGACCATCTTGACCTTGGGGCTCTCGAACGCGCGCGCGAGGTCGGTGCCGCGCACGGGTACCCCCTCGTCGGCGAGTATCTTCACCATGTGGCCGCCCGAGAATCCGCAGGCGCCGGTCACCAGCGCTGGTTTCATATTTCGAACCTCCTGTTTGCTCTGCCGGGTTGATATTCTACACCATGCGGTCAATCTGGAAAGGGGGCAAATGGGGACAGGTACTTCTCGTCCCGTTTTTTCAACTGTGGGGACATCGTGGGTAAAAAAGGGAAGACGAGTGCTTGGTACGCTTTTCCCCTGCTAACGCCGGCGGCGCTCGCGGAGCAGGTCGACGAACGCCTCCAGGCGCGTGGCCATTCCCGCCGGAGAGGCGTGCTCGTCAAGGCAGAGGTTCAGCACGGGGATGTCGAACTCCGACTCGATCCGGGGAAGGATCGTCCTGCAGATGTTCTCGGGCATGCAGGTGAACGGGTACAGGTGGATCACGCCGTCGTAGCCGTGGCGCGCGGCCCTTATCGTGCCGGTTATCGTCTGGTGCTCCTCCCCGCCGAGTACGTAGGCGATGTAGGGCTTCGCGATGCGGCGCGCCAGGCGCTCGTCGACGAGGATCGACGGGTCGATCTTCAGCGGGCGGAACAGCCACTTGTAGACGCTCATCACCGGATGGACGATGATCCCCATCTCGCCCAGCTTGCGCTCGATGTCGAAGTTGAGAGCCGGTTCCAGGACCGCGTAGATCTCTCCGACCACGGCGATGTCCAGAGGCTCCCGCGCGGGCGGCTCGGTCTCTATCGAGTCCATGATGCCGAGGGCTTCGCGCAGGGCCGCGTCGGTGGCCTTGATGGTCCGCGCCTCGTGCACGCTGTCCAGCCCGTCGGCCAGCACCGAAGACGCGCTCCCGCGCTCGCGCTCGAAGGGCCTGACCTTGCGAGCGGCCATCTCCAGTGCGTCCATCGCCTCGGCCTTGTGCTTGAACGAGCGGATGGCGTGCGCCCAGCCGCGCAGCAGGCTGCCCTCGACGGTGTCGCGGAACTTGTTGTAGACCGTCCCCAGGCCATCGCGCCCCAGCAGGATGCTGTCGAACTCAAAGCCGACGTCACGCAGTATCTGGTGCTGCACGCGGCCGTAGTAGCCGAACCGGCAGGCCCACATCCCGCTGACCATCGCCAGGGTGTCCGAGCCCATCTGCAGCGCGCGCAGGTTGTCGCCCAGGTTGACCTTGAACGGGAGGCACACGAACTCCGGCGCGTGCAGCGCCCCCATGTCGATGGTCTTGCGAGTGGGGCGCGGCGGCACGATCACCTCGGCGCCCAGGTTGGACAGAAGGGACGAGAGAGGTATGTAGGCGTTGCCCATGTGGGGGAATGAGACCTTCATGATCTGTTGCGCGACCGCCTGATCAGGTCGACGAAAGCCTCGACCCGTGTATCGACGCCGGCCTCACCGGTGTGCTCGTCGAGGACCAGTGTCGTGAGTGGCGGGCTCTCCTCCGTCACGACCTCGCGGGTGATTATCTCGCTGATGATGGAGTCGGGCCCGCAGGCGAAGCCCATCACCACGATCACGCCGTCGATATCCGACCGGCCCAGGAAATGGGACGCCGCGCCCAGCAGCTCCTTCTCGTAGCTCCAGGATATCCCCGGGTACCGGGCGAGCTCGCTCTCGATGACCTCGGCGGGGACCTGGGTCATGTAGGTCACGTCGGCGCCGAACCGCTTGAGCTTCGCGGGCAGGTTGTGGCTGATGTAGTAGTCGTGGATCAGGTACTCGTGCCCGACCAGCGCGATCTTGATGTCCGGCTTTCGAGCTCTCCTGGCGTCGGGCTTCTGCGCGGAGGAGTCTTTCCTGCCGTTACCGTTCCCGTTGCCGAGCACCTGGCGCATTGCTTCCTCGGGCTCGACGCCGGCCAGCAGCTTCTGGTCGTAGGCGGCCTGGACGAGCTCGGCTTCGGCGAGCGAGCTCCGCACCCGGGGCTGCGGCACGCCCAGGGCCGTGGCGAGACGCTTCGCGCTGGACCTGATCGAGTGCTCCTGCAGGTCCACCACGAACTCGACCATCCGTGGGATGCCTTCTATCGAGCTCTTCACCATGTCCGGCAGCCCTATCAGCTTGGGGCAGGTGTAGGTGTCGACCTCCGCTTTCTCGACGGACACCAGCCGGGAGACGAACAGGACGTCACACCTGTCGGCGAGGTCCAGTACGTGACCGTAGAAGAGCTTCACCGGAACGCAGATGTCGTCGACGCAGTGGCGGACGCCGTTCTCGAGCAGGCTGTCACCAGTCTGAGCGGACAGCACCACCTCGGTGCCCATCCCCTCGAGGAGAGTCTTCCACAGCGGGAAGTACCTGTAATAAGAAAGTGCGCGAGGCACTCCAACCTTCATCATAGAATTATTATATGCGAAACGGAGCCGCGTACCTGCCCTGGCCTGGCGCGGCGTGCGTCTGAACGCGGCAGGCGGCCCGACGGTGAGAGACGCCGGGGGCGTCTGATATAATGTCCTTGAAGGAGCGGCCGATACCGCGGACCTGCTCACGACGACCATGGAGGCGCCATGCTGAAGAGGATCTCAATACCCGCCGCCGCGGCACTTCTATTGCTGGTGGTGACGGCCCTGGCGGGCTGCGGCTCGGGGTCCGGCACCTCGGGCACGGTCCCGATGAACAGCGTCCCCAGAGCGAACCAGACGACGCCGGCCCAGGTGACGCTGAACGTGTTCCTGGTAAAGGGCGAGACTGTGAGCCAGGTGACCCGGACGAGCCAGACCGGCACGGACCTGGTCCAGCAGGCGCTGGCCGACATGCTCGCCGGACCGACCGAGGCCGAGAAAACACAGGGGCTCAGCACGGCGATACCGGCGGGCACCAGGCTCTTGTCGTACGTGCTCTCCAACGGGAAGGCGACCGCCGACTTCTCCAAGGAGATGTTGAGC
>DAIQAV010000079.1:0-9795 GCA_036781505.1 Candidatus Anoxymicrobiaceae bacterium | reverse complement strand
CACGCGTCTCAGTGCAGTGGCTCTGGTAAACCTCGGCTTCAAGATGCCGACGCGCGCGGCAAAAGCACCTCTTCGAATCATCAAGGCCAAAGAGACTTCGGGCGTCTGTTCCTTCTGTGCTGTCGGCTGCGGGACTCTCGTAGCCACAGAGGTGGAAGGCGGCAAGAACCACGTCGTGAATGTTGAAGGCAACCCTGACTGTGCCATCAACTTCGGGACGCTTTGCAGCAAGGGCGCCGCACTCATCCAGAAGTCTTACATCGACGGTAAGTTGAACAACGAGAGGTTGACCAAGCCACTCTACCGTGCACCCGGCGCGTCGGGCTGGACCGAGATCTCCTGGGACGACGCGATCACCAGGATCGCCAAGAAGATCAAGGCCACCAGGGACGCCGCCTGGATCAAGGAAGACGACATCATCGGGGCCGACGGCAAGCCCACGGGACAGAAGGTCCCGGCAAACCGCACCGAGGCTATTGGAACTCTCGGGAGCGCCGAGCTTTCAAACGAGGGCGCATACCTCTACCAGAAGCTCTTCCGCTCTCTCGGCGTGGTGTACATCGAGCACCACGCCCGTTTGTGACACGGTCCTTCTGTCTCCAGTTTGGGGAACACGTACGGACGAGGTGTCATGACCAACCAGGTCCAGGACCTGAAGATGAGCGATGCCTTCATGGTCTGTGGATCGAACGCCGCAGAAAACCACCCGATCACGTTCAAGTGGATCGAACAAGCACTTCACCGGGAAAAGGATCCCGCGACCCTGATAGTGGTTGATCCGCGCTTTACGCGTACCGCGTCAAAAGCCAACATCTATGCGCAGACGAGGCCGGGCACGGACATCGTGTTCTTCGGGGCGTTGATCACTTACGCGATAAAGAACAACATGGTCAACTTCGACTTCGTGAACAACTACACACACGCGTCGTCCCTGATAGACCCGAAATACAGCTTCGACCCCAAGACGGGGCAGTTCTCAGGTTTCAAAGAGACCGTCGACCCCAAGACGGGCCAGAAGAAGGTCAAGTACGACGCGGCAACGTGGGCATTCCAGATGGGCCCCGACGGCAAGCCGCTGAAGGACCCGACCCTGCAGAACCCCCAGACCGTGTGGCAGTTGATGATCAAACACTACAGCCGCTACACGCCGGAAGCCGTCGAGAAGATCTGCGGCATTCCCAAGGCGAAGTTCGAGGAAGTCGCCAAGGCCTATTGCTCGACATACCAGCGCGGCAAGAGCGGCGTCCTCCTCTACGCGATGGGACTCACGCAGCACAGCTACGGGTCTCAGAACATCCGTACCTTCGCGATGCTGCAGCTCATCCTGGGCAACGTCGGGGTACCTGGCGGAGGGATCGCGGCCTTGAGGGGCTGCGCGAACGTCCAGGGCTCGACCGACCAGGGGCTCCTGTCGCATCTGTGGACAGGGTACAACCCGGTGCCCAACAGCGCCAAGAACCCGACGCTCGATGCATACAACCAGGCGAGGCTCAAGGCAGTTGGTACCGCGTACTGGAGCAACACGCCTAAGTTCATCGCCAGTTACCTCAAGGCTCAGTACGGGGACTTCGCCAAGCCCGAGAACCAGTTCGGTTACGTCTGGGTGCCGAGGGTCAAGGATGGGGTTAACTACACGCACATAGCGCTCTTCGAGGCGATGTACGCCGGCACGCTCAAGGGACTGTTCGTCATAGGGCAGAACCCCGCGGTCGGGGGGCCGAACTCCGATATGGAGTGCGCGGCCATGGATAAACTCGACTGGATGGTCGTATCCGAGATATTCGACACAGAGACCCCGAACTTCTGGAGGCGGCCCGGCGCGAACCCCGGCGCGATCAAGACCGAGGTGTTCCAGCTTCCGGCGGCCGCTAACGGCGAGTACGAGGGGACTTTCTCCAACACGGGGCGTGTCGTCCAGTGGTTCTACAAGACATCGGAGCCCAAGGGTGATGCCAGGCCCGACGCGGACATCATGAGCGCGATCCAGAAGAAGCTGGTCGAACTCTATAAAGCCGACGCGCAGGCGCCGCTCCGCGAAGCCGTGATCAACCTGTACTGGCCTTACGGCGACAAGGTGAGCCTCGAGGAGGTCCTGGCCGAGATGAACGGCTTCAACTGGGCCACCAAGAAGAGGCTCAAGAACTTCACGGTCCTGGCGGCCGACGGCTCCACCGCTTGCGGGAACTGGGTATACTCAGGCGTTTATCCCGACCAGGCCGACTATCCCGGGGTGACGGACCCCGATCCCGCCAAGAAGGCCGCGGCGCTTGCGAGCTTCGCGAAGACCGGTGGGAACCTTGCCAAGCGCACCAACAACGAGGACAAGGGCAACGTTGCCATCTACCCTGGGTGGGCATGGTGCTGGCCGGTCAACAGGAGAATCGTCTACAACCGCTGCTCGGCGGACGTCGCGGGTCAGCCCTGGGTACCCGAGAAGAACCTGGTCAAGTGGGACGGGACCAAGTGGGTGAACGTTGACGTTCCCGACTTCGCTTACGTAGACGCCACCAAGCCAGGCAGCCCGCCTGTTCCTCCAGCCGTCTCCGCGGCGAACCCGTTCATCATGCTGAACTTAGGCATGGGATGGTTCTTCGCTCCAGGCGGTGGCATGGTGGACGGACCTTTCCCCGAGCACTACGAGCCCGTGGAGAGCAAGTTCACTAACGCTATGAACGGCAGTCAGAACAGCCCCGTGGTCAAGAAATGGAACTCCGAGATGGACAAGCTGGCGAGTGTCGGTGACCCGAAATACCCGATCATCTGCGGTATCTCCCGCGTGACCGAGCACTTCCAGTCGGGAACCATGACACGCAACATGCCATGGCTGGCGGAGATGCAGCCCAACATGTTCGTCGAGATGTCCAAGGACCTTGCCAAGCGCAAGGGCGTCGGCAACGGCGAGTGGGTGACGGTCAAGAGCATCCGCGGCCAGGTCAACTGCGTCGCGGTCGTGACCGATCGTATCCAGGTATTGACGGTGGATGGAACGCCCACGGACGTGGTCAACATGCCGTACCACTACGGCTTTATCGGCTACATCACGGGCGGGCCCGGCGGCAAGAACTACGCCGGAAACCAGACCAGTCCAAACATCGGTGACTGCAATACGACCACGCCGGAGTACAAAGCGTTCCTAGTCGATATCGTGAAAGCGTAGGAGGTGATGTGGCATGGCTAATGAGAAGGCAATACTAGTTGACACGACGAAATGCACCGCTTGCCGCGCCTGCCAGGTCGCCTGCAAGCAATGGAACCAGAACTCAGCCGAGAAGACGGTCAACATGGGGTCATACGAGAACCCCCCGACGCTGAGCTCAAAGACCTGGATGCGTATCCTGTTCAACGAGCACTACAACGGGCAGATGCAGTGGTTGTTCACCAAGTACCAGTGCATGCACTGCACCGACGCGGCTTGCGTCGAGGTGTGCCCGCCGAACGCTACCACGCACCAGGAAGTGACATTGAAGGACGGCTCGGTCCTGAAATCGGTGGTGACCGATCCCAAGAAATGCGTGGGATGCAACTACTGCAGGGTCGCCTGCCCGTTTGATGTCCCGGGCTACAGCCAGAAGAAACGCGGAGTCTATCGCTGCACCATGTGCGTGGACAGGGTATCGAACGCTGAACCAGGCTTTGATATCCCGGCCTGCGTGAAGGTGTGCGCGCCGGGCACGCTTTCGTTCGGCAACAGGGACGAGCTTCTGCTCAAAGCGCAAGCCAGGGTGGCGAAGCTGAAGTCGGAGGGTCACAAGGATGCCCAGATCTATGGGAACACCCAGTTGAAGGGGCTGCGCTACATGTACGTACTGACGGCGCCCCCGGCCAGCTACGACCTTCCCAATGATCCGAAGGTCCCGGCTTCCGTCGAGCTCTGGAAGCTGCTGGCCAAGCCTTACGGCGGACTCGCCGCGTTGGGAATCGTCGCGGCCTTGATAGTCAACCGGGTCATCAGCGGACGCAACCGCGGGCTCGAGGAAAAGAACAAACTGGAGACATAAGAGAGGAGGGAGACAAGTGGAACTCAAGACATTCCGGGGCGGGATACACCCGCCGTACAACAAGGAGGCCACCGCCGGCAAGGCGACCGAAGACATATCCCTCCCTGCTGAAGTAATCATCCCGATGCAGCAGCATGTGGGGGCGCCGAACCAGCCGCTGGTGAGAGCCGGTGACAGGGTGGAAGCGGGCCAGAAGATCGGCTCGACCGATGCCTTCATCTCCGCTCCGGTGCACTCGAGTGTGACCGGGACTGTAAAGGCCGTGGAGGACCGCAAGAACTTCGCGGGCGCGACTGTTTCCTGCGTCGTCATCTCAGTGGACCCGAACCAGCCGGTGAAGTTTACGGAGAAACGCGATGTGAGCGGGTTGTCAGTGGAGGAGATCAAGAACATAGCCAAGGAGGCCGGCCTGGTCGGACTCGGCGGCGCCGCGTTCCCCTGCTCCGTCAAGCTGTCACCCCCGGCCGACAAGCCGATCGACACCGTGATCATCAACGGCTGCGAGTGCGAGCCGTTCCTCACCTGCGACCACAGGCTGATGCTGGAGAGGCCGGACGACCTGATCGCCGGGCTCAAGCTCATGATGAAGGCCGTCGGCGCGAGCCGCGGCATCATCGGGGTGGAGGCCAACAAGATGGACGCGGTCGAGGCCCTCACCAGGAAGGTCGCTAACGAGCAGGGTATCGAGATCGTAGTGCTGGAGGTCAAGTACCCGGAGGGCGCCGAGAAGATGCTCATCGACGCGATAACCGGACGCAGGGTCCCGCCGGGCAAGCTGCCCAGCGAGGTCGGCGTACTGGTCCAGAACGTCCAGACCGCTGTCGCGCTCTACGACGCGGCGTCCACCGGCAAGCCTGTGATCGAGCGTGTGGTGACCGTGACGGGCCCCGGCGTCAAGACTCCGAGGAACGTAAAGGTCAAGGTCGGCACGCCGATATCGCACGTGATAGAGCAGTGCGGCGGCATGGTCGGGAACACCGGGAAGGTCATAATGGGCGGCCCGATGACGGGTTTCGCGCAGAAGGACCTCTCGGCTTCGTGCCAGAAAGGCACCAGCGGCATCCTGATCCTGACCGATGAGGCTGTGGACAATGCGGCCGAAGAGCAGTGCGTGGGGTGCGGCAAGTGCCTCGACGTCTGCGCGATGTTCCTCCAGCCAAACGCCATAGTGAAGTTCACCAAACGCGGACAGTGGGACAAGGCCGAGAAGATGGGCGCGAAGGACTGCTTCGAGTGCGGTTGCTGCTCCTATGTCTGCCCGGCCAGCATCCAGCACGTGGCGTACGTACGCAAATCCAAGGCCGAGCTAGCGGCCGCTGCAAAGAAATGAAAGGGGGCGAAGTTGCATGGCAGAACGTGAATTGACCTACTCGGCCTCACCGCATATCAAAAGCCCGGAGAAAATCCCCTCGGCCATGAGGGACGTGGCAATCGCCCTCATACCGGTGGTGCTTGTCGCGCTGTGGTTCTTCAGGCTGTACGCGGTCGTGAACATCGCGGCGTGCGTGCTGGCTGCGATAGGCTCCGAGTACGTGATGCGAAAGATAATGAAGCGCAAGCCGAGCATCGGCGACTTCAGCGCGATAGTGACGGGCGTACTGGTGGCGCTACTACTGCCGCCTACGGTCCCGTTCTGGTACGCGATGATCGGTACCATAATCGCCGTGGCTCTGGTGAAGGAGCTCATGGGAGGGCTCGGGTACAACATCTTTAACCCCGCCCTTTTCGGCTTCGTGTCGTTGCTCATAATCTCCAGGTTCTGGGCCCTGGCGAATGCCTCCTATTCGCTGGGCAGCCTGAACGGGGTTACCAGCGCGACTCCGCTGACCTTCATCAAGGCGGGCGTTTTGAATGGGATCAGACCCGGCTACTGGTCGCTGTTCCTCGCTCACGCGGGAGGCGCCATGGGCGAAGTGTCCGTGATAGCGGTGCTGCTGGGCGGTGCTTACCTGCTCTACAAGGGGCACATCACCTGGCACATCCCAACCGCGATAATCGTCACAGTGGTCGTGCTCAGCGCGATACTGGGCCAGAACCCGCTGTACATGATGCTGGCCGGAGGCGTGATGCTCGGGTCGTTCTTCATGGCGACAGACTGGGTCACAAGTCCGGATAACAAGATGGCGCAGCTATTGTACGGGGCGGTGATCGGAGTGCTGATCGTCGTGATCAGGCTCTACGCCGCGCCGACAGGGGCGGTAGCGTATTCGATCCTGATAGGCAACGCGCTGGTCCCTGTGTTCAACTGGGCTGTCGTTCGCAAGAGGTTCGGCGAGGTAAAGGCTGTCCCGGTCAAAGAGACGGCCGACTGACAAGAAGCTGAAGCAATGATAATCGGGGTCGGGCTTGCCCGGCCCCGATTCTTTTTGTCCGGCCACCTCAGGACAGCGCCCGCCTCGCCATGGCCGCCGTCCGCTCCAGGGCGGAGTCGAAGCCTTGCTCGTCGGAGTAATAGATGACCCGCGCGCCGGGGGTGCGCTCCGCCAACCCTCTGCCGATCGAGTCCTCTTGCTCTCCGGCCAGATTCCAGCGCATGTCCACCAGCACCAGGTCGGCTTTACGCAGTGCCTGCTCGGCAGAAGGCTTGAACTCGTCGAAGGGCACCGTCATGACGAAGACCGAGAAGTCGGCCTCGACGTGCTCCAGCGCGCTGTTGCCCTCGATGACCAGGGTGCAGTCAGCGGGGAACATCTCCAGCGCTTGCTCCAGTTCGGCGGCGAGGCGATTTCCCGAAGCGTTGACCCAGAGAACTTTCCTTGCCCCGGCCGCCAGCAGCGCGCCGGTGTCGGTGCCGGGCCGACCCAGCAACTCGGGGTCAGTGACGATCGCGGATCGGGTGTGGCTGCCGCTGGAGACCTTCAGGGCGCAGGTGGGTTTAAACTCGCTCACCAGGAAAGAGGCGACCTTGCTCTTGCCGGCTTTCTTGGAGGACGCCCCGACCGAGATGATGCGCCGCGGCATGTCAGAAGGCACCGCAGGTGGCCTTGAGGAACTCCTCGGCCGCCCGCGAGAGAGGGTGCTCGCCGTCGTAGACCGCGTAGAACTCGCGCACCAGATCCTCGCCGCCCAGGTTGATGATAGAGACGACGCCCCACTTCGCCGGCTCGCCCGCGGCCATGTCGCTGACCAGGGATATGCCCATTCCGGCGGCGACCGCCGAGATCACCGACTGGCTCGACCCCATCTCAGCGACCATGTCGATCTCTTCCGGCGCCAGGCCGGCCTTGCGCAGCGCTTTCTCCGCCTTGCGCCTGGTCCCGCTGGACTCGGAGCGGAAGACCCACTGCTCGCCCGCGAGGTCGGCAAGCTCTATCTTCTTCTTGCCCGACAGCGGGTGGTGCGGCGGCGCGATGACGACCAGCGTGTCCTCGGCGAACTTCCTGGTCTTCAGCGGGCCGTCGGGCTTCATCCCCACGAACCCGAGCTCGACGTGCTCGTCGGCGACCATGCCGAGCACGCCGGCCGAATCGCCGATGTCCAGCGAGACGGTGACCTCGCCGTAATGCCTCTTGAACTCGGCCAGTACGGGCGGGAGCAGGAACTCGCCGGGGATAGTGCTCGCGCCGATCCTCAGCTGTCCGGCGACCTCCCCGGTGGTGCGGGGTATGTCGGCGATCATCTCCTCGCGGTCGGCGAGTATCTTCCTGGCGTGGGCATAGGCTGTCCTGCCCGCCGGGGTCAGGAGCACCTTGCCGCGGGAGCGGTCGATGAGGTCAGCGCCGAGCTCTTTCTCGAGCGCCTTGACCTGGAAGGAGACCGCCGGCTGTGTGAGGCCCAGCCTGCGGGCAGCGCCGCTGAAGGAGCCGAGGTCGGCCACCAGCGTGAACGTCTCCAGTAGCGATATGTCGAGGCCCAAAGGAAGCCACCTCAGTCTTGTTGGCGGAGGTGCGTAAGAATCGAACTTACCCGGCGCCGATCAAGACGCCACAACGGTTTTGAAGACCGCGCCGCCCACCAGGACGGATCCACCTCCTGTGTCCCGCGCAGAATATGATACACGATTACCTCAGCTTCCGGACGTCGCCGACCCTCGCGGTGACGCGCGTCCGGTCGAAGTATTCGAGCAGCGGGAGCGCGTATTTCCTGCTGGTGGACAGCATGTTCTTGAAGTCGCTGACGGTAATGCCCGCGGGGCTCACGCTGGCGCGCAGCTTCGCCTCGATGTCGGCCACCGCCGCGCGAGAGAAATAGAGCTCGGGAGACACGCGCACCAGCCGGCCGTCCTTTTCCGCGAGCGCCAGCAGCTCGGAGGTCGCCTGCTTCGGCTGGCCCATCTCAGCGGAGAGCTCGCTGACGGTGGGGGGAGCGAAGGGGCTGGCCTGGATGCGCACGACTATCGAGTCCAGGGCGCTCTCCTGCTCGCTGGTCACCGACGCGCCGGCCCCGGGAAGCCTCACCAGCCTGCCCTCGGCCTCGATCGCGCCGGCCTTCTCCAGCGCGTCCATGAAGACGTCGGCGGAGCGGGCGTCCCAGTCGGGCACCAGTTGCTTCTTCAAGGTCTCTTTTGCCATGCCGGCGGCCAGGGGCTTCTCGGTGTGGAATCTCTCAAGCGCCACCAGGGTCGTTTCCAGGAGCTGGATGTAGCGGTCGCGCAGGAGATACAAACGCGCCTGTCCCTCGCCGAAAGTCACCGCCGGCCCGGCGACGGCCAGTGCCTCCAACCCCTCATATATTATAGAGAGCGGGATGCCCGAGGACTGCGCCAGAGCCGAAGCCGACAGCGGCCTGCCGGCCCGCTGGAGGTGAACCGCCGCCAACGCGGCCGCTTCGCCTGACTCCAGCTTCGCGAACTGGTCGAGCGCCTCCGGGTCGTGGAGCCGGTGCTTCACCGGATGCGTATCCACGATGATCCCGCCACCGATGGTCGTGACCGGCGAGTAGCTCCTCATCACGAACCTGTCGCCCGGCACCAGGACCACTTTCTCCTCGAGCCTCAGCTGCGAAGGCACGCCCTGGCCCGGGGCGATCCGCTCGCCCTCCATCGGATATATACGGCCCAGCACCTCGCGGGTGCCGTGGTGGAACCTTATCCTGGCGCCGCGCTTCACCGCCTTCGGCCAGTCGGCCAGCACGCGCACGCGCGCGTCCGCCATCCAGGTAGGACGCAGCACGCCGGGCTCGGCCAGCACGTCGCCTCGAGACACGCTATCCCTGGGCGTGCCGGCGAGGTTGACGGCCACGCGCTCCCCCGCGAAGACCTCCTCACGCTCGCTGTCGTGGACCTCGAGCGAGCGCACCCGCACCTCTTCGCCTTGCGGGAGCAGCTCCAGCCTCTGCCCCACGGAGAGGGAGCCGCTCCACAGCGTGCCCGTCACCACCGTGCCAATCCCGCGCAGCGTGAACACCCTGTCGATCGGCATGCGCGCCGGCAGCTCCTCGTCCCGCAGCCTCACCGAGGCGGCCTCGCGTTCGATGGCTCCTCGGAGCTCGTCGATCCCCTCGCCGGTGACGGCGGAGACCGGCACGATGGGGGAGCCCTCGAGCGGCGTGTCCTCCAGCAGCTCGGCGACCTCGTCGTCCACCAGCTCGACCATCTCGGAGTCCACGGTGTCTATCTTGGTTATCGCGACGACGCCGCGGCGGACGCCGAGGAGCTCGAGGATGGCCAGGTGCTCCCTGGTCTGCGGCATCACGCCGTCATCGGCCGCCACCACCAGCAGTGCCAGGTCGACGCCGGTGGCCCCGGCCATCATGTTGCGCACGAAGTTCTCGTGGCCGGGAACGTCCACCACGCCGATGACCGAGCCGTCGGACAAGGTGAGTGGGGCGAAGCCCAGGTCGATGGATATGCCGCGCT
>DAIQAV010000078.1:0-9923 GCA_036781505.1 Candidatus Anoxymicrobiaceae bacterium | reverse complement strand
CGGTAGGACCCCCCCGCCACTGACCCCGAACGCGTTTATGATATCCTTCTGCAATCAATCATTCTCAACCAACCACAAAACGGACGGAAGACATGCCCGACGAAGAGATCGAGAAAAGCGGGAGCGAACCCGAGGAGAGCGAGCTCCTGCGAGTGCGCAGGTCCAAGCTGCAGAAGCTGCTCGACGCGGGTGAACAGCCTTACAAGCCGGTCTTCGGCAAGCCCGGCGAGGTGGTCCACGCCGCCGCGCTGGCCGAGAAGTTCGCCGACCTCGAGGCGGGCGCGTCTTCGGGCGAGACCGCCATGGTCGCGGGGCGCCTGCTGGCCAGGCGCGAGCATGGCAAAGCGACTTTCGCCGACCTCAAGGACTCCAGCGGAAAGATACAGTTGCTGTTGCGCCACGACGCGCTGGGCGAGAAGCCCTTCCAGGACTTCTCCGAGCTGGACGTGGGCGACTGGGTGGGCGCTTCCGGTGAGGTGGTGAGGTCCCGCAGGGGCGAGCTCTCGCTGGCGGTCACCGCCTACGAGCTGCTGTCCAAGTCTCTGCGCCCGCTTCCGGAGAAATGGCACGGCCTCAAGGACAAGGAGCAGCGGTACAGGCAGCGCTACCTCGACCTCATCATGAACGACGAGGCACGCTGGGTGCTTGAGTCGCGGGCGAAGATGATCAAGGAGATCCGGGCGTTCCTCGACGAGCGCGGCTTCATCGAGGTCGAGACCCCGATGCTCCAGCCGATGGCGGGCGGGGCCACGGCGCGCCCCTTCACCACCTACCACAACGCCTTGGGCATCGACCTATACATGCGCGTCGCCCCGGAGCTCTACCTCAAGCGCCTGCTGGTGGGCGGCTACGACAAGGTCTACGAGCTCAACCGCAACTTCCGTAACGAGGGAATCAGCCCCAGGCACAACCCCGAGTTCACCATGCTCGAGGCCTACCAGGCTTTCGTCGACTACCGCTACCTGATGGATTTCCTCCAGGAGATGATCACCCGCGCCATCCTCAGCGTGCGGGGCGCCGACGAGTTCGAGTTCGCCGGCCATCAGATAAAGCTGGCCGCGCCGTGGGAGAAGATGACCATGGTCGAGGGGCTGGCCAAGTACGCCGGCCTGCAGTACAGCGGCATCGAGGACGCCGACCGCTGGAGGGCCGCCGCGGTCGAACACGAGATCGAGGTGCCGCCCGCCGCGGGCATCGGCTGGATCATCAACGAGCTCTACGAGAAGCTGGTCGAGCCGCGGCTCCTCCAGCCGACGTTCGTGACCGACTACCCCGAAGAGGTGTCGCCACTGGCGCGCAAGAACCCCGACATGCCGGGCTTCACCGAGAGGTTCGAGATACTGATCGCCGGCCAGGAGATAGCCAACGCGTTCTCGGAGCTGATCGACCCGATCGACCAGCGATCGCGCCTGGAGTCGCAGGCGGCCAAGAGGGCAGCCGGGGACGAGGAGGCCCAGCCGCTGGACGAGGACTTCCTCACCGCGCTGGAGTACGGCATGCCCCCCGCCGGAGGCATCGGCGTCGGCATCGACAGGCTCACCATGCTCGCGACCGGATGCCAGAACATCAAGGACGTCATCATCTTCCCGCACTTGCGGCCGCAGCAGGGTAGGTCAACACACCCCGGCGTCGAATAATTCACGAGGGTCGCATTTAAGGCGGCCCGCTGGTCTATTGACAGAAATCATCAACAGTTCTGGGTCGGCGGTGTAGTATTCAAGAGGACCAGCCGCCCTCGGGTGGCGGGGGGTGGAATGAACATCTTCTGTGACGAATGCAAAAAGAATATAGCTACTGTGTTCCTTACCAAGATCTCGGGCAACGAGGTCTCGAGGGTACAGCTGTGTGAGGACTGCGCGGAGCGCATGGAAGAGACGACCGAGGCCGCGAACCTGCTCGCGTTCCTTCCCCAGATACTCTCCGGGCTCCACGGGGCCGAGGAGCCGCTGGTGGAGGACGTGCTTTCTTCGGACCTGGTCATATGTGATTTCTGCGGCACTTCTTTCAACGATTTTCAGAAGATGGGCTTCCTTGGTTGCGCCAACTGTTACGAGGTCTTCGGGGACTCCCTCGACGGGGTCCTGCTCGACTTCCAGGAGGCTACCGAGCATATCGGAAAGATACCCGGCAAGGCATCCGAGAGCGCGAGGCTGCGCAAGCGCCTGCTGGAGCTCGAAAGGTACCTCGATCGTCAAATAGCAGAGGAAGAATACGAGGCCGCGGCCGCGGTGCGCGACCAGATAAAAGAGATAGAGGGAAAGCTAGAGATGGAGGCCGAGAGTGGCACGGAGTAAAGCGTCCGCACCAGGCGCGGACTGGATGAGAGAGCATGGCCCGGGTTATCCCCTGGTCCTCTCCTCGCGCGCCCGCGTTGCGCGAAACCTCGAAGGCCTCCCGTTCCCCATCGCCGCCGGTGAGGAGGAGCTGGAGAAGGCGCGCGGGATGGTGCTGGAGGCCGTGTCCCGCCGCGTGGCCGATGACAGGGACTGGGAGGTCTCCTTCGCCGAGGAGCTCTCCAGGAACAAGCTCGAGATGATGGCCGAGGAGCACATCACGCCGGCCGCGTTCTCCGACCGCATCGGCGGCCGGGCCGTGACTATCGGCCCCAACGACGGGCGCAGTGTGATGGTGAACGAGGAAGACCACGTTCGCATACAGGCGATCCTCCCCGGCGCGCAGTTCATGAAGGTATGGAAGGCGGCGGACGAGATAGACACAGCGCTCGAGACGGAGGTGCAGTACTGCTACGACCAGCGCCTCGGGTACCTGACCTCGTCGCCCAGTAACGTGGGCACCGGCCTGAGGGTGTCGGCGATGCTTCATCTGCCCGCGCTGGTGACCACCGGCGAGATCGGCAAGACGATCTCGGCGCTGGCCCAGGCCGGCATCTACGTCAGGGGCCTGTACGGCGAAGGGTCCGGTGTGGCGGGCAACATTTTCCAGATCTCCAACAGGCAGAGCCTGGGCCGCACGGAAGAGTTCATAGTATCGAACATGGACATGATAGTCCGTCAAGTGGTAGACAATGAGAGGACGGCGCGAAAGATGATGCTCCGGGAGGCCGAGCTGGACCTCGCCGACCGCGCCTACCGGTCGCTCGGTGTGGTCGAGAGATGCCGCCGCGTTTGTTACTACGAGGCGCTGGAGCTGATATCGCTGATAAAGCTCGGCGTGGACACCGAGGTCCTGCCGGTGAGCGACTTCAACATCCTGGAGGTGGGGGTGGGCATAAGCCCTTACCACCTGCGGGAGTTCCTCGGCGGCGAAGCCGGCGAGGAGGACGTGGACAGGGAAAGGTCGGTCCATCTGCGTAAGATGTTGGACCTTTAGGCCTTTCGAACGTTAGAGCTATTGCAGGCTTCAAGCCTTAGAATAAAGACAGGGGGAGTTAGAGTTGTTCCAAAGGTTTTCAGACAGCGCGAGACGGGTTGTGGTCCTGGCCCAGGAAGAAGCCAGGAAGCTCAACCATAATTACATAGGCACAGAGCATCTACTCCTGGGGCTTATCCAGGAGGGCGAAGGGGTTGCCGCAAAATCCCTCGAGACTTTCCAGGTCAACCTGGACGCGGTCAGGAGCCAGGTAGTGGAGGTCATCGGCCGGGGCTCGAGCCCGCCGAGCGGCCACATCCCGTTCACTCCACGGGCCAAGAAGGTGCTGGAGCTGTCCCTGCGCGAGGCGCTGCAGCTCGGCCACAACTACATCGGCACCGAGCACATCCTCCTCGGCCTCATCCGTGAGGGCGAGGGCGTCGCGGCCAAGGTGCTCGTCAAGCTCGGGGTCGACCTCGAGCGCCTGCGCAACCAGGTGCTCAAGAGCCTGACCGGAGGCGCGGCGGCCGGCGAGCTGGCGGCGGGCGAAGGCGCCCCCGGCACTCTGATGCTCGACCAGTTCGGCAGCAATCTGACCGACCTGGCTGCCCAGAACAAGCTCGACCCGGTCATAGGGCGCGAGAAAGAGATCGAGAGGGTCATGCAGGTTCTGTCCCGCCGCACCAAGAACAACCCGGTCCTGGTGGGAGAGCCTGGCGTGGGCAAGACGGCGATAGTCGAAGGCCTGGCCCAGTGCATAACCTCTAACGAGGTGCCCGAGATGCTGCGGGGCAAGCAGCTTTACACGCTCGACCTCGGTGCTCTGGTCGCCGGCTCGCGCTACAGGGGCGACTTCGAGGAGCGCCTCAAGAAAGTCATCAAGGAGATCCGCGGCAGGGGCGACATAATCCTGTTCATCGACGAGCTGCACAACCTGGTCGGGGCGGGTGCCGCCGAAGGCGCCATCGACGCGGCCAGCATACTCAAGCCGGCGCTGGCGCGCGGGGAGCTGCAGACCATCGGCGCGACCACCATGGGCGAGTACCGCAAGCACCTCGAGCGGGACGCGGCCCTGGAGCGTCGCTTCCAGCCGATAACCGTCGAGGAGCCCACGGTCGAGCACACGATCGACATACTCCGCGGACTGCGCGACCGCTACGAGCAGCACCACAAGCTCCAGATAACCGACGGCGCCATGGTGGCGGCGGCGAGGCTGGCGCACCGGTACATATCCGACAGGTTCCTGCCCGACAAGGCGATCGACCTCATCGACGAGTCGGCCAGCCGGCTGCGCATGCGCGCGATGACTGCCCCGCCAGACGTGCGAGAGCAGGAGGACGTCCTCCAGCGGCTGCGCCAGGAGAAGCAGACCGCCATCGCCGCGCAGGACTTCGAGAAGGCCGCCGCGATCCGCGACCAGGAGCAGGCGACCATACTGGAGATAGCCGAGAGCGAGAAAGACTGGAAGGCGCCCCACCAGAGCCACAAGCTCCAGGTGACCGCCGACGACATAACCGAGATACTCTCCGCCTGGACCGGCATCCCGGTCTACCAGCTGACCGAAGCGGAGAGCGAGAAGCTGCTGCGCATGGAGGACGAGCTCCACAAGCGCATCGTCAGCCAGGACGAAGCCGTCATCGCGATCTCGCAGGCGATGAGGCGCACCCGCGCCGGCCTGAAGGACCCGCGGCGACCGGGCGGCTCGTTCATATTCCTGGGCCCCTCGGGCGTCGGGAAGACCGAGCTCGCGCGCACGCTGGCCGAGTTCCTCTTCGGCGACGAAGACTCATTGCTGCAGATCGACATGTCCGAGTACATGGAGAAGCACAGCGTGTCCCGCCTGGTCGGCTCGCCTCCGGGCTACGTCGGCCACGAGGAAGGCGGCCAGCTTACCGAGGCCGTGCGCAGGCGCCCGTTCTCGGTCGTCCTGCTGGACGAGATCGAGAAGGCCCACTACGACGTGTTCAACGTCCTGTTGCAGATACTCGAGGACGGAAGGCTCACCGACGCTCAGGGCCACCAGGTCGACTTCCGCAACACGATCATCATCATGACCTCAAACCTCGGCACCGCCGAGATACACAAGGCAGCGCCGCTCGGGTTCCAGTCCCTCGGCGAGGGCGGAACGCTGCAGTACGAGGACATGAAGGAGAAGGTCACCAACGAGCTGAAGCGCACCTTCCGGCCGGAGCTGCTGAACCGCATCGACGACGTGATCGTCTTCAAGGAGCTGTCCGCCGAGAACGTCAAGGAGATCGCCGATCTCATGCTGGACAGGGTCCGCGAGCAACTGGCGGAGCAGGACATCAAGCTCGAGGTCACGGACGCGGTCAAGGACGTACTGGTCAAGGAAGGGTTCGACGCGTCGATGGGCGCGCGACCGCTGCGCAGGTCCATCATGCGGCTCATCGAGAACCCGATATCGGAGGCCATACTCCGCGGGACCTTCACCGGTGGCCACGTGATACTGGTCGACGTCAAGGACGAGCGGCTCGACTTCGAGGTCCGTGAGGACACCGCTCCCGAGACCGCTCCGGTGGGCGCCAACAACTGAGATCGAACGAAACGACAAGGCCGGGCTTCTGATATCCTAATCCCAAGCCCGGTTTTTTCTTGGCGGATTTCAGCAATCGGCGCCGAATTCCCTCGGGAGCAGGCAGGCGCGACGCGGGCTATCAGGTGAAAGGGGAGGACGCGGGTGAGGACCGAGACGCCCAGGCAGATGCAGGAGAGGCTGATAGGGGTGCTGGACAGGGTGTCTCCGGGCACCGAGCTCCGGGAGGCGATCGACCGCATCCTGCAGGTCGGCTCGGGAGCGCTCATCGTCATCGGCAACGTCAGCGACCTGCGACACATCATGTCCGGCGGCTTCAATATCAACACCGAGTTCAGTGCGCCGCGCCTTTTCGAGCTGGCCAAGATGGACGGCGCCGTGGTCTTGAGCCAGGACCTCAAGACAATACACTCCGCGAACGTCCACCTGGTGCCGGAGGCGTCGATCCCCACGCACGAGGCCGGGATGCGCCACCGGACGGCGGAGCGGACGGCCCGCGGCCACAAGAACGTCTTCGTCATCGCCATCTCCGAAAAGATGAACACGGTGTCCATCTACGTCGGCGAGGAGCACTTCACCCTCGAGAACATCCCGCTGGTGCTGGCCAAGGCCGACCAGGCGCTGCAGACCCTCAGCCGCTACAGGGCCAGGCTGGAAAAGGAGTACGGCCACCTCAACACTCTGGAGGTCGAGGACATGGTCACCCTGCGCGACGTGGTCAAGGTCATGCAGCGCAACGAGATGGTGGTCCGCATCGCGTCCGAGGTGAGGTTCCAGGTGAGCGAGCTGGGCAAGGACGGGCGGCTGGTCAGCCTCCAGCTCAACGAGCTGATGGCCGGCGTCGAGAAACTCCAGCGGCTGCTGGTCAAGGACTATTTCATGCCCCGCGACGACCGGCGCGTGGAGCACGTCATACAGGACCTCGGCAACCTGAGCGGGGACGAGCTGATGGACGACCTGGTGGTCGTGCGGGTAATGGGCTACCGCAGCTCAGCGGAGCTCATGAACAAGCTGGTGAGGTCCAGAGGCTACCGGATGCTCTCCATGATCCCGCAGGTGCCGTCGAACGTGGTGGACAAGGTCGTCGCCAGGTTCGACAACCTCAAGAACATCATGCGGGCGTCTCCCGCCCTGCTGGACGAGGTCGACGGGGTAGGGGAGCGCAGGGCGCTGGCGATAAAGGACGGCCTCGACCGGATAGCCGAGTCCATCATCATGGAAGGTTATCTGTAGGCGGCGGGTCGGCTCAGGTCAGGCTGTAGAAACCCAGGGTCGAGATGCGGTCGTTCTCGCGCTTGATGACCGAGTAGAGGTCTATGCCGGTCAGTGTGCAGATCGCCGCGAGGAAGAACAACGACTTGCCCATCTCCTCCTCGATGATCTCCGCGCAGTTGGGGCAGAGGTGGCCTTCGAGGTGTGTCTTGACGTACTCGCTCATCTCGCTGAGCGACGTGTCGGCGGGCAGGTCCTGCTTCTCCGCGTTGACCTGGAGGCACCCGCAGCTGGTGACGGACTTCGCCAGCGCGCGGTTTACGCGCGAGCACGCGTCCTGGTACTTGGTCATGACGTCGAGGATGCTGCGATGGCGGATCAACGACAGCGAAACCGTCTGCTGGAACTGGTTGCAGGTCTTCTCGATCTCTCTCGGCATCTGACCACATTCCCAAGGTTGGACTACAATCTCTTCGATCCTGTTCCCATTATATTTTCACGGTTCCAAGAGTGTCAAGAATTCCCGTCATCATGCGAATATTGCCGCATGGCGACTTTTGTGTTACTATCTGAATGCTTCATCTTTGCATGAGACGAGTGGTTCTCCGTCAAGGACAAAAGAAGATTCCCCTCGGCGTACTTATGGCCGGACTTTGTTCCGAGCCTGAAAATATAGGGGCCTGACTCTGAAGGGAGATGCTGCAAGGTGTTCAATGTTGGGGACAAAGTCGTTTATCCACATCACGGGGCGGGCGTCGTAGAGAAGGTCGAGACCAGGAGCATCGAGGGAGAGCGGAAGAAGTACTTCGTCTTAAGTCTTTGTAGGGGCGACCTCAAGATAACAGTCCCCGCGGAGAGCACCGGTGACGTCGGGCTCCGCAGTGTGATCCCCAAGAAACAGGTCAAGTCGGTTTTCGAGGTTCTCAACCAGGAGCAGAGCCAGATGCCGACCAACTGGAACCACCGCTACAAGAAAAACCGCGACAAGATCAGAAGCGGAGACGTCTACGAGGTGGCGGAAGTGGTACGGAACCTCTCTATACGTGAGAGGGAGAAGGGGCTCTCGACGGGCGAGAAGCGCATGCTCAACCAGGCCCGCCAGATCCTCCTCTCGGAGATCATTTTCGTCCTTAACATAGACGACGAGAAGGCCTCGAGGATGCTGGACGAGGTCTTTTCCGTCTGACACCATCGGGCGATACTCGCACCTTGAAATCGAAACAGGGAGGCGTCGAGCATGGTCGTCGTCATAGTCCGCATGCTCAGCATGCTCTTATGCTCGTATGGCGGATACAGGATCTCCCTCCTGCTGAACGACAACTACATCCTGAAGGCCCCACAACAGGTTCTCGCAATCATCGTAGGTATTATTCTGGGGCTCCTCATCGGATACGTTGTCGGCGGGCCGGTCGGCAGATTAACAGCAAACATACTCGGTGATTTCGAGTCCGTCTTCTACAAGGTCTCGGGCGCCGACATAGTCTTCAGTGCGATGGGGGCCTTCCTGGGGCTGCTCATCGCGATGCTCCCATCCGTCGCCTTATTCCACTTCGGATACCCGGGGTATATCGCCTCGCTTGTTCTGTTTGTGCTGTTCGGATTCGCGGGCGCCCGGGTGGGGGTGATAAAACGCTCCGAGCTTTCGGTCGTCTTCAAGCTGGGGCCGAGTTTCGGCACCAGCGCGTCCAGCCAGGCGGTGATCCTGGACACCAGCGTGATAATCGACGGCAGGATCGTCGACATCGCGAAGGCGGGGTTCATCGAAGGGACCATGGTGGTCCCGCGCTTCGTGCTGACGGAACTCCAGGCTATCGCGGACTCGGGAGACACCCTCAAGAGGAGCCGGGGCCGGCGCGGCCTGGACATCCTCAACGCGCTTCAGCGCCAGGAGAACGTGCGCCTGGAGATCACCGACGAGGACTTCCCCGATCTCATGGGGGTCGACGCCAAGCTGACAGCGCTGTCCAAGCTCACCAACATGTCGCTGGTCACCAACGACTACAACCTCAACAAGATCGCGGAGATCCAGGGCGTGAAGATCCTCAACATCAACGAGCTCGTCAGCGCGCTCAAGCCAGTGGTGCTGGCCGGCGAGGAGATGCACGTGAAGGTGATCCGCGAGGGCAAAGAGCCGGGGCAGGGAGTCGCCTACCTCGACGACGGCACGATGGTCGTCATAGAGCACGGGAAGAAGAAGGTCGGCTCCGAGGTGACCGTGGTCGCGACCAGCGTACTGCAGACACCGGCGGGCAAGATGATCTTCACCGAGCTCAAGGAAGAGCGGCTGGAGGCCTGAGTGCACCGTTCCACAAATTCGCCTGCATTCGAGCGCAGATGCATCCACACCTGCTGCGTTCCGCTCCTTCGCCGTACTACCCGAGTACGGCTCGGTCGCGCGCCTTGCATGTGCGGCGCCTCGACGCTCTCGGTGCGACGCCGTACTCATGGAACGATGCACTGATGGCCTTCTCGATCATCGCGGCGGGGGGCAGTGGCGAGAGGATGGGCGCCGGCGGCGCCAAGTTCGCAGAGTTGCTGCTGGGACGCGCGATGGTCTCCTACTCGCTCGACGCTTTCCAGAACGCGCCCTCGATCGAATCCATCATCCTGGTCGTGCCGGCAGCGTTCGTCGAGCAATGGAGCGCGGAATCGCTGCGGGGCTCGGGCTTCTCCAAGGTCGCCGCGACCGTGGCGGGGGGAGAGAGGAGGCAGCAATCCGTGAGGTTGGGGCTGGAGGCGATCGGTTCGCGGGAAGGCATAGTAGTGGTCCACGACGCCGCCAGGCCGATGGTGACCCCGGAGTTGATCGAGTCTGTGGCTGCCGTGCCGGAGGGGATGGACGGGCTCA
>DAIQAV010000077.1:0-10195 GCA_036781505.1 Candidatus Anoxymicrobiaceae bacterium | reverse complement strand
GTGGTACCGCAGGCACTCGCAGCACTTGCCCTTGCGGCTGCAGCCGGCATAGGTGCAGTTGCACGAGGGGAGGTTGGCGTCCACGTTGGGGCAGTCCATCAGGCCTCCTTTTTCTCAAGCACTTCGCTCGATATGATCTCCGGGCCCTGGTGGCCGAGCCGCATCAGCTTGACGTCTCCGTCGAGCTCGACCCAGGTGCGGGAGGGGACCTCGGGCTCCTCCTGTCGCGTCCAGCAGCCCGTGTTGACGACGACGGTCCCGGTTCCCGGGAGCTTGCCCATGCCGGGTCTGTGCGTGTGCCCGTAAACGAAGCACGCGGGATGCGGGTAACCCAGCTGCGGCAGAAGCTGCTCTATCTCATCGTAGTTCTCTTTGATGAGCGAGTCGCGCAGCGGGGACTCGCCGATCTTCTCGGAGTGCAGGACCCTGCCGAAGAAGCTGATCAGGTGGTAGTAGCGAAGGCCCTCATCAACCAGCTCGGGGACCCAGGGCCACACCGACATGGCGCCGCAGAACGGGATGTTGGCCATCTCGATGTCGTACAGGGTCGCCTTCCTCTTCCTCTTCTTCATGATATGGCGCCCTAGCCAGAACGTGCGCCCCCAGCCCTCTGTCGCGTAGAAATCGAGGTGGTGGCCGTGGGTGAACACCACGTCCCGGCCGCCGACCTGGACCGTGGTGAAAGGATACGTCATCGGGAAGTGCGCTTTGCTCTTGAGGTACGCCAGGCCTGTCAGGACGGAGTCTCCGTACGAGCGCGAGGTCGTGAACTTTGGGATGGTGAGGTCGCCCTGCATTATCTTCACGTCGCCTTCCAGGCGGAATGCGTCGAGGAACATCTGGTAGTCATGGTTGCCCGGGATGTAGAGGATCCCCTTCACGTTGGTCAGTTGTGACAACCCGTCGATGAATGCCCGGGCGTCCCTGAGCGCGGGAACTGTGGTTTTCATCCAGAGGTCGATGATGTCCCCGAGCAAGATGAGCAGGTCCACCTCGCCCCGGCCCGCCAGCGCTTCCATGAAGCGCTCGACCAGGCGCGGATCGTGCAGCATCTGAGTCCGGTCGCCGAAATGCGTATCCGAGATCGCGATCACTTTGCCGTGGGGCTCGTTCAATTTCTTCTTCAGCTTGAGACCCTCCTCTAGACGTCGATGCCGGACGGCCGCCGGAGCTTACTCCAGGTCGCCCGGACAGCCTTGTTCAAGGTGGCAGCCAGGCCGTCCCGGCGGAGCGAGGAGGCGAGCCGCCCGCGAGTCGAAGCCGGCCGGGCCGGCGCGACGGCATCCCGGCAACCTTCAAGCGTCGCCTCGAGCGTCCGCACCTGGTCGTTGAGCGAGGCGATCTCGGCTTTGTTCCTGTCGAGCTCCTCGTCGACCCAGACGAAGCACTCCGAGGCCTTCTCTATCTCAAACGTTTTCCTGCCCGCTTCGTCGGCAAGATGCTCGGCGTACCGGCCGAGCTCTTCGATGTAGGTATCCTGCTTGCCGATATGCCGCTGGAGATCGTCGATCCTGTTGTAGGCGCTGTGCTCGTCCTGGAACCCTCGCGTCACGGGCAGAAGGTGGCTCCACTTGCGGCGGAACCTGCCGGCGACCTCGTCGTAGTAGGCGGCGTCGCTGCCTCCGACTTTGGCCAGGTAGTCCTCGCGGCTGCGGGTGGACTCCCGCTCGTCCTCGGCAAGGTGCTCGATCTCCACGCCGGCGACGTAGACGCGGAAGCCCGCCTCGATGAACTGGAGTGAGAGGTCGAGGTCGTAGAAGTGCATCATGCCGAAGTCCTCGTCCAGCCGGAAGCCGTTGTTGCGCATGACCCAGCCCAGGCCGTCGATGGCCGCGACCTCCGTCAGCCTCCAGGTCGGCCTGTAGCTGGCGGGGTAGCCGCGGATGTTCGCCACGGTGGTGTCCACGTCCATGCACCCGTCGGCCTTTATCGAATGCCTGCCCGCCAGCCCGACCAGACCCACGTCGCCGCGGCGTTCCATGAACTCGATGATGTGGTCCAGCCAGCCTTCCTCGTATATCAGCAGGTCGTTGTGAAGGACGCAGGCGTATTTGCCCCGGGCAAGCTCGAGCCCCTGGTTCACCGGCCTGATCGCGCCGGCGTTCTCCTGGTTCTCGATGTAATGGGCGGCCTCGAGGCCCGCCAGGAAGTTCGGGTCATCGAATCCGTTGTTGACCACGATCAGGGAATAGTCGCGCGTCACCCTGGCCAGCTGTTCGAACATCAGGCGCGTCGCGTCCTCGCGGTGATAGACGGGCACGATGATCTCGACGGGCCTGGCAGGCGCACCGCCTTCCGCAACTCCGGCCTCGGCGACCGCGGCTGGCGCGGCCACGGCGGGGCCGACGGGTCTCGCGCTCTTGCGCGCGAGAGCGAAGCTCATGTGCGGGTAGGGAAAAGACTCGAATGACTTTCCACTCTCGGAAGGAGTGTCCCAGCCGGTGTCCCAGTCGACTTCCTCTCCCGTGTCCGATGTCTCGATCCGCTCGAAGCCGGCGTCGCGCAACATGGTCTCGAGGGCGGCCGGGGTCATGCGCCAGTAATCCGAGGGATACCCGTGGGCCGGAAGGCGAAACGGAACGGAGATCAACAGGCTGCCTCCCGGCTTCAGGATGCGGTGAGCCTCCCTGATCGCTCTCCAGGGATGCTTCACGTGCTCGAGCGTCTCCAGGCACACGACGGTCTCGAACTCGTCGGGCGGGAAGGAGGTCCGCTCCATGTCGCTAACCAGGTCGACCCCCGGACCGGCCTGGATGTCGCAGCCGACGTATCTTTCGACGCCGAAGAATTTGCGGACGTCGGAGTAGTCTACCTGGTCGTCCGGCTGCTTCGAGCCGAATTCGACAACCGGACCCTTGAATTCGTTGTTACGGACAACCACTGAGAGCCACTCGAGGACCTTTGCGTTCATCCTGACATGATATCCCACAGCGAATCGCGTTGAAAACCGGCCCGGACGCGGCGGCGGCGCGGCCGCCCGTGGGTATTTCTACTGCTGAAATCCATAGTTGACTGATATCAATGCAACTCCCCAGCGCCGGGCGTATTCTATGAACAGAAACTGGCTCCCGGCGTCTAAAGAGTTAGAGACGAAGAGCCCGCCGACCGGCGGGACCGGGCGTCAGCAGAACTTGAAAACTATACAGGCTTCACTCCTCCCGGGTGCTGATACCGGGGCACCCCCCCCGGTTGATTCGAGCCACGAGCAGCCCCCAGTGCCATCTCCTGCTGCCGGGCATTCGGGAGGAGTACCTTTACCGGGCGCGAGATGCACTCTCGTGCCCGTTTGCATCGGAGGACAGGCAGGGTCGCCGCGTCGGCTAAAGAAAAACACGTTAGATGATCATGGAAAACACAGACAACAAGATCCCCGCCGACGGCGCGTCCCCGGCGGATTTCCGCTTCAGCCCGCGGCCGAACAAGGCGCGCGAGATCGAGTGGAGGCCCTGGAGCGCGGACGCGTTCGTCCTGGCCGAGGAACAGGGAAAACTGATACTGCTGTCGATCTCGGCGGTGTGGTGCCACTGGTGCCACGTCATGGACGAGACCACCTACTCCGACCCTGACGTGATCGCGAAGATCAACGAGGATTTCATAGCGATCAGGGTAGACAGCGACAGGCGCCCCGACGTCAACCGCAGGTACAACCAGGGCGGCTGGCCCAGCACGGTCTTCCTGGTGCCATCGGGCGCCGCGGTGGCGGGCCTCACGTTCGCTCCGGCCCCTCAGCTCATGAGCCTTCTCGAGCGCCTCAGCGCCGGCTATGCCAGAGAGAAGGACTCGGTCGACGTCGAGGCCGCCACACAGGCGGAGCTGGAGCGCGAGCTCTATGATGCGGCCCAGGGCGCCGGCGGCGCGGACGAGCGGGCGGTCGCCGAGGTCGAGGCGTGGATCCTGGCCTCCTGGGACAAGGGGTATGGCGGCATAGGCAGCGAGCCCAAGTTCCCTCCCACCGGCGCGGTCGAGTTCGCCCTGGCACGCTACGTCGAGACGGGCAACCACGCTTTCAAGTCATTCGTCGTCTCGACCCTGGACGGGATGCGCAACGGGGAGCTGTTCGACAAGGTCGAGGGCGGCTTCTTCAGGTACGCCACCGCGCGGGACTGGAGCGTTCCCCACTACGAGAAGATGCTCATGGATAACGCGGACCTGGTCCGCCTGTATCTGTCCGCGTCGATCGCCCTGGGGCGGACCGACTATGCCGAGATCGCGCGCATGGTCCTGGATTACGTCCTGCTCAACCTGCTGGACGAGGAACAGCGCGGGTTCTACGGCAGCCAGGACGCGGACGAGAAGTATTACCACCGCGACCGGGGCGGCAGGGCGCTCATGGAAAAGCCCTTCATCGACAGGACCATCTACACCGAGACGACGGCGGGGATGATCTCCGCCCTGGTGCTGGCCTCGGCGGTCCTGGGCGACACGGGCCTGCTGGCGATCGCCGAGAGGTCGGCGGACTTCATATGGCGCTCGGGCTTCAGGTTCGCGATAGGCGTCTGCCACTTCTTCGAGCTGCCGGACGGCAAGCCGCACCTCTGGGGGCAACCGGGCGACCAGGTGAACCTCCTGCTGGCGCAGCTGGACCTGTTCCAGGCGACCGAGGAGCCCAGGTTCCTGGAGAGGTCGACCGAACTCGCCGACGCCCTTCTGGAGAGCTTCGTGGGGCGCCAGGGTTGGCTGGTGGAGTCCCTGCAAGCCGGCGATGAGCTCGTGGCCGACCTGGCCGACGCGCCGGTCAGCCCGCCGGACATAGTGATCAACGGGACCGCCGCCCGCGCCCTCCTGCTGCTGGACGAGCTGGTCCCGGACAAGGGATATGGCGACGGCGCGAAAGATATGCTCGCCTCCTTCGGCGAGAAGTACAAGCAGTACACCTACTTCTCCGCGGCGTACGCCCTTGCGGTCGAGACGCTTCAGAGGGGCGTCATCGAGATAAGGATCTCGACCGAGGCCGATGAAGAGACGCGGCGCGAGATGCGCTCCGCCGCGGTCTCCGCCTTCAACCCGCGCAAGCTGGTCCGCCCCGAGACCGTCGAGGATTTCCTGCCGGTCGGGATAGACGAGGAGGTCTCTCCGCCGTCCGCGGTGGTGTGCACCACGGGGCGCTGCGTGCCTGTCAACACCCCCGACGAGCTCTCCAAGGCCATGGGCTCGCTTTCCGGCTCCGGCAAGGGCGCGGACGGCAACGAGAAGAGCGCGTAAAACACTTTCGGGCGCACGTGCGTCTAACTTGCGGAAGTGGTTGGAGGGTGGAGGCAAATTAAATATAGCGCGGTCAAGGGCTCCTGGCAACGCTTCCTCCTCCAACCTACCTTCCTTATGCACTACCGGTGCCAGGCACTAGTGGTGCGTTTTGCGTTGAGAGACAATTACTCGGCCGCAGCTGCTCCGGATGCACCACCGGCGCCTGACCCCAGTGGTGCATTTTATGTAGTAGTCTTATCTCGCACCCAACCGGCAGGAAGGTGGTTCAGTGAGCTCTCTTCGCGTCGGCATCGTCGGTCTTCCGAACGCCGGCAAGTCCACGCTCTTCAACGTGCTCTCGCGGGCGGGAGCAGCGGTCGCGCCGTACCCGTTCACCACTATCGAACCCAACGTGGGCGTGGTCGCGGTCCCCGATGAGCGACACCAGTCGGTCGCGGAGCTGGCCGGCTGCGAGCGCAGCGTCCCGGCCAGCGTGCGGTTCGTCGACATCGCGGGCCTGGTCCAGGGTGCCAGCCGCGGCGAGGGGCTGGGGAACAAGTTCCTCGGCAACATCCGCGACGTCGACGCCATACTCCACGTGATACGCGCTTTCGACTCCGATGACATCTCCCACGTGGAAGGCGACGTCGACCCGGTGCGCGACGCTGAGCTGATCGAGACGGAGCTCCGGCTTGCCGACCTCGATTTCCTGCGCCGTGAGCTCTCCAAGGCCAGGCAGGCGGCCAAGAGCGGCGACCGCGAGTGCGTCGCGCGCGTGGATTGCCTGACCGGAGTCGAGGCCGCGGTCAACGAGGACGTCGTCACCGACCGCGATGCCCTCCTGATGCGCCTGGAGCAGTTCGCGCCGGAGACGCGCCTGCTGATACTCAAGCCCACGCTCGTAGTGCTCAACGTGGGTGAGCCGGACGAGCGCGCGGCGCAGCGAGAGAAAGCCATGCGGGACTGGGCAGGGCCACGCGGCATCCCGGTCGTCAACATCAACGCCGAGATCGAGGCGGAGCTGGCCGAGCTCGAGTACGCCGAAGCGCGAGAGTTCGAGGAGGCTATGGGCATCGAGGAGGCGAGCCTGGCGCGCGTGGTTCGCGAGAGCTACGGGATGCTCGGGCTCATCACCTTCTTCTCGATAGACTCGGGCGAGTGCAGGGCGTGGTCCGTCCCCGCCGGCTCGACCGCCAGCCACGCGGCAGGGCGCATCCACACCGATTTCGAGCGCGGCTTCGTCAAGGCGGAGGTGGTGCACCTGAGCGACTTCCTCGACTGCGGGTGCTTCGCCACGGCAAGGGACTCCGGCGCGCTCCGGGTCGAGGGGCGCGATTACATCGTCCAGGATGGGGACGTGATGCACTTCAAGTTCGCGACCTGAGGTGCTCAACAGAAGAGGGGGAGAGATGGCTGAACGTTATGCTCTCGGCTACGACGTGGGGACCGGCGGCTGCAAGGCGGTGCTCGCCACGCTCGACGGGGTCAACGCCGCCTCCGAGTTCGAGCCCTACGATATCAGCTACCCCAGGGAGCATTTCGCCGAGCAGGACCCCGCCGACTGGTGGCGCGCGGTCGCGGCGTCCACCCGGCGGCTGCTGGAGAAGACCGGAACGGACCCCTCGCAGATAGCCGGCCTCGCGTTCTCCAGCCAGATGCTGGGCGTCGTCGCGATGGACGCGGCCGGCACGCCACTGCGCCCTGGAATCATCTGGATGGACTGCCGCGCCGAGGAGCAGGCGCGCAAGGTGGTGCGCAAGCTGGGCGGCGCGCGGGTGATGCTCAAGCTGTTCGGGGCCGTCCCCTCCGGCAAGGACGTCATGTGCAAGCTCAAGTGGCTCAAGGAGGAGGAGCCCGATATCTTCGACCGCACCAGGGTCTTCCTGGACGTGAAGGGCTACGTGGTCTACCGCGCCACCGGCAACCTCGAGACGGACCAGACCGCGGCTTCCGTCACCGGCTTGATGGACAACAAGACCCGCGGGTGGTCCGGTCTGGCCGCGCGGCTGCTGGGCGCTTCCCTCGAAAGGATGCCTGAGGTGAAGAAGAGCGCCGACGTGTCCGGTGGGCTCAGACAGGAAGCGGCGGCGGACCTGGGCCTCCTGCCGGGCACGCCCGTGATAAGCGGGATGGGAGACGCCCCTTCCGGGGCGGTGGGCGCGGGTGCTATCGCCCACGGTGAGAGCTCGGTAAGCATCGGCACCTCGGGGCTCCTCTGCATCACCAGCGAGAAGCGCATCAACCTGGGCCGGTCGGGGATGGCCTCGATCGCCGCGGCCGATCCAGGCATGTGGCTGATAGTGGGCGAGACCAACACCGCCGGGGCGAGCCTGGGCTGGTTCGCGGCGCAACTGGCAAGCGAGGCCGAGAGGGGCGCCGCGCCCGGCGAGGGCGGAGTGATGGCAGCGCTGGACAGAACGGTGGCCGGCGTGCCCGCGGGGTCGCACAAGGTCATCTTCACTCCCTGGATGTACGGCGAGCGCGCCCCCGTCACGGACACCACGCTTCGCGGGGCGTTCATCAACGTGAGCATCGACAACACCAGAGAGGACATGCTGCGGGCGGTCTATGAGGGCGTGGCCATGAACTTCCGCTGGATGTTCGACGAAGCGGCGAAGCGCGGCCTTCCCTGCCCCACGGTACGCGCGATCGGGGGCGGGGCCAAGAGCGACGAGTGGATGCAGATATTCGCCGACGTCACCGGGCGCAGGATCGAGGCTGTCGTGAAGCCGCAGGACGCCGGGGCCATAGGCGCAGCGCTCGCGGTGCCCCTGGGGCTCGGGGTCTACAAGAGCTACGCGGAGGTGAAGGACGCGGTCAAGGTCCGCCGGTCGTTCGAACCGGATCCCTCCAACCGCGACGTCTACGACGCGCTCTTCGAGTCGTTCCAGGAGCTCTACCACCGGCTCTCGCCCGCCTACAGGAGACTCAACAAGAGCTGAGCAGGCAACTTTCCTTTGTCGCTGCAGTGCTGTACAATATGCTTGTATTGGTTCCGCCCCCGCCCTCTCCAGCCAGCGGCTTTCCACAGCCGGGAAGAGGAGACCTCCATGGACTCGCACACACCCCGCGGCCACGACGACCTCATGGACTCGCTGACCTCGAGAGGGCACTCGTCGCTCTCGGACTTCGAGCTGCTCATCCTCATGTTCGGCGGCTGCGTGCCCGTCTCGCGCGCGGTCTCGCTCGCCAGGGAGTATGTCGAGGAACTGGGCCCGGCGGCGCACATGCAGGACATGGACTTCTGCGAGCTCACGTTCTTCGACGGTATCGGCCCGGTCAAGGCCGCGGCGCTCATTGCCGGGGTCGAGCTGGGCAGGCGCTCTCTGGCGGGCCGGAGGCCGGGGCAGCGCCTCGGCTCCAGCGCCGACGTCTACAACACGCTCTGGCCTTCGATGCTCAACGAGCGCACCGAGGTGTTCTCCTGCGCCATGGTGGACGCCAAGCTCCGCCTCATCAAGACTCAGGTCATCTCCCGGGGATCGCTAACCGCCAGCATCGTGCACCCGCGCGAGTCGTTCCGACCCGCGGTGAGAAACGCCGCTTCAGGCGTCATCTTCGTGCACAACCACCCCAGCGGCGACCCGCTTCCGTCAGACGAGGACAGGCGCATCACAGGCAGGCTCGAGGAGGTCGGGCGGATACTCGGCATACCGGTGCTCGACCACGTCATCATGGGAGTAAGCGGCTCGTACTACAGCTTCGCCGACTCCGGCGAGCTCGAGCTCGAGCAGGGCGGCTACCGTGGTATGGTATTGCGGTGAAGGATTCTGTCGGGCCGGCCGTAAGACAGCAAGCGGACGGCGGCATTCTGGAGGCGAGATGACGACTGGTTCGACCTGGGCCAGGTACCCCAGGGTGATGTTCAACGCCTGGTACTTCAAGCGCAGGGGCATCGACCTGGGGCCTTACGCCTGGATATCCGGCTGGATCGACCTGGCGCTTGCCGGGCGCGCGACCGTGAGCACGGGCACGGGGCTCTTCGTCCCCCGCACCATAGAGGTCCGGGGCAACGACGACGGGCGCATCGTGATCGGCGACCACGTGACGGTCGACTCAGGGGCGAGGCTGGCGGTCGCCAACGAGGCCACCCTGCAGGTGGGCGACCACGTCGGCATCGGGCCTTACAACATCCTCAACGCGTTCGACGACCTGACCATAGGCAGAGACACCATGTTCGGCCCCTTCATCAACATCAACTGCGCCGACCACGGCATCGAGCCGGGCACCCCCATGCGGCTCCAGTACGGCACCTACGGGCCGGTCACCATCGGTGAGGACTGCTGGCTGGGAGCCGGGGTCATCGTCACCAAGGGGGTCAGCATAGGAGACGGCGCGGTCATCGGGGCCGGGTCGGTCGTCACCTGCGACATCCCCGAGTTCACCATCGCCTGCGGCGTGCCGGCGCGCGTTCTGCGCCAGCGTACCGAAGGCGCGAGCACCACCTGCACCGATGACTGCGGATGAAACGCGCATAACCAACTCGACCCGAGGCACCGTCATTGCCACGCGGGCACGGTTCGCGGTCAAGCGCGCCGAGCGAAGACGCGGTCTCCTGGACCGGGACTCGATCGAGCCGGGCGAGGCCCTCGTCTTCCCGCGCTGCAGGCAGGTCCACATGTTCGGCATGAAGTTCCCGATCGACGTCCTGTTCCTCGACAGGGAAAGCGGCGCGGTGAGGTGCGTCCGCGAGCTGGCCCCGGGTCGCTTGTCTCCCTGGGTGCGACGGGCGCGGACCGCCATTGAGCTTCCCGCGGGGACGCTGGAGGCAACCGATACGCATGAAGGGGACGTCATCGAGATCGAGCTTCCCTCATAGGGCTATTTCGATTGCACGCCGGGAGTCATTCCTACTGGTCAGGAGTCATCTTAAATTATCTTTTTTAGGGGAAACTCCTGACGGGGGCGGGGTGAGCGTTTTGCGAGCGATTCTCAGCGTCTCGGGGGGCATAGAGAGTCTGCTGATCTCAAAGACGCGAGGACCAGCGAGCAAAAGGCTCACCCCGCCCCG
>DAIQAV010000076.1:0-10377 GCA_036781505.1 Candidatus Anoxymicrobiaceae bacterium | reverse complement strand
CCCCGGCGCTGATGGGGAACGCGGTGGTGTGGAAGCCGGCCTCGTCGGCGATCCTGCCCGCCTACTATGTGATGAAGGTGCTCGAGGAGGCAGGCATGCCGCCCGGCGTCATCAACATGGTCCCCGGCCCCGGCCCGGTCATCGGTCCGCCGGTGCTGAACCACCTGGACCTCGGAGGCGTGCACTTCACCGGCTCGACTTTCGTGTTCTCCTCGATATGGCTGACCATCGGCTCGGACATCCGCAAGTACTTCTCGTATCCGCGCATAGTGGGGGAGACCGGGGGCAAGGACTTCATATTCGCCCACGCCTCGGCTGACGTAGACGCGCTCGTCGCGGCGATCGTGCGGGGCGGGTTCGAATTCCAGGGGCAGAAGTGCTCCGCGCCCAGCCGCGTCTACGTCCCTGATAACCTGTGGCCGCAGGTGAAGGAGAAGCTGCTGGACGAGATCGCCACCATCAAGGTGGGAGACCCCAGCGACTTCACCAACTACGTCAACGCGGTGATAGATGCGGGCGCCTTCAAGACGATCTCCGAGTACATCGACTTCGCCAAGAACGACTCGAGCCACGAGATCCTCTGTGGAGGGACGTACGACGATTCGGCGGGTTATTTCATCCAGCCGACGGTCGTGCAGAGCAGCGACCCCCGCTCGAAGTTGATGAGTGAGGAGATATTCGGGCCGGTCGTGACGGTCTACGTCTACCCGGCCAAGGAATATTCGAAGTCGCTCGACCTGTGCAACACCACCAGCCCGTACGCGCTGACCGGCGGGATATTCGCGCAGGACCGCTTCGCGATCCAGGAGGCGGTCAAGACACTTCGCAACGCGTCCGGCAACTTCTACATCAACGACAAGCCGACCGGAGCCGTGGTAGGACAGCAGCCCTTTGGCGGTTCGCGCGCATCTGGCACCAACGACAAGGCGGGCAGCCTGCTGAACCTGGCGCGCTGGGTCTCGCCCAGGGCGATCAAGGAGACGTTCCTTCCGCCCAAGGACTACCGCTACCCGTTCCTGGAAGCGGAATAAACTAAAAAGCAAATGCACCACTGCGGTCAGGCACCAGTGGTGCATTTTTCATCTGGAGCAGCCGACTTGGTCAGTCGGCCTCCGTGTCGCCCTGCCACAGGCCGAAGATGTTGCCAGCCGGGTCCGCACAGAGGGCGAAGAAGCCCAGGCCTGGGATCGCGGATCTCTTCTCAACAACCTTGCCGCCGTTGCTCTCGACGAGCCCGATCACTCCCTTGACGTCGTCCACCTTGAAATAGTTGATGATGGTCTGGTCGGGTGTGGCTTTCTTGAAGAGACCGCCGCCTACGGCGTTCTGGTCCTCCGAAGTCTCGATCGTGCGGTAGTCCTCGCGCTGCTCCGCCCGAGGCCCGACTGTCCACCTCATCACCCTGGTGTAGAACTCCGTCAGCGCGTCGAGGTCGTCGCCGGGGATCTCGAAGTACATCAGTTCCGCGCCCATCTGCTCGCCCCCTTGTCTCTATACCGATTGAGTTCTGATTTCGAGAGGCGGGTTTGCTTCCCTTCAACATGAAGCAACATCTCGCAGCACGCGGGCCAAGGGTGAAAAAGCCGCTGAAAAGTGCCTGGTACACTTTTCACCTCAATCGAACTGGTGGTAGGGCGAGTACCTGTCGTTGATAGCTCTCCAGAGCGTCAGCGTGGTCCGGTTCGAGCATATCTTCGACATCGTCACCAGCCATATCACTTCCTTGACCGGCCGGTGCCCGCCGTAGAAGAGCAGCGGCGACCAGGTGAACCTCCTGCTGATCTGGCGCTTGCTGAAGCCGGGGAGGTTCATCGAGGGCCTGCGCCTCTCCAGCACTTTGTCGAACGAAGAGTCCAGCAGGCCCTGCTCGCAGCAGAGGTCGTGCAGCTCTGTCCCCGGGTAGGGGAAGAACACGCTCAACAGGAACCAGTCGGGCTGGCAGATGCGGTTGAGATCGACCGTCTCCATGAATTCGGCCGGAGTCTCGCCCGGGAGCGCGATCAGGTTGTATGTCCCGATCTGGAGGCCGTGCTTGCGCGCGGTCATCACCGCGTTGATGATGTCCTGGTTCGAGTAGTTCCTCTTCAGCACTTCTCTCCTCACGCGCTCGCTGCCCGACTCCACGCCGATGTTGATGAATCGGAAGTTGGACTTCGCGAAGGCGGAGAACAGTTTCTCGTAATCCTTATTGGGCGTGATCCGCAGGTTTGCCCCGAAGGCGATCGGCACCTCCCAGCGTGAGTTCAACGCCTCCAGCTCCGAGCAGAGCTCGATTGCCCACTTGGTGTCGGCGCCCAGCGTCTCCACCTCCAGGTAGACTTCCTCCAGCAGAGGGAACTTCTCCTTGTACGCCTCGACCTCCGCGGTGATGTTCTCCGGGGAGCGCATCCGGACGTACTTGCCGGCGGCGACCTTGCGCAGCGCGTGGTTGCTGCAGTAGGTGCAGTCGAACGGGCAGCCCCTGCCGGCTAGCACCGAGGGTCGCGACAGCGGGTTTGCCACCCAGGGGAGCCACATGTCCCGGTCCGGTAAAGGGAGCGAGTTGACGTCGCCCATGAACGGGCGCGGCGCGTTGCGCTCCACGCCTTCTTCAGTCTTGATGCACAGGTTGGGGATGCCCGACGGCTTCTTTCCCGCCTCCAACTGCTCGGCCAGCTCGAGGGTCGCCTGCTCGCCTTCGCCCACGCACACGGCGTCGAAGGCTTCACTCAGGCACTCGTCCGGGCGCAGTGTTGCATGCGGCCCCCCGATCGCGAGGAACAGGCCGGGATGATTGCGCCTGGTGCGCGCGGCGACCTTGCAGATGAAGTCGTAGACCGAATAGACAGAGGTGAAGCAGACCAGGCCGGGATCGAAATCCGCGATGTACTCGTCCACCACGTTCATGCTCTTCGGCGTGGGAACTACCAGCCTGGTCTCGTGACCGGCTTCCTTCAGGACCGAGGAGATATACGAGATGCCGAACTGCATCCGCTCGAAGTTCTCGAGCGGCTTCTCCGCGGAGTAGTAATCTTCCTCTGAGTGTACAAATAGGACCTTCATGGCCGTCTATTCATATCAGACCGGTCACACGAACCGCAAATTCGCGGAGGCCGTCTGGCGCTTGACTTGCGTCCCGCTTGCAGTCGTAATGAGCATTGCGGAAAGGCACGAGAGGACGGCGGGCGATTGGAAGAGACAGCGAAGCCGGCAAAGAGCAGGTGGTTCGATACACCGGGGACCAAGGGCCTGGCGTTCGCGCTCGGCTGCTACACCCTGCTCTTCATCATCCAGGTGGTCGCGTACTTCGGGACGCACGTGCTGGTGATGCTCGCGCAGTCGTTCGAGACTCTGAGCGACGTGCTGATATCCTCGGCGCTTATTCTTGTCACGGTCTTCTCGAGCCGGCCGGCGGACGAGCAGCACCTGTTCGGGCATGAGAGGGCTCAGAACGTCGCGGCGATAGTGTCGGCGACTATCCTCATCTCATTCTTCAGCGTCGAGTCGATCAGGAGGGGAATCGAGGGACTGCTGCATCACGCCGCACACGAGCACCACACGGGCGTGGCCCTCGCCGTTACCCTGGCGGGCATGGTCATCGTGGCGATCCCGATACTCGTCATCGCGCGAGAGAAGAGCAACGCCCCTACTGCCCGGGCGCAACTGGTCTCGCTGGCCAGAGACGAGGTCGCCTACGTGCTGGCGGTGGTGGCGATAATCCTGACGATCAAGGACATCATATGGGCCGATCCGGTCGGCTCGATAATCATAGGGGTGATCATCGCGTTCGCCGCGATCTACCTGTTCAGGGAGAACTACGCGTTCCTCATCGGCAAGGCGCCCGATGTAGAGACGATGGAACGGCTGATAGAAGCAGCGGACTCCGTGCCCGGTGTGTCAGGCGTGCACGACATCGCGGCCGAGTACATCGGACCGGCGAAGATACACGTGGACATGCACATAACTGTTAAGCCGCACATGTCCATCGAGGAGGCGCATGAGATCGTGACCGAGGTGAGGTCGAGGCTGCAGGCGGTCACCGGGACCGATCTCACCGGCATCCACGTGGACCCCGCCGCGACCGAGGAGTAGCGCCGGTGTCCCGCCGGTATCTCTACTTCTCGCCCTCGTGCCCGCGCCACTCTTTCATCGCGTCGCTCAGGCCCCAGAAGGTGAGCATGTGATCGAGCAGCCTGCGGGGGTTGGCGGCTTTGAATGCAGGCGCGAGCTTGGGGAACAGCGGCTCGGCAACCATCGGCGACCCTTTCTGGTAGCCCTGGTATATCTTGTCCGCGAGCTCCTCGGGGTCGAGCCAGGGAAGCCACCAGGGAACCTCGACGCCCTCGAACATCCCCGTCGAGATGAAAGCCGGGCAGACGATGGTGAACTTCACGCCCTTCTTTCCCAGGTACTTCATCTCGAGGCGCATCGAGTCGGTGAAGTTGACGACGGCCGCTTTGCTGCCGCAATAGGAAGCCATCAGCGGCGCGCGGGGAGCAGCGTGACGTGCACCTTGCGGGTCCGGGGCCCGTCGAACTCGCAGAAGTAGATGCCCTGCCAGGTGCCGAGCGCCAGGCGGCCGGCCTGTACCGGGATCGTCGCCGAGAACCCGACCAGCGTTGCCTTGACGTGCGCGGCGGAGTTGCCCTCCAAGTGCCGGTACGGCCCGTTCCAAGGCACCATCCGTTCCAGTGTCGCGGCGATGTCCTCGCGCACCGCCGGGTCCGCGTTCTCGTTGATGGTAACACCCGCGGTGGTATGCGGCACGTAGACGACACAGGCGCCTTCGGCCAGGCCGGACTTGCCCACGACCGATGCGACTTCGCCGGTGATGTCCTTGAGGTCCGTCCTCGAGGACGTGCGAACGGTGAACGTCTCCATCTCCTGCTCCTTTGCCGCCGACACTGAACATTATCGTGCCTCGGGCGCTTTCAACGCAAAGAGCGCCGCTCCGGCGCGGGATATATAATCGACGTTGGCGATCGGGGAGAGGAGCCGCGAGTGATCTCGAAGACAGGTGCCGTGCTGCTGGTGACGGTCATGCTCGCCTGCCTGGTCGCGGGATGCGCCGGAGGCGGCTCGCCCACCTCGGTCGTGAACGGCGTGATCGGCGCTTACAGCTCGGGCAATGCCGCCCAGGGGAGGAAGTACTTCGCCACGCCGAGCCTCTACGACGCGTTTGTCTCCTTCATCCCCAAGGGCACCGCGCTCAGCATCGACAGCGTGTCCGTGAAGGGCGACAGCGCCGACGTCCTGGTGGCCGTCAGCCCCGTCATGGATGTCAGCGGCTACAAGCTGGTGCTGAACAAGACGGGCGCCGGCTGGAAGGTAGTGGACTTCAAGAGCCCGTAGCGCCGGAACGCAAGTTAAGGGGTCTGACCCCAAAACTTGCATGCAAAACTTGCATGCATGTCAGTCGCGTCGGTGGCGTTTGAAGAACTCCCACATCAGGTCGTTCGCGGAGATCTCCCGGTTCGGCGGACCGACGCGGGCGGCGAAGCGTGACTGTATTCGGCGGTTCATGCGGCCCGGAGGCGCTGCTTCCTGGACCCCGGCCCCGGTCTCGGCGATTGGCACCCCGCCGGGCCAGGTGTGCCCTCCGTCCCTGATCGTGTACAGGACGACTTCGGACCCCTCGCGCCCGCCACAGTACCAGCGCCTGTTGATGTTGCCGCTGGGGCTGGTCCACTCCTGGGGCTCCATGGAGCAGACGTCGTAGGCGACCCACATGTTTATCGAGTCCTGAACCGGCAGGTAGACGGCGTTGGTCAAGCCGGCGCCGCTCCCGCCGTAATAAGGTATCAGGCGGTCCTGCATACCGTGGAATGCCATCACCGAGACGGGACGCGAGGGCGCGGGGAACACCACCAGCGGCGAGCCGGAGCGCTCGCGCCCGGCGGAAGCTCCCGCCACCGGCGCGACCGCGGCAACCACGTCGGACGCTTCCGAGGCCAGGCGGTAGCTCAAGATTCCGCCGTTCGAGATTCCCGTAGCGTACACGCGCGCCGGGTCGGCGCCGTACTCGGTCACCATGCGCCCGGCCAGCTCGCGCAGGAAGCCGACGTCGTCCACCTTGTTGCGCAGGGCGTAAGCGAAGCCGAAGCCGACGTTCCAGGTGAGTATGCGGTCCTCGAACCTTCCGGTCCCGTTGGGATAGACAGCGATGAAGCCTTCGCGGTCGGCGGTCGCGTTCATCCCGGTGTTATGGGCGGTGAAGAAGGCGTTGACGACTCCCCCGTGCAGCACCAGCACCAGGGGCACCGGCCGGGAGCGGTCGAGCCCCGGCGGCACGTGCACGGTGTAGGTGCGCCGCCGGCCCTGGAACTCGACGGACTTCTCCTCGTCCCCCTGGCCCAGGGGAAACCGCTCCCGTGGCGACGAGCGAGGTGTCATTGACCTGTTACCTCACCGCGAACGACTTGCATGAAAGGGGTTTGCATCGACTGCCTCAGTCGGTAGCCGCCTGGGCGGCGGGTTTATCGGCAGGCTCGTCGTCTTCCTCTTCCTTTGCCTTGGGGAACCTGGGCAGGAAGATGCTCATGATGAAGCCCAGGATGCCGATGAGGCCCACGGCGAGCAGGGCCGCGAGGAGCGCCTTGTTGCGGGCCTTGTGGTTGATGCCCACCATCTGGGAGGCGAGCGCGTCAGCGACCCTGGGGGAAAGGTTCTCTTTCTTGATGACCTCGGCGGCGTATTTTCCGAACAGCGCCTTTGCCTGCTTGTCAGTGATCGTCTGGGCGTCCTTGTTGAGCGCCAGCCTGAACTCCTGCAGGTGCCTGGCAGTGACGTATTTCTGCAGGACGGGATTCGAGCCGACCATGCTCAAGACCGTCGTGATCAGAACCGAGATGAGGACCGCGCCGGCTATGGCGGTCCCGAACGACCCGCCGAGGTTCGAGAAGGCCCGGTTGATCCCGGAGATCTCGCTCTGCTCTTTCTCCGGGGCGGTCGACTGGACCGCGTTCAGCAACGGAGCGTTCGCCAGGCCGATGCCTATCCCGACGATGATGCCGCCGGGGATGACCTGCCAGGCGCTGGGCTTGGTGGAGAGCAGGACCCAGATGAGGATTATCCCCAGTGGGATCAGCGCCATTCCCGCCATTATCAGGGTCTTGGGTGAGAACTTCTTGGTGAGCCTGCCCGTGAGCTGAGAGAACACGATGAGGAAGACGGTCAACGGGAATATGCATATGCCGCACAGGATCGGACTCAAGTTCAACGAGATCTGCAGGAACACCGGCACCACGAACAGCAGCCCGGCCTGCATGAACATCAGCATCAGGATGATCGGCATCCCGACCGCCACCGTCCTGCCTTTGAACAGCGAGAGCTCGATGAGAGGTTCCTTACCCACTTTGGTCTTGTGTCTCTGCCAGAGAAGGAACAGGCCGATTATGACTATGCCGGCGATCACGAACGGGATAACGGGGGAGATGCCTCCGGCGGGGATGATGACTTTCTTCCCCATCGTCACTGGAATGCGGGCATGCACCCATCCGTAGGTGCTCGCCTGCAGCACTCCCAGGACTATCAAGGCCAGGCCCAGCGCGGAGAGCACCGCGCCCACAACGTCGAGCTTCGGCTTGTTCTCGACCGCAGGGGCTTTGCCCATCCTGCGAACCATGGAAAGGACGACCAGCACCACGATCGCTTCCGAGACGAACGACAGGCGCCAGGTCCAGGTACCCAGAGTGGCCCAGAAACCCATCAGCAGCGGGCCCATCGCCGCCCCCGCCGCGGCCGCCGAGCCGACTATCGCGTAACCTTTCAGCCTGTCCTTGCCCGGGGGCAGGATAGTCCCAACGAGGGCGAAGATGGCCGGTATCATCAGAGCCGAGCCGAGACCCTCGAAGAGCGACCACCCGAACGTCATCATGCCGAGGTTGACGCTGAAGGCCGTGATGAGCGCGCCGACCCCGTACATTGTCACACCGATACCGAACGTGCGGTTGCGGCCCCAGATGTCACCGAGCTTACTGCCGGTGATCATGCAGGCGGCCATGACCAGCGAGTAGATGGTGAGAGCGGCCTGGACCCCCGATATGGTCGTGTGCAGGTTCAGAACGACCTTCGATACCGCGACGTTCATGGCGGTGGTGTCGTAGGCGTTGATGAACTGGGCCAGCGCAAGGGGAAGCAACAGGTGCATCGGGTTTATCGTGGAGGCCCCGGACGCGGGGCTCAACTGTCCTTTGGTTGCGGAATCAGTCCCTTTGGCTATGTCAGTTCCTCTCTCTGAAGCATTCATTCGTCTCGAGAAAGAGGCTCATCGCGCTGAGCCACGAACGTATAGTATCCGACATCCTTCATGCACCGCACACAGCGCCGTGATATTAGCACGAACTGCTCTTCACGGTCACGGTTGGCCGGATTCCCCGGCAAGCCGGCGATGTCACCCCGCGTCAAACAGAACAAGTAAACGGACGTTTCAGGTTTCGGCCTTGCCTGTCGATATCTTGAGCCATGAGGCTCCACCGGGCGGCGCCTTGAGAATGGTGCTACCAGTGGGCGGGCGCATTCATTAGAATGGCTGGGATGACCCTCGGCTCGCGCTTCCATGAAAGGTGGCGGAAATGGCTGACATACAACCAGGGACCGCGGTGACAATCGCCTCCGACGTCGTCGCGAACGGCGCGGTGATGTTCGCGGGCGGGGAGCAGGTCACCGTGCAGCAGGTGTCCCCGAACCCAGAGAGGCCGGAGTACAAGTACGTCGTATACTCCGCGAGGTCCAACTCCTGGTTCACCCTCAGGGAAGCCGACTTCGTGGTTCCGCACGCGCCGCCGCCGGTCCCCCAGGCGCCGGCTCAGCAGGCGTTCGCGCCGCCCGTCCAGCAGCCACAGTACGCCCCGCAGGGCGGGCCGCCTCATGCGCTCCAGCCCGAGGCGAAGAACAACACGGCCTTGAAGGGCTGCCTGATCGCGTTCGGGATCGTGGCGATGCTGGGCATCATCCTCGCAATAGTGCTGTTCGCGGTCGTGGGCATCGGGGTGCACCACGTGGTCAACCAGGTCGAGAAGGCCACCAAGAACGGCACCCAGCTCCCCGGCGGCGTGACGCTCTCGAGCAAAGTTCCCACCGAGGCGGAGCTGGGGGTGCCCATCTACCCGGGCTCTAAGATGGCCACGTCTTCAGTGACACTCAAGGACAAGTCGGGGTCGATCTCCGCGACGGTCCTCTACTCCAACGACTCTCCTGCCCAGGTCATCGCGTGGTACAAGGATAAGCTCGCCTTGAAGCCTGAGTATCAGTTGCTCTCCAGTACCGACCAGGAGGCCCTCATAACCTTCAAGGGCGACAATGGCACGATAAAAATGGTGACCATAGGCCCGGACTCGATAGACAAGTACGGGCAGACGACCATCTCGATCGGCTCCGGGCAGGGCCAGTCCACGCCACAGACCACGACCCCCTAGAGCTCTCCGACCACGCTTTGAGCGGACCAGCCACGGCGTCAGGGAATGACGGTCACGGTCATCGACGCGCTCGCGACGTTGCCAAGGGAATCCGTACCTGTTGCCGTCAGCGTGTGGGCGCCCAGAGCCGCCGTGGTCGGGAACTTGTAGGTCCAGGTCCCCGTGCAGAGTGTCACGCCCGTGCCCCAGGAGGTGTAACCCTGTGAGACGTTGTCCACCAACAGTTCCGTCTTCGTTACCTTGGCGTTGTCAGATGCCTTCGCGGCTACTCCAAAGCTCACCCCGCGCTTGACCTGGAAACCCGAAGCCGGCGAGGTGAACGTCATGACCGGTCCTGTCTTATCCATCGTGAACGTGGCGGTGCCGAACACAGACTCTCCGGTGTAGTTGCTCCCGTGCGCGTACACGGTGCACAGTCCGTCGGGCAGCCCGGTCGTCCAGAAGTAGCCGGTGAAGCGCTTATGGGTGCCGTCGTCCGTCAGCATGATCCTGTGATTAATACCCTGGCTGTCGTAGAAGTAGGTGGACGGCTCCCACGAGTCGATGGGGCACTGGATGAAGTCGCCCTTGATCTCGACGTCGATCCTGTCCGCGTTCTTCGCCACTCAGGGTAACGGTCCAGAGCGGGTACGGAGAGTACTGGTTCAGGCAGCCGGGTGAGCCGCCTTCGCACGACCAGTAGCGTCGGTTCCTCGGGCAGGTGCCCGCTGTTTCCCAGGAGTTGAGATACCCGTTGTCGGACATCGCCAGGATCTCAACCTTGCCGTCGCCGTCGTTGTCGGCCACGAGCGGGTTCCTTATCGACATGTAGTCGGCGTACTTGAAGATGTAGGGATAGGGAGACTCCGGGTTGTCGGGGAGGCCGGTGATGCAGGTGCTGCCCGGGAATCCGGGAACCAGGCTGCCGTCGTCGAGGTTGCGGGCCTCGAGGGTCCCCATGCCGTCGCCGAAGACCGCTTCGAGCTTCCCGTCGGAGTCCACG
>DAIQAV010000075.1:0-10476 GCA_036781505.1 Candidatus Anoxymicrobiaceae bacterium | reverse complement strand
CGCCTGAAGCTCCTGAACCCTCTCTGAAAAGCCCTCATCTGTCAGAACCTGCCTCTCGTCAGAACGAATAGCCGGAAAGCGGGATGGCCACCTGGGTGCTGTAATCGGTCCCGCTCGCCTTGTAGATGATCAACTGGGTGTTGTCCTTGGTCACTCCCGCGTTGGGGGCGTCCGTCAGGGGGTTCAGGTCGTAGAAGAGGAAGACCTTGCTGACAGTCTCGCCGACCTTGACCTTGTAAGTGGCAGGGGTCAGGTCCGAGTAGTTGAGCAGCGTCCCCGATATCTCGTTGGTATCGACGTAGGCTCCGTAGGTCCCGTTCGCGCCGTAGTAGTCCGTGTAGGTGTCAGCCGCGATGCCGGGGCTCGTCAGGCGGAAGGAGTATTGCGACAGGTCGATGAGGCTGTTGGTCCCCGTATTGAAGACGGTAAACTCGAGCTCGAGGTAGTCACCGGGGACCTCCCGCGCACTCGAAGAGATGGCGGTCTTGTTGGTGTTGGGCCTTGTCGCGTTTACAATCGTGAAGCGCCCACCGACGAGGTCGGCGGCTGCCGACGGTGTGCTCGACTGCGCAGGGGTCGTAGTGCTGGTGCCGCTGCTCGTGGTCGGCGTTGTGCTCGAAGGCGCGCTCGCGGGCGCTGTCGTGGCGGTGGTCTCCTGGCCCTGCTGGCCCGCCTGGCTCGAACTGACGCCCGGCGGCAGCTTGGTCGTGGAGGAGTTGGTGGACTTCTTGGAAGTGGTGGTCCCCCCGCAGGAAGCGGCAAGGATCGTCACCGCCACCAGCGACATAACGATGCAGAGCACGAGTGTCGCCCTGACCGGCCGTCTCCTGATCCTATCAATCATCCTGCTTTCCTTTCCGTTCAGATCTGACCGCAACCGCCTCAGCCCCTTTCCCTTCCATGGTTCATGCGAGATCGCCTCAGGACGGTGTGGACGCGGGCGACCAGGTCGCGAGGCCTGAACGGCTTGGTGACCAACTCGTCCGCGCCGAGCTCCAGGCCGGCGTCGTGCTCGTCGGGCGCGTCGTAGGCCGTGAACATGATGACCGGGACGGAGGAATCCTCGCGTATTCGGCGCAGGACGTCGAGACCTCCGCAGTCTTTGAGGGCCGCGTCGAGCACGACGAGGTCGGGCTCCTGTTCCGCGAACATCTCAAGCGCGGTGCCGCCGGCTTTGGCGCTAGAGACCTCGAACCCCTCCCTGCGGAGATAGAGCTCGAGCAGCTCGACGATGTGCTCCTCGCCCTCGGCGACAAGAATCTTTTCCGCCCTGTCTGACATACCGCCTGTCTTTCATCCGTCGTCAGGTCTTGAACCCAACACCTTTTTTACTACCTGAACCTGAGAAAACGCTTAAAACGCAAACAGGGGTCAAACCTTTTTCTTGCGTTCTGCAAAAATGCATAAAGGGGACAGGCACCTTTAAGCATTTCGAGCACTTGACCCTATTTTGCATTGGCGTCATGCTTCCTGACCATCGCCATCGGCAGCCGTACCGAGACTTCGGTCCCCGTGCCGGGCTCGCTCTTGATATCAATTGAGGCGTGGTTGACCTCGGCGATCCTCTTGGCGATGGAAAGGCCGAGCCCGTAGCCGCTCACCTGCTTCTCGGCGGGCATCTTCCCGCGATAGAAGCGGTCGAACACATGCGCCAGGTCGGCGGCCGCGATCCCGTAGCCTTCATCCTTGACCGTCACCGCCACGTGGCGCTTGTCGATCTTGCCGGATATCTCGATCCTGGTGCCGTCATCGCTGTACTTCACGCTGTTGTCCAGCAGGATGACGAAGAGCTCGACCAGCATTGACCTGTCCCCGCGCAGCGTCGCCTCCGGCAGTTGCACCGACACCTCGATGTTGTGGGCCTCGGCCGTGCGCCGTATCCTCTCCCGGGCCTCTTCCAGGAGCCCCGTGAGCTCGATGGCCCCGACGTCCGCCTTGCTGACGTCGCCGTACTGCGCCAGCTTCAGCAGCCCGCTGGAGAGGGCCTCCAGCTTGCCGATCTCCTCGAGGTTGCTTTCGAACAGCTCGCGCATCTCGCCCTCGTCGAGCTTGTCGCCACGCAGGGCGACCTCGATCTCGGCGCGCATCGCGGTCAGCGGGGTGCGCAGCTCGTGCGCCGCATCGGAGGTGAACCGGCCCTGGAGGTCCATCGCGGCCTCCACCGGCTTGAGCTCCCGCTTGGCCAGTTGGTAGCTGACCAGGCCGGCGAGGCAGAGCACAGCCGCGTTGAAGTATACGAGCGCCAGCCCCATGCGATGCTTCACCTCGCTCACCGCGTTGGGGTCGAGGAAGTGCGGACTGGGGGTCATGCCCGGGCCCGGCTCCTCCATCAGCAGGTCCTGCCGCAGCTCGAGCCTTCTCTCCAGCGGCTGCGCGCCGACACGGTAGAGGATGACGCTCAGGAACCCGGTGATCAGCATGATCAGCACCAGGTACCCCAGCGTCAGCTTTATGAGAGTCCGCCTCAAGGTCACGGCTTGTCCCCGATCATGTATCCGAAACCCCTTATGGTGTGTATCAGCCGGGGGCCGTCGAAAGGCTTGTCGATCTTGTTGCGCAGGTAAGCGATGTAGACCTCGACCGTGTTGGGCAGAACGTCGGCGTCGTAGTCCCACACGTGGCTGATGATGCTGTCCCTGCTGAGCACCACGTTCTCGTTGCGCATCAGGTACTCCAGCAGCGCGTACTCGGTCCTGGACAGTGGTATCTCGACTCCGGCGCGCTCGGCCTGGAACGTGCCGGCCTTGAGAGTGAGGTCAGAGACGACGAGCACCTCGGGCAGGCTCGCGGGAGGGCGCCTCAGCAGCGCCTTGACCCTCGCCAGCAGCTCCTCGAACGCGAACGGCTTGACCAGGTAGTCATCCGCCCCTGAGTCGAGGCCCTGCACCCGGTCGACCACCTTGTCCTTGGCGGTCAGCATCAGTACGGGCACGGTGTTGCCGCTCTTGCGGATCTCCCTGCACATGTCGATCGCGTCCATGCGTCCCGGCAGCATCCGGTCGAGGACCAGCAGGTCGTATTCCTGGGTGAGAGCCAGCCCGAGGCCTTCGTCGTAGTCGCCCGCGGTGTCCACCGCGAACGCCTCCTGCTCCAGGCCCTTCTTCACGGCCCTGGCAATCTTCCTGTCGTCTTCGACGACGAGTATCCTCATGCTCCTCACCCGGTTGTCATGCCGCCTCCTCGGGAGGCGGCCTATAATCTTTGGATACCATGATATTCCAACCATGCCAATGAGAAGACTCCGGGGTGCGCGATTCCGGCTCATGGCTCTGCGATCACTTTCTCAAGCAATCCTGAGAATACGCTTAGAGGCCCCCGGCGCGGAACCCGAGAGGGTTGAGATAAGTCAAAGTGAATACACAACCATACTGGTAGACTTATGTATTCGACATCTATCGGAGGTCGAGATGGAAAACGGGGCTGAGGTGCGGGAGCGGACCTATTACGTGCAGGGCATGAACTGCGCCGCCTGCGAGATCGTGCTCGAGAAGAAGCTCGTGGGACTCGCCGGCGTGCGTTCGGTGGCAGCCTCTGTCGCAAAGGGGACTGTCCTCGTCGAGCATGAAGGCAAGGCGCTCGCGGTCGGTCGGCTGAACCAGTTGTTCGAGGAGGACGGCTACCGCTTCTCGCTGAATCCCGCGGGCAAGGCGGGCGAGACCCCGCGCAAGGTCAGTTACGGAAAGGTCGGCATCGCGGCGCTCGTCGCGCTCGTTCTGGTGGTCCTGCTGCAGAAAGCCGGGCTGTCCAGGCTGGTGACCGTCAACGCGAAGTCGGCGCTGCCCGCTTTCCTCCTGCTCGGCCTGGTGGCCGGCTTCTCCAGCTGCGCGGCGCTGGTCGGCGGCATCGTGCTCTCGATGTCGAAGCAGTGGGGAGAGCTCTATTCGCCCGAGGAGCCTTTCAAGAAGAGGATGGAGCCGCACCTGCTGTTCAACACCGGCAGGCTGATCGCTTTCGTGGGCTTTGGCGCCCTGCTCGCTCTGGTGGGCAGCGCCTTCAGGTTCACCCCTTCGTTCTCCGCAATCCTCGTCATCGTGATATCCATCGTGATGGTGCTGCTCGGGCTGCAGATGCTGGGAGTGCGTTTCCTGCGCTCCTTCCAGTTCACCATGCCGAAGCGGATGACCAGGTACATCGCCGACGAGCGCCATTTCAAGGGCCGCTACATGCCCTTCGCCCTGGGTGCCCTGACCTTCTTCCTGCCCTGCGGCTTCGCCATCACCGCCGAGGGCTTCGCGCTGCTCTCGGGCAAGCCGCTGCAGGGCGGACTGATAATGCTGATGTTCGCGCTGGGCACGCTGCCCATGCTGCTCATCATCGCCTTCTCCAGCGTGAAGTTCCTGGCGAAGCCGCGGACGGCGGCGACTTTCCTCAAGGTCGCTGGCATACTGGTGTTGTTCTTTGCGATATTCAACATCAACAACCAGCTGGTGGTGCTGAACGCCCCCAACCTGGGAGACCTGTTCGGGCATGCGACAGCAGTTTCGAGAAGCGTGGGTGGCAGCGCTCGGCAGCCGGCCGCGACCGGCGGCAAGCAGGTGATCAAGATGGAGGCGTCGGCCTCCGGCTACAGCCCCGACAGCTTCACGGTGAAGGCCGGGCAGCCTGTGCTGTGGGAGGTCAAGGACACCGGCACCAGCGGCTGCACCAACGCCATAATCTCCGGGGGACTGTTCGACGGCCAGATCAGCCTGACGCCAGGAACGACCAGCACCAAGGAGTTCACCCCGACAAAGCCGGGCCGCTACAGGTTCAGTTGCTGGATGGGGATGGTGACCGGCGTCATCGAGGTCGTGGACGCGAAGGCCACTACCAGCCCGGGGTCCGGCTCGAGCGGCACACCACCCCCGGCGTCGACGCCGAGCGCGGGCGGCTGATGTAGCTGACGTCAGGCCCGTGAGGCCGCGTCGGGACTGATGGCCCTACCGCCACTCACTCGTAGCGCCTGCGTCCCGCCGGCTTTCTTCAGCCACTCTACCGGTCCCGTTAATGGCAGGATTCTGCCTGCTCGGCAAGAAGGAGTGCCCCGGCAATAACTGTGGGGGGCTCGTTCATGGGACGGTCGAGACTCTATACAACCATCAGACGGAATCCCGCGGCTTACGCGATGGTGTTCGTGCTGGCGGTCTACTTCGTGTCGCGGCTCGCCAACCTCAAGGGAGTCCCGGTCTTCATAGACGAGACCATCTACCTCAAGTGGGCGCGGGCGGCGCAGGGCGGAAACCTCTGGGCCTCGTTGCTCTACGACGGCAAGCCTCCCCTGCACTCGTGGGCCATGGTGCCGCTGCTCGGCCTGATCAAGGACCAGCTCCTGGCTGGGCGGCTCACCTCCGTGTTCTTCGGCGGACTGACGACGCTGGGCCTCTACCTGACCGGCAAGGAGCTACGGGACTGGAAGCTCGGTGTGGTCGCCGCTTTCCTGTACGTCGCCTGCCCGTTCACGTTCTTCTACGACAGGCTGGCGATAGCCGAAGGCATGCTGCTTACATTGTTCGTCTTCGCGATCTACTTCGCGGTCAAGGCGGCGCGCTCGGTGAACTCCTACTACCTCATCGGCGCCGGAGTCTGTGTCGGCCTCGCCCTTCTCACCAAGGGAACGGCCACGCTCCTGTACCTCATAGTGCCTTGCGCGTATCTGATAAGGGTGCCGGCGGAAAAGGGACTGGAGAAGAGACGCCCGCTGGCCAGGTGGCTTGCCGCGTCCGGCCTTGCGCTCATCGGGGGCTTCGCCATCCTTAACCTGTTGCGCTTCTCCTCGAAGTGGGCCGTGCGCAGCCACTTCATCGCAACCCGCACGAAGAACTTGCATGAGATACTGGCCACGCCGCTCAAGACGTTCCTGCGGTTCAACGGTTCCATAGTGTCCAGCCTGTTGACTTACCTCACGCCCGTCCTGCTGGTCATAGCACTCGGCGGCATAGTCCTTGCCCTTCTGAAGAAGTGGCGCCCGGGATACTTTTTGCTGGCGTGGTTCCTGATCGGCTTCGTGGTCATCTCCGCGGTGGGTAAGTTCGCCTGGGCCAGGTTCTACCTGGTGCTGGTGCCCCCGCTACTGCTCTCGGCGGCCTACACCTTCACCGAGCTTTGGGGTGTCGCCGTGCGCGCGTGGAACCGCGCGGGACGCAAGCGATTGCTCGCAGCCGCATCTGTTGCTCTCGTCGCGGGGCTAGCGATCGCCGCGGCCGTCCCCGCCGGCTCTCTCATGGCGGGCATGACGATCGCGAAAAGAGGCGAGGCCGAGTACCTCAAAGGCAGGTGCGCCGGGACGGGGATGGAGCAGACTGCCCTCTTACTGCGCGAGGCTTCCGCCCGACAGAAGATCAACGTCGTGGCCAACGACTACTTCATCCAGTACGCGCTCGAGATGTACATGGGGAAGAACCCGAACATCAAGCTCACAACCCTGGACCTTGAGTACCGCAAGGGTTTTACCGACCAGCTCAGGTCGACCATCGAGGAGGAGGCCCGCGAGCTGCCGACCTACGTCATCTTCAACGGCGCCAAGGACGTGCCGGCCAACTGGCACCTGCAGGTGTTGAAAGAGTTCGTCAAGGACAACGGGCGCGACGAGGACTCGATGTTCGTGACGCGCTACACGGCCTCGCCCACCGCCCACGCCGGTGTCACAAATCGCCCTCTCTGACATTGCTTGTATTACTTGTCATACTCTCCTGATACGCTGAGATAAGCCGTACAGGGAATGCCCCCGTAGCTCAGAGGATAGAGCGCCAGTCTGGCTAACTGGAAGGTCGCAGGTTCGAGTCCTGTCGGGGGCTTCTTGCGGCCGCAACAGTCCTAAACGTAGTCGACATCCCGCGTCTCAGGGTGCTAGAATGAATGTGTTAGCCAGGCTGATATCTGAGTTACGAAAGGCCCCGAAATCGGGGCCTTTTCCTAATATTGATGATCGCTGCCAACTCTAGAGGAGATCGCCCGGCCCCTGGACGGTTCCGGTAGAATGGACAAGGCAGTGATGGCCGCAGGCGGTGCCCATTTCGCGGCTTGGAATCTCGTGAGTGATGAATGATAGATCCACCCTCTGAAAAGAGAGAATCGGCTAGGCGGGACAGGGCTGCTGCCTCTGTCCTGCTGGCCCTCACGCTAGTGGTTCTAGGGCTTGGCTTCGTCTTGCTACAATCTGGTAGTGGATCCTATGCGATAGCTGTCGTCCTTCTCTGTATAGCGGTCGCGATGGTAACAGTCGTACTTTTAGCGGTGCGATCGCGAACATTGAAGTCTCGCGGCCGCGACATCGTCACCACCACAGACTATGACGAGCAACGCTACAAGCTCTTCAACGACGCCCTCGGAGCGGTGAGCATCGGGATGGGAATGCCGACCCCACCTCCGCTGATGGTCTTCGATATCGCCCCTCCCAACGCTTTCAATGCCACCGTGGAACGGCAGCACGTCGTAGCGGTCACACCCTCGCTGCTTCGAGCAGAACTGGCCGGCCCGGAGGTCGAGGCGATTATGGCCGTGGCAGCGGCACGACACGTCTTCCTCCTCCGTGAAGACAACTCCGGGCGGGTTCCGGATGATCAGAAACCGCTAGGCCTGGATGACCTCGAGATGGGCATCAAGAAGTCGAAAGTCTTCCGGCCCAGCGAGATAGTAGCGGCAGACTCCAGCTACGTTCTGGAATCGTTGCGCGAAGATACGCTGGCGGTGAGGGTCACCGGTCAGCCTTAAGCCCTCGTGTCCGCGATCAGGAAAGTCGCCTGGTGGCTCGAAGGACATCCCGCTCACGTGATACACCATGAGGGGTACTGCCTGCTCGAGGAATACGGGGTTGAGCCGGAGGAGCTTTTCGTCACCCCGCACCTGAAAGCTAAAGCCTACGACGAATGGCTGGTCAGGGTTCGCGACCTATTGATTACGCTCAGGCTGGAGAACCTCGAGGGTATTGAAGGCGGAAAGTACATGTCACCTGAACTTCCCGGGGACGGTAGAAACATTCCCGTACCGGAGGCGATGGAGTGACCGACCGATACGTGCACGGCTACACCGAGCGCGAGGCCGAGCGACTGCACGACCAGGCTGCAACACTCGCCGACCTTCTTCACCACGACACGAGCTACCCCGAGGGCGCCGCCGTGCTCGAGGCCGGATGCGGCGTCGGCGCGCAGACCGTCATCCTCGCCCGAAGAAGCCCGGAGGCACACTTCACCTCGATCGACATATCGCCGGAATCGATCGAGCAAGCCGACAGGCTGCTGGCCGCGCGCGGTGTGACCAACGTCACGCTTGAGGTGGCCGACGTCTTCGACCTGCCATTCGGCCATGAGGCATTCGATCACGTGTTTGTCTGCTTCCTGCTGGAGCACCTCGCGGACCCGGAAGGCGCCCTCGTGAGCCTCAAGCGGGTGCTGCGCCCGGCCGGCTCGATCACCGTGATCGAGGGCGACCATGGTTCAGCGTTCTTCAACCCCCCGAGCGATCGCGCCGACCACGCCATCGAGTGCCTGGTCGAATCGCAGGCGCGGATGGGCGGTGATGCCTTGATCGGAAGGAGGCTCTACCCGCTGCTCACCGGCGTGGGGTTTCGAGAGGTGAGCGTCAGCCCCAGGATGGTGTACGCGGACTCGAGCCGGTCTGAGATGGTGGAGGGCTTTACCAGGAACACGTTCACAGCGATGGTCGAAGGAGCGAGGGAGCGTGCTCTCGAACTCGGGCTGACGACAGCCGCTGAATTCGACCAGGGAGTGCGCGACCTCCACCGGACGGCGGAGCCAGACGGGGTCTTCTGCTACACCTTCTTCAAGGCGACCGCGCTCAGATAGGCTGCTACGCCTCGGGCGTCGTCGGAGTCTCGAGGCTCTTGCTGACCTCTTCGGTGACCTTGTCCGTCGAATCCCTGACAGCCTTGAGGGCCTGGCCCACGGACTGCCCTATCTTCGGCAGGCGCGAAGGCCCGAAGATGACGAGCGCGATGATGAGTATGACTATGAGCTCTGTAGGTCCAAGTCCGAACATTTTCGATTCCCCTTGGTTCGTTTCCGCGTCCTCGGCTCAGGCCACGATGTTAGCCGTGCCCTCCTCCCCTGTCAATGATTCCCGGGCGCAGGCCCCGGTTTCATCTCCGCGACAGTGGGCACCGGCTTGAGGGTGAGCCCGGTGAGGAACTCTGTCGGGAAGACGATCGTGGAGTTCTTCTCGACCGCGATCTCGGACAGCGTCTGCAGGGTGCGCAACTGCACCGAGATGGGCTGCGTCGCCAGTATGGCGGCCGCCTCCGACAGCTTCTGCGACGCTATGAACTCCCCATCCGCGGCGATGACCTTCGCCCGCTTCTCCCGCTCGGCCTCGGCTTCTTTGGCCATGGCGCGCTTGAGGTTCTCGGGGAGCGTTATGTCCTTCAGCTCGACCACGGTCACGATGATGCCCCAGGGCTCGGTCTGCAGGTCGATTATGTCCTTGATCTTCTGGTTGATGTCCTCGGTCGAGCTGAGCAACTGGTCCAGGCTCGACTGGCCCACGACGTTTCTCACGGTCGTCTGCGATATCTGATTGATCGCCTCGCCGACGTTCTCGATGGCGACCACCGACTTGATGGGGTCGTTGGAGTTGTAGTAGGCCACAGCGGCTACGTCGATGGACACGTTGTCCCTGGTGATGATCGACTGCGAAGGGACCGGCATCGTCACGGTCCGCAGGCTCACTCGCATCATGCGGTCCGATATCGGGATCAGCACATGCAACCCGGGCTTGAGCACCTTCTTCAGCTTCCCGAAGCGGAATACCACCCCGCGCTCGTACTCCCTGATGACCTTGAATATGCCAGGGCTCCTGGTAACCACCTGTGACGCCATCGTCCTACCCCCTTGCGCTGGTTCCGTTCCCACCTTGACCGACACGATCCGGGCGAGCAGAAGCGCGAACAACACCACCACTATTACAATGACGATGATTGCTGCCGCCACTTGGCCTCCTAGCCTCGCCTCCGGCCGTGGGAACGGCTTTGGGCCTCCCCGATATTGCTGTATCATATTCTATCAATCGAGCGGTCGGCCTGCCGGAAGATGTTTTACCGCCTGAAGGCCGAATAATCACTCGTGATGGAGGTCGGATCTCTGAAAGACCCGGGATGGGTGGACAAAAGGCAGGTGGGTATGGATACGGTGGATGAGGCAACCGGACAGGTCGAGAGCGGAATCGAGCGCCCCCGACGTTCCTACGCCAACGGCAACCCGCGCTTCGACCGGATGGTGAGCGCGATCATTCCCAGGAGCTGGCGCGAAGGCATCTTCTACGGGGCATGGTCGACCTCCGAGTTCGTGAAGTGGGGCTACTTCGCCGTCGCCCTGCACGTCCAGGTCCTGGTCGGCATCTTCTACCCGAGCTTCGCCTCCAGGATATCCGGCTCGCTCGGAGGGTTCGCGCTCGAGTTCGGGACCTCCATCCTGATCGCCGCGGCCTTCGCTTACATCATGATCGGCGGGCACCAGAGCATGCACGCCCTGGAGGCCGCCAAGACCT
>DAIQAV010000074.1:0-10524 GCA_036781505.1 Candidatus Anoxymicrobiaceae bacterium | reverse complement strand
CGGCCGACTTCTTCCCGCCCGGGCTTACGCTGACCAGCATCAGTATGTCGCTGCGGCTCTCGACCTCGCCCGGGACGCTGCCCTTGTCGACGCCGATGACGAGCGTCGTCTCCGGCTGCCCGGACTCCTTGGGGTCGAGGACGGCGGCCGCGGCCGGGAGCTTCATCCTGGCCTCTTTGCCCCTGAGCCAGAAGAAGCCCCACACGCCCAGGGCGATGATGATGACGAGCAGGAGGATGCCGACCCACGCCAGGGCCTTGGTCCAGCGGAGGTGGAACCTGCGGCTCTTATAGACCGTAGGCTCGGCGTCTATGGCCTGATCTGCCGGGTGGGCGAAATAGGCGTGTTCGTTTTCGCTATCGAATACTGTCATGAATGCTCATTCGGTCGGCCAGAGTCTATACTAATGCGTTCAACCTCGGGGCAGGGGGCGCCTTCTGATAATATGAGTGCGACCGCGCCGGCCGTGCGCGAGATCCTGAGAGGTGGAGGTAGCAGCGCGCATGAAGTACCCGGAGTCTTTGCTCTCGACCGACGAGTCGGTCGTCTTTGACGTCCATCATCACCTCTTCGTCCTCTGGAAGCCGGCCGCCCTGATCATCGCCTTCGTCGCCATGTGGATGGTCGTCCTTTTCCTGGCCACCAGCAGCGACTGGGTAGTATTCGCCGGGCTCTTCGTTCTTTTCTTCCTCGCCCTGTTCATGGCCTGGCGGGTGCAGGTGTGGGCGCACACCAACCTGGTCCTCACGGACCAGCGCCTCATCTACCAGACAGGGGTGTTTACGCGCCGGTCACGCGAGATCCCCCTTGCAAAGATTAACGACGTATCGTTCATTCAGATGGTTCTTGGGAGGATGCTCGGCATGGGCGACCTGGTGGTCGAGTCCGCCAGCGAGTCGGGCCCCTTCGCTTACTTCAACATGCCCGACCCCGCGCGACTCAAGACGCAGGTGCTCGAGCACATCATGCGCTACCACGTGCACGGCGAGCAGGCCGCCATCGCCAAGGAGGTCGCGATGGCAGTCGAGAAGCACCAGCCCACCGGTGAGATCGTTGCGGTCCCCCCGGAGCGGCCGCCGATCTACTCCGAGATAGTCGACCAGATAGAGCGGCTGGACGCGTTGCGGGAGCGCGGGGTGCTGACCGACGACGAGTTCGAACAGGCCAAGGGCGCGCTTCTCGATAAGCTCAGCGGAGGGCAGGAGAGTTGATCGTCGACTACCACGTGCACACGTTCATGTGCGGCCACGCCGGAGGCACCCTCGACGAGATGATCGAGGCGGCGATCGCGCGCGGGTTGGACGAGGTCGGCATCGCCGACCACATGCCTCTCTACTACTTCGAGGACCCCGATCTGGCGATGGCCCCCGACGAGCTTCCCCTCTACGTCGAGCGGGTGCTCGAGCTCAAGGAGCGCTACCGGGACAGGATCACCGTGCGCCTGGGGATAGAGGCCGACTACGAGCCCGGGACGCAGAAGATGCGCGCCGAGATCCTCGGGCAATACCAGTGGGACTACGTGATCGGCTCGGTGCACATCCTCGGCGACTGGATCTTCGACGACCCGCGTCAACTGGAGGGATACCAGGGCCTCGACCTTGATCAGTTCTACGTAGACTACCTGGAGGCCGTGGGAGACATGGCCGAGACGGGGCTATATAACACGGTGGGTCACGCTGACCTTGCCAAGAAGTTTGACGTGCGCGCGAAGATAGACCTGGAGCCGCACTACCGCGAGCTGCTGGCAAAGGTAAAGGACGCCGGCATGTGTTACGAGGTCAACACGGCCGGGCTGCGATGGCCGGTCAAGGAGATGTACCCGGCCCCGGATTTCGTGCGCATCGCGAGCGAGATTGGAGTGCCGGTGACGCTCGGCTCGGACGCCCATTCACCCGCCGACGTCGCCCGCGACTTCGACCAGGCGATCGCGCTCATAAGGAATACGGGCTACGAGAGCATCGCCGCGTTCGAGGGTGGCGCGATGAGGCTGGTGCCACTACCTGAAGACCAGCCACCAGACCACTAGGGTAGCGAGCGCCAGCGCGCCTATGGCAAGCCAGGGGAACAGCGCGAGGAGAGCTTCGGACCTCGGGCGGGCCTGACCCCGCGGTGGGTCCTGCTGTCGCCGCGGAGGCGGCTCGTAAGGCTCCTCTTCTATCATGAACTCCATCACCCTCTCGCCGAACGGAGCCGGCCCCTGGCGCATCTCGCGGGCGATCTGCTGCTTGAGCTTGCAGACCGGGCAGTCCCGGAGCGAGTCGTCGCAGCGGCGCGCGGCAAGACCCAGCCCGGAAGCGACCTCGTCCAGGCGTGGGCGCAGCACGGGGTTTGGCGCCAGGCACCTTGATATCACCGGCTCGATGTCCAGCTCATCGAGGTCGCCGGCCGACGCCGACTTCGCCGCGGCGAGGCCCTGGTGCAGCGCGAGGTAGAGAAGGCCCAGCGCGTAGACGTCGGTCGCGGCCATGGCGCGGCCCCCAGTGCGCTGCTCGGGAGCGGAGAAAAGGTCGGCCGGGTCTAACGTCTCGGGGAACTCGGCGCGCACGTACCAGAGCCCGAACTCCGAGACGCCCACGGCGCCGTCGGACACCCAGACGTTGGTGAGCCCCAGACCCAGGTGGAGCACCCCCCAGCGGGCGGCCGCCTCGACGGCTTCGAGCACGCCGCCGAAGACCTCCTCCGGGTCGAACAGCTCGAGGCCCGAGTCTTCGCTGAGTGCAGAGGCCAGTGGCAGCCCTTCGGGCATCATCGCCGCGTAATACGACCCGGCCGGCGCGGCGCCCCAGTCGAGCGGCTGGATAATCGCGGGGTGGTCGATCCTCGCCCAGGCCTGGATCTCGGCCGCGGCCAGCCCCCAGGCGCGGGGGTCGGAAAGCTCGGGGCGGAAGCGCCGGAACAGGACCCGCCTGCCGTGGCCCGTGTAGGTAGCGCTATACAGCTCTCCCCACGAGTCGGTCGCGAGCAGGTCGTCCAGCAGGTATCCCTGTTCTTTGAAGAGTTCGGTGGCATCGTTCATGGTTGCTCTGCTTAGATGATATAGCAAAGCAACCACATTGGCAATGTCGCAGGATGGGGGCTCCTCGCGTCGAACGGAAGACCAGTGAGAGCGAGGAGGCTGAACCATGCTTGTCTGCCCAAACTGCAACAAAGAGCTCGACATCTCCGAGGTGGGCGAGGTCTGCACCAATTGCGGGGTGCAGATCCCACTCGAGTACGAGGAGGGGCCGGTAATCGAGGACGACGCCGACGAGGAAGTGGAGATCGAGGAGTTTTAGAGATTCCTCAGACGCCGCTTGGGGGCACGTCCTGCTGCTGGTGGCTGAAGCACTCGGTCGAAAGGTAGCGGTCGCCCCTGTCCGGGAAGATGACCATCACCGTGCCGCGCTCCATCATGGTGGCCTGGTGGACGGCCTCGCACATCGCCGCTCCGCTCGATATCCCCACGAAAAGACCCTCTTCGCTCACCAGCGCGCGCGACATCGTGAACGCGGAGCGGTCGTCGACGTTCATCTTCTTATCGAGGATCGAGATGTCGAATATCGGGGGCATGTAGTCGCCCAGGTTGCGCAGGCCCTGGATGCGCGACCCCTGGAACGGCTCGACGGCGACGACCTTCATGTTCGGGTCCCGCTCGCGCAGCCGCCTGGACACTCCCATCAGCGTCCCGCCGGTGCCTATGCCCGCCACCAGCACGTCGACGGCGTCGGTCTGCTCGAGTATCTCCAGACCTGTGCCCTCGTAGTGCGCGCGCACGTTGTCGGGGTTCGCGAACTGGTCAGGCATGTAGTAGCGCTCGTCGCGGGCGATGACGCGCCCCAGCTCGATCGCGCCGTTCATGCCCTCATCGCCCGGGGTCAGCACCAGCTCGGTGCCGAAAGCCTTGAGCGCCTGCTGGCGCTCCACGCTCATGGTCTCGGGCATGACTATTTTCACGGGGTAGCCCTTGACCGATGCGACCATCGCGAGCCCTATGCCGGTGTTGCCGCTGGTGGGCTCGAGTATCGTCATGCCCTGGCGTAGCTCGCCGCGCTGCTCGGCGCCCTCTATCATATAGAGCGCGATGCGGTCCTTGACCGAGCTGCAGGGGTTGAAGCCCTCGAGCTTGGCCAGGATGCGCACTCTGGGGTTCTTGTTGAGCCGCTTTATCTCCACTACGGGCGTCCGGCCGATAAGCCCGACGACCCCGTCCGCGGCGGTGTCACCCATCCTTTAATACCTCCATCGCTTTCGAGCAATTATATCCTTAATGTCGGTGGCACCCCCGACGGAGGCCGTCGCCTTTGTGTGATATATTCTCTCGCAAGGCCGCGCGGTGAAACGCGCGACCGAGCGACCAAGGAGGACTTACATGGCAGACGAGAGCAAAGCGGGGCTGACGGATTCGACCGTGGTCAACGCCACGCCCGACGAGATCATGGAGGCGCTGCTCGACTTCGAGTCGTACCCCGACTGGATGTCCGGGGTCATCTCCACCGAGGTGGTCAAGCGCGACAAGAAGAAGCGCGGGACACAGATACGCTTCGTCATCGACGCCATGGTCATCAAGCCGAAGTACATCCTCAGCTACACCTATAAAGACAACAAGATAGAGATCGGCTACGTCGAGGGCGACCTCGACGACTGCAACTCCTGGTACGAGTTCGAGCCTCAGGACGACGGCGGCACCAAGGTCACTTACCATTACGAGGTCTCGTACTCGATCCCCAAGGCGTTTCTGAACCCGATCAGCCGCAGGATGCTCAAGACCGTCGACAAGCGCGTGATGACGTCCGCACTCAAGGACCTCAAGAAGCGCGTCGAATCGGCCTGACGGCCGCGGGCATGTCACCTTCCTCACCAGATGCGGCGCTTCTCGCCTGCCCGAGCTACGAGCGCGCGCTGGTCGAAGAGCGCGTAGCCGAAGCCTTCATGCTGCTCGGGGGGCCCGCGTCAGTGGTCCGGCCCGGCGAGTCGGTCTTCGTCAAGGTGAACCTGGTTGTCCCCATGAGCCCGGACAGGGCGGTGACGACCCACCCGGAGGTCGTGCGCGCCGTGGTCGGGCATCTGCAGTCGGTGACCGACCGCGTCGTCATCGGCGAGTCCCCCGGCGGCCCCTACAACCGCGGCGTGCTGAAGCGCAGCTACGAGAGGACCGGCATGGCGCGCGTCGCCGACGAGACCGGCGCGGCGCTCAACTTCGACGTTGCCGAGACGCAGGTCGCGCTCCCGGGAGCGGAGAAGATGAAGCGCCTGGTGCTCTGTCGGCCGGTGGTGGAGGCAGACCGGGTGGTCTCGATCTCAAAGCTCAAGACGCACGTCCTCATGGGGTTGACCGGCGCGATCAAGAACCACTACGGCTGTGTGCCCGGCATGCAGAAGTTCACTTATCACTCGCGCTACCACGACGAGGCGGAGTTCGCCGACCTGCTGGTGGACGTGGCGCTGGCGGTGGGCGCCGACTTCCACGTGGTCGACGCCGTGGACGGGATGGAGGGGAACGGCTCGGTCTGGGGGACGCCGAGGCATATGGGCATGCTGGCCGCCGGCCGCGACCCGTTCGCCCTGGACTGCCTGCTCGGCAGCGTGCTGGGAGTCAGGAATGACCTGAACCTGCCCCTGGCGGCCGCTATCCGGCGCGGTCTCTTCCACGGCGAGGTCGGCCGGCTGGAGGTGGCGGGCGACGATCCCGCCGGGCTGAAGGTCAGGGGACTGTTGATGCCGACCAAGAGGAGCGCCATCAACTGGCTCCCTTCGCCGTTCATGAGGAGGTACAGCGCGGCGATGCACCTACGGCCTTACGTGAACGTGTCCCGCTGCACCGGCTGTGGAAAGTGCGAGGAGATCTGCCCGGCACACGCGATAAGCGTCACTGACGGCGCGGCCGCCATCGAGGCGTCACAGTGCATCAGGTGCTATTGCTGCCACGAGCTCTGCGAGTACGGCGGCATTGACCTCGCCAGGCCGGCGCTGGCCTTCGCGCGCCGGTCCCTCAGTCCACGCCGATCATGACGCTGGTCGCCTTGACGACCGCGTAGGCGTCCATGCCGGCCTTGAGCCCCAGGCCCTCGGCCGAAGCCTTGGTTATCACCGAGACGATCTGCTGGCCACAGGGCAGCTCCAGGACGATCTCCGAGTTGACCGCTCCGTGGTTTACGCTGATGACCTTCCCCTTCAACATGTTGCGCGCGCTTATCTTCACCGCCATCACCTCCGGTAGCCTTGCCGCTTCGCCACCTGCTTATTCTAATGGCATCCGAACCCTTCCGAATACAAGTTTTGGGGTCAGACCCTTTAACTTGCGTTTCTTCTCCTGAAAAGGTGAAGGGGACGCTCGCGTCCCCTTCGAGGGAAAGGTGAGGGGGGACCTCATTTTCCCAATATGTCTCTTTAATCCTGTCTCATTACCAGGACGGGTACCCCTTCGAGCAGGTCCCCTCGATCCGGTTGTTCCAGTAGACCGACCGCTCCACGGACACCGGCACGCTGGAGGAGATCTGCGCGCTTACCTGCATGTTCGCGCCGACGTCGTCGTGCTCGTTCACCGACACGCGGTGGCCCGCCGGAACCGTCAGTGGCTTTCTCTCCACGGGCCCCGTGCCGGTCAGGTAGGTAATAGTGACCGTCGCGTCCGTGGCGCCCGGGTTCTGCACCAGTATCCAGCTCTCGAAGCCTCCGTCGGTCGCTCCCTCGGCCAGCAGCGAGGAGAACTTAGGCGAGTCCACCGCGTTCTCGCAGGTGCCGCCGGACCTTTCGTTCCAGTAGACGGAGCGCTCGGCGATCACCGGCTGGTCGCAGGTCACCTTGGTCGAGACCTGGTAATCGTTTGGCAGCGTGTCACCGACGTTCACCGACTTTCGCGAGTGCGCGGGGAGCTCGATGGTCGGCCCGGCCTTGGTCCCGGTCTCGTTCATGTAGGTCAGGTTTGCGTGCGCGGTCGCGCTCCCAGGGTTCTGCAGCAGCACCCAGGTCTCGAAGCTGTTCGCCGTGCAGCCCTCGGCCATGTACCACTGGTTGCCGGGGGTGGTCACGCCGGTGGCGTCGCTGCCTGCCTTCCTGTTCTTCCAGTACATCGCCCTCTCGGCGATTATCGGCACGTCGGAGTCGACCTGCGTGGACACCTGGAAGTCGTTGGGCAGCTTGTCGGCGACGTTGACGGTCGTGCGCGAGTGGGCCGGCATGTTGACCGTCGGCCCCTGGACCGCGCCGTTCTCGTTCATGTAGGTCAGCTTCACCAGCGCGCCGGTGTCGCCGGGGTTCTGCAGCAGCACCCAGGTCTCGAAGCTGTTCGCCGTGCAGCCCTCGGCGAGGTACCACTTCTGCGCCGGGCTGTTGACGCCGGCGGCGCAGTGGCCGCTCGCCCTGCTGTTCCAGTACATCGCGCGCTCGACCACTATCGAGTCACCCTCGTGACCCACCACCTTGGCCGAGACGCTCTTGCCTGTACCGACCGTGTCGGCCGCGTTGATGGTCTTCCTCGACATCGCGTCGACGTAAACCGTCTGCGTCTTATTGCCCTCGCCCTGGACCATGTAGGTGATGTCGACCTGGGTCTTCCAGGGGTTGGGGTTGCCTATGCAGATCCACTCCTCGAAGCCGCCGCCGGTGTAGCCTTCGGCCAGGTACCAGGTCGAGGGCACGTTGTTCGGGCTCGACTTGCCGCAGACGATGATGCGGTCGGGCGGGACGCTGCCCGGATCGGGGCCGGCGTCCGCGGCCGAAGGATCGACGCGCAGGACCCTCAGGTACTTGACCCACGAAACAGTATTGACCTCGTTGGGAGTGGCCTGCGGCAAGATGATCCGCAGCGGGCCGGAAGTCTCGCCTGTGTAGGGCGGCCCGGCCGGAATCGGCTTGCCGTCCTCAGCCCATGCCAGCATCATCTGCAGGCCCCCCGGGTAGGTCTTGCGGACCTGGTCCATGGTGAACGGCGGAAGTGGGTAGTTGTCCCCGGCGAGCGTGTCCAGCTGGGTCGCACCCGGCAGCACGCCTACGACGTTGTCGAGGAAATAGCCCAGCGGTATCCCGGTGAACTTGCTGTTGCCGGTGAAGCCTCCGCTGTTCTTGTAGTGGTAGGTCGCGGTCACCTGCTTGATCGACTCGAGGGAGGCCACCGTGAAGCTCCTGCGGTTGAGCACGTTACCGTAAACCATCACCTGCCCCGGTGGTATCTTCGAGCAGTCCGCGCTCGGAAGCCCTGGCGGGGTCGGCTGGATCTCGATAGCTCGCACCATTTTGACCGCCTGGTTCCAGTTGTCGGTGCCCACGCCGTGTGGCCCTATCTTCGCCTGCGGTACCACCAGGCGGAACGGACCTTCGTCCGAGCCGAGCTCCTGCTGCGGCCCGCCTTTCTGGTTCTCCGTCCCTCTCTTCCAGGCCAGCAGGGTGCGCAGGCCGGTCGGTCCGGTCATGCGGAGCTCGTCGAGCGTAAGCGTCGCCGAGTATCCATCCGAGGCGAGCACCTTGATGCCGGTGGTGCCGGCCTTCAGCCCGACTTCGGTGTCCAGCAGATAGGCCAGCGGGACGCCGTAGTAGTCCTGGCTGAAGTAGGAGTAAAGCGCCTGCGCCTTGAGGCAGGTGTAGTAGCCGCCCGCGTAGGGCATGCTCTTCAGGTCGGAAGATGGGAACGACCTGTAGTTAGGGGTCGCTCCTGTTACGCTGTCGACCGTTCGCGCCGTTGCCGTATTGCCCGCGGCGGCGGTGCCCGCCAGCACTGGCAGCAAGGACAGCACCAGTGCCATCGCCAGAAGCAGGCTTATCGTCCTGCGCTCGTTCATGGTTTCCTCCTGTCCGCTCGAGTCCCGCGTGCGTCGCTAGTCCGAGTAACCGCCGATCGTATCGCTGCCGCCCCAGCGGCTGTTGGTGTACATCGAGCGCTCCACGATGATCTTCCGCCCCGTGGTCTGGCTCTCTACCAGGATCGAGGCCGAGCAGGTCCCCGATGGGAACTTGTCAGCCATGTTGTAGGTCTTGCGCGAGTTGGCCGGCACGGTGTCCGTGAAGACCACGTTGCCCTTGCCGCCCAGGCACAGGTAGCTGACCTTGACGGTTACCTGCACGTCGTTGGGGTTCTGCACCAGGGTAAACGTCTCGCTCCCGCCGTCGTCCGGCGATATGGAACCGTCGGGGAGGCACCAGAACGAGTGCGCGGCGCTGGTCCCGATCGAGTCGTGCGTCGCCAGTCCCGAACCGGGTGCCGCCGCCCAGTACATCGAGCGCTCCGCCACTATCGAGACGTCGGCGTGCACCTTGGTCGACAGGTCGACGTTCGCATGCGTGTCGTTGACGCGTATGGTCTTCCTCGAGTTGGGCGGCATGGTGAACGCGGGATCCGAGACGGGGCCCTTGTTGGTCATGTACGTCAGCGTCACGTTCGCCGGCGTGGGGTTGGGGTTCTGCACCAGCACGTAGGTGGTGAAGCCCCAGGCCGTGCTGCCCTCGGCCAGGAAAAAGTCCGTCGCCGGCAGCGTCGTTCCGATCGAGTCGTGCCCCTCGCGGCGCGCGTCCTGACCCGAATCCGGCTCGGTCCAGTGCGCATACATCGACCTCTCGGGTATCACCCCGATGTCGCTCTCGACCTTGATGGACGCGTCGGCCTTGCCTATCTCGTCCAGCATGTTGAAGGTCGCACGCGAGTGCGCCGCGATCTTGTGGTCGATGGTCTTGGGACCAACGCCCTCGATCATGTAGGTCACCTTGCAGTTGGCAGGCTGCGCGCTGGGGTTCTGGAGGAGCAGCCATGTCTCGAAGCCCCAGTTGGAGGACCCCTCGGGCAGGTACCATGTCGTTGCAGTGCCGGTCACCCCAATGGAGTTGGTGATGGCCGCGGCCTGTCCGACGCCTATCTCCCAGTTGATGGTGCGGTCAACCGCGATCGACTTGCCCTGGAGGCACTCGACCTTGGTGGAGAAGTCCACCGCGCCGATGGTGTCAAAAGGCGACACTTCCGTCTGGCTCATCTTGGGAAGGCCGACCATGATCGACTTGGTGCTCCCGTCGGTGAGCATGTAGGTCACCCTGGCGTTGACGTCCTGGTCGTTGGGGTTCTCGATGTGGATGGCGGAGCTGAAGCCCCAGGCGGTGCTGCCCTCAGCGAGGTACCACGTGGGGTTGACGATCGTTTCGGTCTTGTTGCTGTTCGAGCCGCCGCCGAAGGTCTTTACGACCACTGAGCCGGAGGAGGCCCCCTCGGGGACCACGACCACTATGGCCGTATCCGTCCAGGAGACCACTTCCACGGGGACGCCGCCTACCGTGACCACGGAGTCGCTGACGTTCGAGCCGAAGCACCACCCCTTGATCGTCAGCTGCGTGCCCGGGCTCGCGCTCGTCGGCAAGACCGAAGCCACCTGCGGGGCCGTGAGCGCGAATGTGACGACCACGTTGTGCGCGGCGGTCACGTCGTTGACGGTGTAGGTATTAGTCGGGGCCTTTGCGTCGCCGTTGTCGGTGATCGATGCGACCACGTAGTAATCATCGGGCGTGATGTTGACCATCGCCGAGCCCCCGTAGTTGACGGTCCTCGCCGCCGGGCTCACAGACCCATGG